>JBAQNU010000029.1:0-183583 GCA_049304095.1 Candidatus Moraniibacteriota bacterium | reverse complement strand
GAGGGGGCAATCTGTTAAGATCACCCCCATTAATCAGGGTAGATGGTGGTTCTCCGATAGAACCACCGAATCATCCCCACTGATTTTCTTCTCAAGCTCTGCTATTTCCCTTCTCAGGGATAACCGCAAAGCCCGAATTTTTTCCCCGTCAGATGGGGCCGGGATTTCCAGCGCTTGCAAGAAATCTTTTTTTTGGTCCAACTCTATTTGAACTTTTTTTTGGTCCACGGCTTTTTTAATGCCTATGTCCATTTGCTCGACGGGTGCTACGACAAGCGTAAGCGTCCAATAAGCTCCCCAGAAAACAACCACGAGAGCTATAATAGTCACCAGTACTGCTTTTTTTGCATTCATCACTTCCTCCTCCTTTTCTTTTCCTTTTACCCATTATGGGCCAATCGTTTACCTGTCACTATAGCACTTTTTGGCTAAAAAGTCAAGGTTCTGACTTTCTTGGCCAAATTATGCCTAATTTTAGGTTTTATTTGAGCTTATCTAGCTGATAGATCATATTTTTAATGTTCTCGTTTTCTGGCTGCAACTCTTGCGCTTTTTTGAGATATTCCAAAGCTTTAGGATAGTTTTTTTCTTTGAGATAAAGGTCGATTAGCGCGCTGTAGGAGTACATAAACTTAGAATCCAGCGAAATTGCCTGCTCATATATTTCGATTGCTTGGGATTTTTCTCCCGCATCCCGATAGATATTGGCAAGATTGTGGTAAGCAATCGGATTTTTGGGGTCTGTCGCCATGGCTTTTTCATAGGTCTCTTTGGCTTTTGCACTATCCTTTGCATCAGCATAGGCCATACCCAAATTATTGAGCACGCGATAACTGCCTGGCGTGAAAGTGAGGGTTTGATTATAGAAAACAATCGGATCGTGCCACTGGCGATTTCTCTTTATTGTAAGCACAGAAAGTGTGCTAATAGAAATAATCAAGAGTGCTATGAATAAAATTTTAGTCTGATGAAATTTTTCAAATATACCCATTCCCAGCCAAATGATAATAAGTGCGATACCAATCATGGGAAAATAAAGCCAGTGCTCGTAGAGCATACCGTTGATTGGCACAGCGATGTTAGATGTTGGGGCAAGGCCAATGAAAAACCATAAAATTCCAAAGCTAAGGATAGGATATTTTCTCACATTCCAAATGGCTAGCGTCAAAAGTCCCAAAAAAATCAATGCGCCCAAAATAACCGGGCCAGAAGATAAACTAGTCGACACCGAAATCGTTCTTTCCATATGCAACCCCACCGGCCAAAAAAGCAGTCCGAGATAAATTGTCAGGATATGAAAAAAGGTGAAAATACGTGTGAAAATACTTGAGGTGAAAACATTTTGTTCATTATAGAGATTAAACGAATTGATGAAATTGAGACTAGTCGCGCGAAGCAAAAGATAGATTCCCGCCATCAGAAAAAACGGCCAGATTTTTTTGACAATTTTTTTTGCGCGCTCCCCGATCGCAATTTCCTTGGGAAAAACAAAAAAATGCGCGAGCGCAAGCAAGGCCGGCATAATAATGGCCGTTTCTTTGGACATCAGCGCGAGAATATAGAAAAAAGCGGAGACACAATAATATTGCCGGTTGGCATTTTCCAGATATTTGAGATAAAACCACGTGCCACCTAGCATCCAGAAAACTGAGAGCGAATCGCCCAGACTGTTGACATAGCTCACCGCTTCCGTTTGCAGTGGATGCACAAGAAAAACCAGCGCCGTCACTACTGAGAGCCACTTTTTTTTGAAAATCAAATTCAATACGAAATATAATAGCGTGGCATCACTGACATGGAAAATAATATTAACAAAATGATAGGCTGGCGCAAAATCACCCCAGGTGTGCCACTCGAACGAAAAAACTATCTGCAACACCGGTCGCCAATAGTTGCTGGCAAGGCCCGCTCCGGCAATCACATTCTCCGAAAAGAAATTAGGCAAATATTGCCAATCGCGCAGATAAAGATTATTCAAGATAAAATCAAAATCATCCCAAAACATCTGATTGAGAAGGGTATTGCCATAGATCACAAAACCAACCACGACAAAAACCAACACCACAAGGCGATTAAAATTCAGATGTTTTTTAATTTCATCCAGCATAAACATATCTTAGCAAAAAAAATTAATTTTGTAGAGACACAATTTATTTTCATAGAAAAAAGGAGTTGCAACGCTGGGCAACTCCTTTTGGTTTTTCCTACAGGAGAATGGCATTAGTTCTGCTAGTCAGCCTATCCTCCCTATTCTTTTCTATCGCCCTTTCAACTTTTAAGAAAATTTTAAAACAATCGTTCTCATCTTCTTTCGCCCGAAATATTTTATAGATCGGGTTGTCCAAAAACTTCTGCCAAAAACCCTTGCCATATTTTTCGATGCCTTCATTAGACACAATGCACGGAAGCCATTCAACAGAAAAGCCAATTTTTTCCAGAATTTCCTGGTACGTTTTCTCGCTCCAATATATATCATCGAAGTTCAAGAACTTGTTGCCCTGAAAGTCTGACAGCGACACATTTGATGGATCGCCTTCCCGTCCAGTTGGTGATGAAATTTTCACTCCGTAACCATCATACTCGGTAAACGGCACCACGACTGCGAGAAATTCTCCTCCTGGCTTGAGCATTTTTTGCACATTGGAAAAAAGTTTTTCCAATGTCACTCTATCTGTGCAATAATGCACCGACAATATGGCTATCACTAAGTCAAACTTTCCTAGATCAACCAGATTGTCATCAATAGCATTTCCGACGAAATAAGCTATCGCCTTTCCTTTGTCGATTTCCCTTGCCGTAGCAATTTCTTTCTCGGAAATATCAACCGCAGTGACTTCCCGCGCGCCGCACGAAAGTGCCAGGCGACTGGAATTACCAGTGCCACAACCAATGTCTAACACTCTTTTCCCAGACAGATTGCCAAGACATTTAATCAGGGACGGCTTAAGGGTAAACTCTCGCAGTTCTCGTTTAGACGCCTCAGCATATTCATTTGCGTTGGAATCGTACATTGCAGCGGTGTTGGAAAACATTTTGTCTTGTCTATTTGGCATGTTTCCTCCTAAATTTTTATGGTGTTTTTGTCACATCGTTTTTATATTCTATGCTCACAAAACGATCTAGATCGTAACCTCCATCACGAAACTCAGACGATGCATATCGCAAAAGGCACATTCTTCCTTTTTCGAAAACAACACCTTCTCTTGGAACATTAGCAAGAACAATCATCGCACCATTTTCAAAATAAAAAGCTGCGTGATAATCAGTAGTTGACTTGTTAATGTCAAAGACTACTTCTTTCAGTATTCCTGACATTTTAAGTACCCGCTGTTCAGCATGCGATTGGGACTGCATGACAAATACTAAAAGCAGTGCCATAGCCATGATGATAACTTTTTTATTCATATTGCTCTCCTTTTTTAAGGTACTAAGTTTTATTTTTCCTCCATCTCAAGCCTCAAAACAATTTTGAAACTTGGGAAAAGGAGGCGAGCACAGTACGATGATACGCGTACTCGCCTTTTGATTTTTTCCCATAAAAGAACTATTCAACTAAGAGATAGCCTTCCTCAGGGATTATCTCTTTTTTTAGCCCCAAGTTTTTAATCTGGGTACTGTTCCAACACTTTGGTTAATTCAGCAATATACTCATCCTGTTCGATAGTGCAAGCTATCGCACGCCTACCGGTAGGATCTATCGACTTTGCGATGTCATGCAATTGTTGCTTGACATTTTCCAGCCGACTGATTTCATCCAGAATAGCCTGTCTAGTAATTTTCTTTTTCATCATTCTTCTCCTTATTAAAGTGCAGTTTTTATGTCTCGATGATAAACAGTTTGCCAGTCCGACATTTTTATTTCCTTCCTGCTTCCATCAATAACTCTCTTAAACTTGTCCGCGCTTCTTTCCACGCTTTTTGGATGCGAAAATCTGGAGCAGGCAATTTTGAAAACTCATCGCTTCTCATTGAAGAAGTTCCAATGATTAAGGCCTCGGGAAGTTTCTCTCTGATAATTGGAATGAGATTGTATCCAAGATCCCTGACCGCATATTTGCATCGTTCGTCGTCCTCACCACACCCAGGATCTTCATTGGGCATGCGATGGTCCAAAAAAATCAAGCCGTATGACTCCTCCGAAATCAACTCTTTGGCCATCTGATACCATCTGGCAAAAGAGACAGAATATTTTGGAAAAAAATCAGGAACCACATTAACAATGGCATCAATAATTGCTTCAATGCCAACCAATTGATCTTCTACGACCAAAATGCGATAAATGCTCATCTTTTTTTCCTTTCTTAAGGTACTATGTTGTTATTTTTCCTCCATCTCAAGTCTCAAAACAATTTTGAAGCTTGGGAAAAGGAGGCGAGCACAGTGCGATGGTACGCGTGCTCGCCCTTTGATTTTTACTACATAAAGAGCTAAGGAGAGACGATCTCTGCGTGCAAAGTGAACATTACTAAATTGCCCGCCGGTTGTCGTTCCGTGAATTCAAAAATAGGATGGCAAGTGTGGGTCAGCCTATATGTCCCCTTGCTTAAGTTAATTTCCTTAATTACACTATTCACCCTATCCAGATGAGTCACAAACCCGCCAATTCTTTTTAACTCACCATAAAATTTATAACCAGGGAATCTTACTCCGAAATAAGATTCCGGCCATATATCTGGCATACTTGATCCAAGCTGTACTTCTGGCATACTTGATCCAAGCTGACAGTGTAGCGACTCATCTTCATTCACTAAAAGCCTTCCATAGGCAGAAAGGTGATGAAACTTGAAAGCCTTGCCTGTCAAATATTCTGCTTCCTCTGAGCAAAAAGAAAAATTTGTTACCCAATATTTCTGCATTTCTTTTCTCCTGATCAATTTATACCCCGCCGATACAGGCGATAACTTAATATTTTATCCAGCCAGCAGAAAACAAAATATATTGTTTTCTGCTCCCGACCATCCCGACTATTCGAGACCGTGCCTTAGCTGAATTTTATTTAATTTCAAAGAACATTGTTTTTGTCTCACCGAGAATCCATTTCTCAGCTTGACTCCGGAGTATAGCATGTCTATTGGTTATTGTCAACTGTTTTATTGCGACAATGTTGACATCAGTCGCAAACTGCTGTATAATGGAGCTAGAGTAAAGGTTTTTTGAAATTTGGTCAGTTTTGGGGTGATGATAATTTGAGAGGGCTTTTTTTATATCCCCTTCTCCCTCCGGGAGAAGGTGGCTGAAAGCCGGATGAGGGTGCTTTCGATGACACAAAGACTTAATTTAATTGATAATTTTTCCTGTATTGGTGAGAACCCTCACCTGTCACGTGCTCGTGACATCCTCTCCCGGAGGGCGAGGAGGAATCTACAACTATGGAAAACGAACTCAAACAACTCGGTCTCACGCCCAATGAAATTAAGCTATATAATGCGCTTTTGGAATTGGGCGAAAATACGGTTGGGCCACTGATTAAGAAGTTGGGGATGCACCGGCAGGTGGCCTATGACGCCCTCGACGGATTAGAGAGCAAAAAAATGATCCTGAAAACGACCAAAAACAATCGCTTAGTTTTTCGTGTGGCTAATCCACAAAACATTCTCGATAACATTAAGCAACAAGAAATTATTGCCTCTAGTCTAATTGAGGAAATCAATTCTAAATTAACCGGCCAACAAAAGGGCCAGGAAATCCGGGTTTATGAAGGCGAAAAGGCCTATCGCGATATGATCAAAAGAAAAAACGACCTGCAACCGGCTGATACGACCTATAAAGTTGTTTCGGGAATGAGTATGCGCTATAAGGAAATGACCAGCAAAGGCGGTGTTTATGAAAGAATAAACAAAATCAGGAGCAAAAGAAACATCAACACCCAAATTATTCTCAACGACAGCCACCGCGCGGAAGCGGGGCAACTCCAGCGCGTCAATTCGGAAATCCGCTTTTTGCCAGAAGGATTCACCTCGCCCACTTCTTTTGATATCTGGCACGATTCAATCACACTAATTGCGCATGCTAATGGCGTCTTTTGCATCGAAATCAAAAACGAAGAGTTTCGCCAGTCCTATTTGACCTATTTTGATTTGCTTTGGAAAATGGCGAAAAAATGATCTCTACCTCTTTTTCAAAATCCATGCTATCATCAATCTTGTTGCTAAATAAATATTTTTAATCAAATAAATGCAAAACATCCAAGACCTGTTTGACACGCTCCAAGTCACAAAAAAAGAGCAAAAAGAAATTCGCAAGGAATATAACGATGCACTCACAAACGCTAATGGCTATACTGAAGTAGTCGACGAACTAAAGAAACTGCGTGAAAAAAAGAAACAAATTGAATCGACCACTCAAAGCCGGATGGGTGAGCGCTATGTTAAATTGGAAAATCTCAAAAAGAAAGCCGAAGAGCTAGACCAAGCCATCACAGATGTCGCGATGTCCACACTCATGGAAGGCAAGGCGGTTGAAATAAAAGATGAATATGACAATGCCTACGAGCCCGTCTATAAAATATCGTTCAAGAAAATATAATTTTTATATCATAAAACCCACTAGCCCCCTATCTTATCAGAAGGGGGTTTTGTTTGACAAAAACCTCTTTCTCGCCTAAAATTTAAAGTCGAATACCTAAGACAATCTAAACTAATTTTATATGAAAAAAATTCTTATCCCACTGATAATAGCGCTCGCCCTTATCGCCTTTTGGGGCTATAAGAAAACCGACTCGCAAATACCATCCACGACTGTGGAAGAAAAAACTGCTTTGCCTGTTGGTGTGCAAGCAATTGAAGACAGCTTCACGCTCAAAAAAACCTTGCTTTTCCCTGGAACAGTTATAGGAAAAGATGAGGCGCGCATAACTGCCAAATCAAACGGCACGATTAGGTCGCTTTATTTTGATCTGGGAAGTTCCGTTTCAACTGGACAGTTACTTTCTAGGATTGATGACACAGGGAATAACCTCGAAGCGGGAAAAAATAATCTGCAAAGCGCTACTGTCCAACAATTGGAGCAAGCTAAACTTCAAGCTAAGCGCTCTTTGATTTCAGCGGAAAAAGATTACAAAAATGATTCGACTGTTGCCAATCGCATGGCGCGCGATATTGCCAAGTCTCAGTTGGAGACAGCTGAGATAAATTTAGCTTCCGCTCTCGACAATCACCTGATAACCGCTCCCATTTCTGGAAAAATCAGCGCCAAAAATGTTTCCTTGGGAGACAGCGTTTCCATTGGCCAACAAATAGCCACTATTAGTAAAACTGGAAAGATTAAAGTTCAATTCTTTGCTAACCAAGAACAGTTTTCTCATTTTTCCATCGGCCTGACCGTAAATCTCATTGATAACAGTGAGAACGTGTTTTCGGCAAAGGTTACCAATATCTCACCAGTCGCCGACAGCGCTACTAAAAAATTCTTGATCGAGGCCGAGCCAAATGAAAAAACTGCACTGCTTAGTGGAACAATCATCAACATTTCACTCGAAATTTCTGATTCGCCACAAAAAAATGGAAATATTCTTCTTCCTCTCTCCGCCATTACCGTTGGTCAAAATGAAAGCTACCTTTTTATCGTCGAAGGTGAAAAGGCCAAAAAAACTAATATCGGAATTGCCAATATCTCAGGTGAAATTGCCGAAGTTAAATTAGATTTGCCTGAAAGTACACAAATTATTGTTTCCGGTAATAAATCCCTCAAAGACTCCGATGCGGTGGAGGTGAAAAAATGATTTACAAAAAAATTCAAACACTCCTCGACTTACGCGTTTGCCCGAAAAAAGTTCGCACGTTCATCCTTCTTAACATCCGAGACATGCGGTAGACCAGCAAGGATTAACCAAGGCAAGAAAACCGCGCTCTTGAGAACTTTTTTCGGGTAAATGCGTAAGTCCTGGCTCAATTAAAATTTTAAATTTTCCTGATATGTCAGAACAACCAAAATCCTCCGACCAGCGCTATCTGGATCAATTAGTATTCAAACCAGAATTACGCAAAACTTGGCTCAATTTTTTTGTGGTCAATTTTCGCGTCGTCATTCTCCTCATTGTCCTTCTCACTGGTTGGGGAATTTTTAGCTATAATAAACTCCCTCGTGAATCAAACCCGGAAGTCAAAGTTCCCTTCGCCATGATTGCCACCACATATCCCGGAGCATCCCCCACTGACGTGGAAGAACTCGTGACCAAAAAAATTGAAACGGGAATTTCCGGCGTGAAAGGTATCAAAAAAATCACTTCGAGCTCGAGTAATTCTTTTTCGGCCATTTCGGTTGAATTTGACACAAGTGAAAACCAAGATGACGCCATTAGGCGCTTGCGTGACAAACTCACTTCCATCAAAGACTTGCCAACCGATGCCAACGACCCCGAGCTCAATGAAATTTCCTTCGATGACACGCCAATTCTTTCGCTTTCTCTCACTGGCCCCTATGACGGATTTACTTTGCGCAATTATGCTGATGAAATCAAAGATGAACTGGAAAAATTACCCGGTGTGCGCGAAGTGAAAGTTTCCGGCGGAGACGAGCGGGAATTTTCTGTCGCCTATGATCCGCAAAAATTGTCTAGCTACGGACTTTCCGCAACACTGGCAAATCAAGCGGTTAGTGCATCAAATGTGGCCTTTCCTGGTGGCAATTTCGAGGGCAACGAATTTAACTATCCCATTCGCACCGATAATCGTTTTTTCAGAGCCTCCGAGTTAAAAAAAATTCCCATCTATCATGGCGAAAATAATGCTATCGTCTATCTTGGCGATATTGCTACTGTGGAAGAAAAGGCCATCAAGCGCAGTGTCTATTCGCGCTTTTCCATTGGAGGGTCTGAGCCGAAAGAAGCGGTCAATATCGACATCATCAAAAAAACCGGCGGATCAATCATCGACACCGTTGCCAAATCAAGAGCCATCGTTGACGCAAAAATCAAAACTTTCGCGCCAGGTGTGCTATATGCCGCCACAACTGATTTTTCCAAATTAATTCAAAAGGATTTCACCCAACTGACGCATGACTTTCTAATCACTCTGGTTTTAGTTTTTGTCACGCTATTCCTTATCGTCGGACTGAAAGAAGCGATTGTGGCTGGGCTCGCTATTCCCTTGGTTTTCTTTGCCACTTTTGGCGTGATGAATCTCACTGGCATCTCACTTAACTTTCTTTCCATTTTTTCACTAATCTTGGCTTTGGGACTTTTGGTTGATGACGCAATTGTGGTTGTCAGCGCCACAAAGCAATATTTGAAATCCGGAAAATTCACCCCCGAAGAGGCGGTGCTCCTTGTACTAAATGATTTCAAGGTCGTGCTCACCTCCACCACCCTCGCCACAACCTGGGCCTTTCTGCCACTGCTCTTTGCCACCGGCATCATTGGATCATTTATCAAATCCATTCCCATCACCGTTTCTGTCACACTCATCTCATCGCTACTCATCGCGCTCATGATTAACCATCCATTGGCGGCCGTGCTTGAACGAATTCGTCTCACCAAAAAATCTTTTTGGATCTATTTTGCGCTCCTCTCTGCCCTCACCGCTTTTCTTTTTTGGCAAAGAAATGTCGTCACCATCATTATCGGCGTAGTTTTTGTTATTATTCTCTCTTTTCTTTGGAGATGGTACGCACGCGAAGGTCAAAAAAAATTAGTGGAAAACAAAAAACTGATGGAACGGGAATGGCAAGACGATGAAAAAATCAAAGAAAAACTGCGCTGTCAGGGAACTTGCGAAAATGAGGATTTTTTCTCCCGCCTCATTCATGGCATTATCCATTTTGACGCGGTTATCCCAATCTATGAAAAATATTTGCGCCTTCTAGTTTCCACTAAAAAACGCCGGTTGACTCTGATTTTTGCCACACTTGCGCTGTTTCTTTTCGCTATCGCACTTCCCCTTACTGGAATTGTGAAAACTGAATTTTTCCCAGCCTCCAATGAAGATAACATCTATCTCACTTTTGAAGCCCCGATTGGACTCAATCTGGACCATACGAATAAACTTGCCACGCAAATGGAAGAGAAACTTTTGCATTACAGTGAGATTAATAATTTTTCCACCGTCATCGGGCAACCCGGCACATCTCCCAACAATAACGGCGGGGCTTTCAGCAGCGTAACTCATTTGGGTGGAATTGTGATTACCCTCTTGGACAAAGAAGAGCGAAAAATCACTTCCTATGATTTGGCTAAAAAAATCCGCGAAGATATGAACTCAATCAGTGGCGTGACCATCAAAGTCGAATCTCCCGGTGGCGGACCGCCCTCTGGCAACGCTTTTGAAGCCAGAATTATTGGGGATGATTTGCAAGTGCTCGACAAGATTGCCAGTGATCTTCGCCCAATGCTCGCAGGCATTGCTGGCGTGGTCGACATCGACACATCATTGAAGCCTGCTCCAGCTGAATATACTTTCATGCTCGATAGCGCAAAAATGGAACTCTACAACCTTAATGCCGCACTTATCGGATCAACTGTCCGCATGGCTATCTCTGGAACAGAAATTAGTACTGTCATCCGCGACACTAAAGAAATTAAAGTCAACGCCCGCTTCTCGGAAGAAAAACTCCCCAATCTCGCCGCAGTCCAAAATTTGGAAATCACTAACCTTAAAGGTCAACCAGTTTTTTTGAAAGATGTCGCCAAAATCGAACTAAAACCATCCGTGGGAACCATCACTCACATTGACCAAAAAAAAGCCGTCCTTCTTTCTGCGGGAGTAGAAGGTAAAACCATCCCTGGTGATGTCGTAACACAGTTTCAAACAAAGGTCGCTAGCGACTATAATTTGCCAGCTGGTTATTCAATCGTCTATGGTGGAGAAAACGAACAAAACGCCGAATCAGTCGCTTCTATCATAAGCGCAATGGTCATCGCCATGGCACTTATCCTCTCCACCCTCATCATTCAATTTAACTCTTTCAAGCAATCGATGATTGTGCTTGTCACCCTCCCGCTCGCACTCATTGGCGTCTTCATCGGTATGGCCTTTTTCCAAATCACACTCAGCTTCCCCGGCCTCATCGGCATCCTCGCGCTCTTTGGCATCGTCGTGAAAAACGCCATCATTCTCATCGACAAGATCAATCTTAATGTCAAAAGCGAGATTCCTTTCTTAGAATCCGTCATTGACGCCGGCAAATCCAGAATCGAAGCCATCTTCATTACATCGATTTGCACAATCTTTGGCATCATCCCCATCACCCTCTCCAACGAAACCTGGCGAGCTCTGGGCAGTACGATTGTTTTTGGTTTAATTTTATCTTCCTTCCTCACGCTCTTTATCGTCCCAGCGCTGTATTTGACTTTAGTGAAAGAAAAAGAAAGGTTCTAGATTTTCAATTATATTTTTTCAAAACAAAAAAGCCTTTTCGTGAAGATTAGGCTTTTTTGATTTTCACAATACTCACAAAAACAACCGCGCCACTTTGAGTTCGTCATAACTAAAATCCTCTCCTAGGATTTCCCGCACAGGCGAAAGCATCATTCCTCCGGATTTTTCAAAGGCGGATTTTATTTTTTGAAACCTATCTTCGGGCAAACGCAAATGTTCGATTTTAATTTCTTCGCCAGCGGCTTTTAATTTTTCAATATGATCAATGATTGTCGCTTCTGACAAACCGCGCGCACCGGCGATTTTTTCAATTGTCATTCCGGCATTTAGTAATTTTTTGGTTTCGGCATATGTGGATCCTGCACGTTGGTAGAGACGAGGCATTGCCTCGTCTTTTCGTTGTTTATTTCCTAGACGAGTCCGCCGGCTGGCGGGCTCGTCTCTACAGATTAAATTATTTGCTCTTGCATAATCCCGAATAATCGGCATAAATTTCTCCCCATATTGTTCCAACTTCATCGCGCCCACACCACTGATTTGCAAGAAGCTTTCTGCATTTTGGGGAAAATAATAGGCCATTTCTTGCAGGGCAACATCACTGAAAACAACAAACGGCGGAACGCCTTTTTGATCAGCGAGGTTTTTACGTAACACACGAAGTTGCTCAAATAATCCCATGTCATATTCCAACGCGCCTTTTTTCCTCTCGACACCTTCCGGCTCTTTTTTAAATTGCGGTGAGGGCAAAATAATCTTCTCGCGATTGTTCAAAAATTTCTTCCCGCGATTAGTGAGATATAGCGTGGGATATTCTCCATCGCTTTTAGCAATTATTTCTTTAGCAATCAGTAGCGACATGAAATAGCGCAATTCTTCTTCACTCGCATCTTTCGCGATTCCATATACACTAAGTTTATCATGCCCGAGCTCCATTATTTTTCTTACCCTCGCTCCACGAAGAACATTGACAATATGCCGAGAGCCAAATCGCTCCCCCGTTCGCACAATTGCTGAGAGGATTTTTTGCGTGATAATTGTCGCATCAACTTCCTCTTTTGGAGAGAGACACACATCGCATCCACCACAAGATTCCAAAACTTGTTTTTCACTAAAATATTTCAAAAGATATTCCCGTCGACACGTCCTCAGTTCCGCATATTCTACCACTTGCGCCAACTTTTTTTGTGCACTCAGTCTCTCATTTTCATTTTGAATATCGCGCAGAAAAAAATTGTGCTTAATTGTATCACCATAGGAATAGAAAAGGACGCACTCGCTGGGAAGCCCATCGCGCCCAGCACGACCCGTTTCTTGATAGTAGCCTTCGATTGATTTCGGAAGTGAATAATGCACAATCAGGCGCACGTCCGGCTTATCAATCCCCATCCCAAACGCAATTGTCGCCACAATAATTTGCACCTCGTCACGCACAAATTTTTCCTGCGTCTTTCTTCTTTTCTCATTTTCCAACCCCGCATGATAGGCCGCTGCCTTGAATCCCTTGTGTTTCAAATCAGCTGCAATATTTTCTGTTTCTTTGCGTGAAAAACAATAAATAATCACCGAGCGCTCCTGATATTTTTTAAGCAAATTTACTAAATTCAAAAAGGCATTCTTTTTCGGTCGCACGACATAACTCAAATTTGGTCGATTGAAGCTGGAGATAAAAACGCGCGCCTCTTGCATTTCCAACTGACGCACAATATCCTCACGCACTCGATCAGTCGCTGTTGCCGTAAGCGCCATTACTGGCACAGCTGGGAAAAGTTTTCGCAGCTTTGCCAAATTGCGATAATCCGGCCGAAAATCATGACCCCATTCGGAAATACAATGCGCTTCATCAATCGCAATCAAACTTATTTTTAAAGTTTTGAGAAAATTTTGAAAATAATCCAACGCTAACCGCTCCGGCGCCACATAGAGAATCTTGAGTTCGCCTGTTCGCGCCTTATTTTCAATCTTGGAAATTTCCGAAATTTCCAGTGTGCTGTTGATAAACTCCGCCACAATTCCATTGGCACGCAGTGCATCCACCTGATCTTTCATGAGGGCAATGAGCGGTGAAATCACCAGCGTAATCCCGGAAAATTTGAGCGCTGGCAACTGGTAACACAGCGATTTCCCCCCACCGGTCGGCATCAGCACAAACGCATTGTTTTTTTCCAAGATATGCGAAATTATCTCCGCCTGAAGCGGACGAAACTGGTCATAACCAAAATATTTTTTGAGGGTTTGGTACATAAAATTTAAAATTTGTCAGTTTTTTAGCCTGTACTTATCTGTACAGACCGCTAAGCAATCCCCTTCCAACACATCCTAAAAATCATCCGCATTGCTGATGAGATTGACTCAGATTCCATAATCACCGCCATCTTATCTTTCACGGAAAACAGGGCTACACGATTTGCATAGATATTGATTTCAATTTTAAAAGGATATTCTTCCTCGCTCACCACTTTCACTCTTCGCAATTGTTCACTCGCATTGGAAATAAAAACTTTAGCTCCTTGGTCTTCAGGCATAATAAGCGTTTGGATAATTTTTTTGCGTTGCCTTTTGGCAATATATTTCTCCACTTCTTTCGAGCTAAACATTTTCAAAACTTCTCCAGAAGCGAAGCCTACAACCTCAACGCCAGGATAATTCAATGAATCTTCATAGGCTTCAAGAATTCCTTCCTTTCCTTCATAAAACCAAACCTTGGGTTTCGTACTACTGACATTATTCATCGCCATAAGCTGGGGCATTATTTGCTCAAGCAAGTCTTCTTTTCTTCTAATCAAGTCTTTTAGATCCTTTGGTTCCAGCGCAATGTAGCGTTTTCTTTTTTCCTTTTTCGTTACTCGCACATAACCTGCTCGCACCATCTCATCTAAGTTTTCATAAACCGTCGTTCTTTTTATGCCGGTTTTGCGCGCTATTTCAATAATTGTCGTCGCGCCAAGTGAAAGACAAGCTAAATAAATTTTAGCTTGCTTTTCTTCTAGACCTATTCTCTTCAATGTTTCTAACATATTTTGGCTATTTTAAAGATATGTCGCTTTTTCCGATGATATTTTAAGTATATAAGCTTTTTGATTTTATGTCAATTTAGGCTAATTCTAGCCATATATTAGCAATTCGGCAGATATACTATCGGATATTTTGACTTATTTTGTGGGAATAGTAGGATGAGGAGTCAGCTCAAAGAAGTTGGCGAGCATATTAACAATAAAAGATAGCTTAAGGAGGATATATGAGAATGTGGATTAGTGGATTTACGCTTAAATTCCAACCCGATACTGACGAAGAAGAAAAGGCATTAGATATCGTATTAGGAGAAAATACCGGAGTAGCATTGCCAATTGGCGACAGCCGCGGTAAAAAACTTGGTGAAGGTGCGAAAGTAATGGGTATGATGGGTGGTCATGAAACCGAAAGATGGATTCATATTGATGCTCACAAGGCAGTTCTCCAGGCATTCCCACAAAATCCAGATTTTCGCCAGAACAAAAGAACAATGCGATGGACTGATGATACTCCCTACGAACAACGTCAAGTATATGCAGCAATATCAAATGTCCCGGAAACGACCTGCATAATGTGCACTTATTTCATGCCAACGATTGGTGGTGGTGTAAACACCTATGGTCAACCAGGTGCTTGTTGTTGCTGTCGGGCAGAAGCGCATTACCACAAAATGACCGGACGTCCATTTTGTTTTTAAAAACAAGGGGGGCTACATGAAGAGAAAGTCTTTTGAGGCACTACTTATGAGCAAAAATCGCAAAAAACCAAAAAAAGATGGGGGTTGCACTTTACAAGATGCGCTTGAGCGACTGGAAAAAAGCAAAACATATTCGCACATTCCAAAGTTATCAGCAGAAAGCATCAGAAAAGACAAGGAACGAGAATCATATTGGACATCCTATGATTCATATAAATACAACCCGAATCCAGAATTCTATTTAGATCCAGAAGTTGAATTAGATTTTTAGCATCTTGCCCCGATGACATCGCTCATCGGGGATTTTTATTTTCACAAAAATAACCTCCCCGCCCGCAAATTTCATTTCACTTCCGGCATCATCTGATTAATTCCAACTTCATCATTACAATTATATTTTCGGCTCGGGGTATAGAAATTTTTGGTTGGGCCGGAACAACCACCATTTTCACGATTTAGCACAGCGAGGAATGGCATCATAAAGCCCATATCTTGGTTGGTGAATTTGTGATAAAGCGCATAGAGCGTGGTGATGCGCTTTTTTTGGGGCATCTTGGCAAAGATGCCCATATCATCCCAACTAAAACCACTCCAATCCAAGTGAAGAAGAACATCGTTCGCTTTCGTGCTATATTTCTTATCCCATAAAAGCGCCCAGCAGCTGGAAAATTTGCTGGAACATGGTTGATTTTCGACTGTCCCATTGGCATCGATGCCCACTCCACCTTCGATGTAATCAAACAAGCGTAAATATTTTTCGTCTATTATATCATTAGTCTGCGCCCCGATAATAATTTGCATATTTTTTTCCTTGGCATATGCACGCATATCATCGAGCACGAGTTTGACTTTCGTATTTTCGAAATTAGGATTTTCATCTTGCAGTTTGATCTGCCCAAACATAAAACTTTGAATGCCCGCGTCCATTGCTCGGTGTGTAATTGATTTCAAATATTTACGATATTCCGGCTGATTAATAGACGGCACGCAACTATTGGTTTCCCAGCGATCCTCCGTTCCATTGCGACACATTTTCTCAAATTTAAAATTATGCTCCCAATTCGGATCAACATAATCCCTGTGTGTAGAAATTGCCTCGGCAAGAAACATGCCATAGACCAAAGGCCGTTTGTCAACTTTTTTCATAATCTTGACCGCCTTTTCAAAGTCTGGTGGTCGGAGCCATGTTTCAAGAGCTCTGTGCAGATAGACACATTTGGAACGATTAAGCATATCGGCAATGTCATTTGTCGCCTCTCCATAGCCAGACAAAAAACCATCCGCCACACAACCATTCTTTTTGATCTGCTCCATTGAAATCGGACCGGGAGAAAAATGCCATTCTTCTTCCTCGGGAGCTTCGGATAAAAGCTTTTTCTCTATTCTTTTAAAAATTTCGACTGGATAATTACTCGTCTCAAAAATTATTCGACTATTTTTAAACAAAGACCAAAGCACGCCAGCGGACAAAAAAAGCATAACAAAGACTGCCAGCTTGAAAGAGACCTGGCGTTTCCAAATTGAAGGTTTTTCTTGAGGTTTATATAAATTAACGTCCATAATATTATTCTAGCTAAGAGCATTCTTTATTATAGACCAAAAAGCTGATTTTAGAAAGATGTCAACTGAATGGCTATATCCTACCATCGAATTATTAGAAATAACACGGATAACTTGTAAATTTTTCAACGAACCATTTGCAAAAGGACCAACATAATGTTGGTCCTTTATTATTTTGAGCGGGTAAAACTGATTTTTTTATTATATATTTTAAGATTTTATTATTTTCAAAATCCACATTTGCCAAGGCTCGCTTTCTTTTCTACTGTTTTATCATAAGACTCTTGAGTGAGCTTCAATCCGCCTGTGTTTTCACCTCGTTTAGAGCTTCTGCCCCACCAGAAATCAACTATCTTCCCCGTTTCAGATTCAAAGTAAAAATGCGCGATTTTTCCAGGAATCAAGTTCATTTTACCCATCGGTAACTTCTTTACTTCTCCTGCTATGCCAAACTCTTCCGCCAACGCCTTAATTAGAAAAGACGTATCAACACAAGAAGGAGCACTATTTCTATCCAGTATAGACGAAAGTGTTACAGAATCTTTTGACATTATTCTCCAAAGAACCTTTCTATTGCCTACCCATTTGCCTCCCTGTTCACGCTGAAGCCATAAACAAATAGACAGTAAGGTTTTCGCCTCTTCATCAAAAGAACCGCCAAACTCCCCCATCTCCCTTTCAATGTTTTGTGGAATCTTATCTAGATAGATATTCGTTTTTTTATGAAAATCCTTGTCTGCTAGACAATTCAATATTTCTGTAATTTGATTTTTCCATTCTGTCATTTTTTCCTTATTCTCGCCCTCAATGCGATACCACCGATCTCCAAATTTATTAATAGAGCCCAAGACCTTCACGAGGCTATCCACTTCTGCACTAGCTTTTTCAGATAACTCATCCTGACTCATCATTGAATCATGCTTTTCCATGCTGTTAATTCTTTCAGTTATTTCAGGCTTCTTCTTGTCCACTTCTTCCATCTTATTTGTTAGCTGTTTTTCAAATGAATTGCCCATATTGTATTTTACTAAATTTATACTAGTAGTATATCATAGTTTGATTCCCATTCAATAAAAATTTTCTTGCAAAAAAATAAAAACCTCCCTTTCGAGGAGATTCCTATTTTGCATGGAGCGGGTAGGGGGAGTCGGACCCCCGTCCTCAGATTGGAAGTCTGATATAATAGCCGTTATACGACACCCGCTTTTTTCAATTTTAAACTTGCTTCAGTGAACTTTCCAGCCAGCCCATAATTCTACGATGTAATTTCACTCCAAAATTTGGATTACCGTTACTGTTAATAGAAATATGCGCAGTTCCATAGGGCAATTTTCTCTTCTTTTTTTCTGACTTATCTATTCTCTTATCAATTTGAGTTTTTCGGAATTGCTTCAATGGTATATTTATTTCCCTACTCCAATAATTCAAACTTTCTTCCACATCATTATCAGGATACAGATGAATTGCAATAGTTATATTATCAACATCTAGTTCGCAAATATCCCTAAACCATCTAATTGCTAGCTTTATAATTGCTGGATCGGAATTGATTATTCTTATGGTTTCATATAGCTTCGTCCCCTCGCCTAGATATAATCCCAATCCAAGCATCCACAAATCTCTCTTTGATATTTTTCCCAGCTCAGTTCTCGCCAATTCTTTGATTTCTTTCGTTTCCCTGACCCTGAGATTGTGACGCAACATTCCTGACTTCGCTGGACCGTTTTTAATCCTTTCTCTGACTATCTCATTTGGAATGTACTCTATTTCTTTGAGCCAAGTGCTCAGTGTACCCTTGCCTATTTTTAATTTTTCCGCAATCAAATTATATGAATACCCTTTACTTCTCAACTTGATTGCCTTTTGTTTTATGTGACTTTCCATACTATCAGTGTACCACACAATACAAATCAGTTCAATCTTTCCGTCGGGGCGCCGAGACTCGAACTCGGACTACTTGGTCCCAAACCAAGCGCGCTACCATTACACAACGCCCCGCCTACTCCGCCAGCTGGCGGATTCGGCGGGCAAGCCCGCTAAAAAGAACGACAGCAAATAGTACTTATAAATCATATCCGCAAAAGCTTCTTTAGTCAATGCATACAACAAAATCCCGCTTGCACGGGATTTTGCCACTATCTTCTAATCTATTTTCTGAAAAAATTTATTTCGAAATTAGTCATTATCTGATAGCTTCCTTCAAAGCTTTTCCGGCTGTAAATTTAGGAACAGTCATAGCTGGGATTTTGATCTTAGCCTTAGTTTGAGGATTGATTCCTTCTCTCGCTGCACGCTTAGAAACCTTGAAAGTTCCAAAACCAGTCATTGTTACCTTGTCTCCGCTTTTTAGAGTCTTAGTGATAACTTCAACCATTGCCTCCAACATCATTTCAATGTCCTTCTTGGAAAGATCAGTTTTTTCGCTGATTGCGCTTACCAAGGCGTCCTTGTTCATATTGCTTGCCATATTATCACCTCCTTCTAGATTTTAATTTTTATCCCTGCCCGCAATGCTACGCATAGCGTTGCAGGCGGGCTTCCTTCTTTTATACATCTATTCTACTACAGTTGCTTTAAATAAAGCAAATGGCTAGCGGGCATATTCCACCACGCGCGTTTCACGAATCACATTCACCTTGATTTCTCCTGGATATTTCAATTCCTTCTCAATCTTATCGGCAATCGCTCGCCCAAGCTTAATTGAGCCTAAATCATCAATCTTATCAGGTTTCACAAACACACGAATCTCTCTTCCAGCTTGAATGGCATAGGTTTTTTCCACTTCTGGGAAAGATGTTGCTACTGCTTCCAATTCCTCCAAGCGCTTGAGATAATTTTCCAACGTATCCTTTCTCGCTCCAGGACGTGACGCAGAAATGGCGTCTGCCGCTGAAATAATCATTGATTCAGAAGTTTCAAAAGGATAGTCCTCATGATGCGATTTCATGGCGGTGATAATTTCTTTGCCAATATTGAATTTTTCCAAAATCTTAATTCCAATTTCCACGTGCGTTCCTTGCACCTCATGATCAATTGCTTTTCCAATATCGTGGAGTAGTCCCGCTTTCTTTGCAAGATTTACATCCGCTCCCAATTCGGCTGCCAGCGCACCAGAAAGATGTGCCACTTCCAAAGAATGAAGCAGTGCATTTTGTCCATAACTAGTACGATAGCGCAAACGTCCAAGAATATGGATGAGTTTTGGCTCCAAGCCAACCACTCCCACATCATAGGCCGCTGCCTCCCCAGCTTCTCTAATTTTATTATTGATCTCCACTTTGGCAAATTCCACCGCTTCTTCAATCTTAGTCGGATGAATTCGACCATCGGCAATCAATTTCTCAATCGCAATACGCGCGATTTCTCTTCTTATAGGATCAAAGCCAGAAACCACAATTGCCTCGGGCGTGTCGTCCACAATAATCTCAATCCCGGTCAATCGTTCCAAAGCCTTGATATTTCGCCCTTCCCGTCCAATGATGCGCCCCTTCACCTCATCTGAAGTGATTGCCACAATGCTCGTCGTCACATCAGCAGAATGCGTTCCGGCATATTTCTGAATTGCACCAGTCATAATATCCTTGGCTTTTTTCTCCAAAGCATCTCGTCCTTCAATTTCCAAAGATTTAATTTTTTTGAGTAAAATTTCGCGACTTTCCTCTTCGGTCAGTTGCAAAAGAATTTTTTTGGCGTCCACTTGAGAAAGTCCGGCGATTTTCTCCAATCGCTTTAATTCCTGCTTGCGCGCCTCTTCTACTTCTTTTTTAATCCTCCCAATTTCTAGCGCTTTTTTTTCTAAATTAGCTTCACTAGTCTCCAAATCTTTCATTTTCTGATCTAGCGTCTCTTCTTTTTTCTCCAAACGCACCTCTCCGCGCCTAAGCTGTTCTTCTTTCTCATACTCCTTCTTCTTAGCTTCCTCCAAGATGTTAACTGCTTTGTTTTTTGCTTCTAGGATTGTTTCTTGTGCTTTTTTTTCCGCCTCATCTGCAATTTTAAGCACCCTACCTTCAGCCGTCGAAAGCTGATTTTTAGCAATAGTTTGCCTGGCATAATAGCCCAGAAAAGCGCCAAATGCCAAACACAAAAAGGCCGTGATAATAACCACTAAACTTATTTCCATAATATTTTTCGCTATTCAGTTGATAAATCATAACAATATTGGATGTGTTCATTCTATTTACCAAGCTAAACTAGACTAATTTAAACAAATTATTTACTCTTCTCATCTTATTATACCTCCGGCCTTTTGTCAAAAGGTCGCAAAAATGTTACCATAAAAGCATAATCTAAAAATAGCTTGAATTAAGATAGAAATTTATGTCAAAACCAATTGCTCTCGTCATTCTTGATGGTTGGGGCCTTAGTGATAAGTCCCAGGGCAACCCACTTTCTTTCGCTAAATTGCCCACTATCAAAAAATTGAACGATTTCTACCCCCACACCGCCTTGCAAGCCTCAGGCATCTCCGTAGGCTTGCCGTGGGGTGAAGCAGGAAATTCTGAAGTGGGCCACATCACCATTGGAACCGGGCAAACCATCTATCAAAATTTGCCTCGCATCACCATGAGCATCCAAAATGGCGAGTTTTTCAAAAATAATGCATTCCTCCAAGCAATCGCCCATGCCAAGAAAAATAACTCTGCTGTCCATCTAATGGGCCTTGTTGGCAAAGGCGGAATTCATTCCACCATCGATCATCTCTATGGCCTTTTGGAGCTTTTGCATGATCAGAAATTCGAAAATGTTTTCATCCACGCCTTCACTGATGGCCGAGATAGCGCACCAACGTCCGGAGCACAATCTATCCGGGAGTTGCAAGAACGCCTAGCTAAAGAATCACTCGGTCAAATTGCCACCATCGGCGGTCGCTACTACGCCATGGATCGCAATAATAATTGGGATCGAGTAAAACTGGCCTATGACGCGATGGTTAGTGGCATCGGAGAGCAAATTGAAGATCCCATCAAATATCTGGACCAATCCTATAAAAAAGAAGTGCTTGACGAATACATTTTGCCAGCTGTTGTTGTCAAAAATGGCCAACCAATTGGCCGCGTCAAAGACAATGATGCTATTATCTTTTTCAACTTCAGGGAAGACAGGGCTCGCCAAATCACCAAGGCTTTTGTGCTGCCTGGTTTCAATAAATTCGAAAAAAAGCCTCTCGAAAATCTTTTTTTTGTCACCATGGTGCAATATGAGAGCGACTTGCCTGTTGAGATTGCCTTTCCCGTCATCGAAGTCTCCACTTGTCTTGGAAAAATACTTTCCAAAAACAAACTAACCCAACTACGCATTGCGGAAACGGAAAAATTTGCCCACGTTACCTATTTTTTTAATGGCGGAGAAGAAGAAGCTTTTCCCGGGGAAGATCGTGTCATTATCCCCTCCAAAGATGTTCCTCGTTTTGACGGGGCGCCAGAAATGAGCGCACACGAACTAACTGAAAAAGTGATTGATTTTGTGCAAAGAGAAAAATATGATTTCATTCTCCTGAACTATGCTAATGCTGATATTGTTGGACACACGGGAAATGAGAAAGCAGCCACCATTGCCGTGGAAACAATTGACAAGTGCCTAGCGGAACTCATTAGCGCTGTACTTTTAAAAGATGGATGTCTTTTAATTACTGCTGATCATGGTAACGTGGAAGAAATGGTTAACCTTAAAACTGGAGAAAACGACACCGAACATTCCACCAATCCCGTTCCTCTTTGGTTTGTCACAAGCGAAAACCACCGAGAAAAACCCCGAGATTCTTCTGATTTCAAGGTTGGAGGACTACTCAGCGACATCGCACCAACCATTTTAGATCTATTCAAGATTGAAAAACCAAAAGAGATAACAGGAGAGAGCCTATTGCCACTATTGATTAGTAGCAAGCAGTAGCCAAAAAATGAGCCGCACCAGCAAATAACAAGGTCCAATAAAAAAACGCAGTTACCTGCGTTTTTTATATTAATCTAGCTTGCTTGCTAACTTCTAATCGCCGTTATTTGATAACTTTATCCACAATCCCATATTTTTTAGCTTCCAGCGCGCTCATGAAATAATCTCTTTCCACGTCCAAAGCAATTTTTGTGCGCTTTTGTCCGGTGTGCTCGGCCAGGATTTCATTTAGGCGATCTTTCATTTTCAAAATGTGCCGCGCGTGAATGTCAATATCAGTTGCCTGACCTTGCGTCCCTCCCATCACTTGATGAATCAGAACTTCACTGTTCGGCAGTGCAATACGCTTGCCTTTGGCGCCACTTGCCAAAAGCAAAGCCGCAGCGCTGGCAGCGATACCCACGCAAATCGTGGAGATATCCGCCTTGACATATTGCATTGTGTCATAGATCGCCAGAGCCGCGCTGACTGATCCGCCTGGAGAGTTGATATAGATTTTGATATCCTCTTTGGAGCTTTGCGAATCCAGCAGAAGTAACTGCGCAATAATGCTATTGGCCAGGCCATCATCAATCTCACTACCCAAAAAGATGATGCGGTCACGCAAAAGCCTTGAATAAATATCATAGGACCGCTCACCATGGCTAGTTTTTTCAATCACTGTTGGGATGAAATATTGATTTGTAACTACTTTACCCATATTATTGTAACAATTTTTAAATTTTTTGATTTTTAATTTTTAAATAATTTTCAATGAGTTAATTTTAAAATTAAAACATTTTTTAAAAAATTATAAAATTAAAAATTAAAAATTCTAATTATTATAACTTCTCAAGTATCTCAAAAACTTTATCATTCTCCAGTGTTCCCTTCACATAGCTATAGAGCCGTTGCATATCAACAGTTTTTTCAAAGTCTTTGACATTTTTGTAATACTGCACAGTTTTGTTCATCTCCGCCTCCACTTCTGTCGTTTCCACTTTCACTTCTTCCATCTTGGCAATTTCCTTGAGTGCTAGGGCTGATTTAACGCGCTTTTCCGCTTGACCAGACCATTCTTTTTCCAGGTCTTTTTTGGTCTTTTTCAACTTAGCCAAATAATCGTCCAAGGTCATTCCAGCAGCTTGAATTTGTCCAGAGAACTCCTGCATCATCCGATTTGTTTCATCAGCAAGCAGTGCATCAGGAATTTCGCCTTCGACATTTTTCACGATTTCGTCCAAATATTTGGTATTTTTTTCTTCCTTGATCTTATGCTCGTTTTCATGTTCCATGCCTTCTTTAATATTTTTCTTGAGCTCTTCTAGGTTTTTGAAATTTCCCAGAGAAACCGCAAATTGATCATTAATTTCCGGCAATTGTCTCTCTTGCACCAAATTCATCTTCACTTTGAAATTGGCTTCTTTTCCTGCCAAATCTTTTTTGAAATAGTCGACCGGAAAAGACAAAGAAAATTCTTTTTCCTCTCCTTCGCGAGTGCCAATCAAATTTTCTTCAAAGCCAGGAATAAACACACCCTTGCCAATAATCAGTGCGTGATTTTTGCTCTCCCCACCTTCAATTACCTTGCCGTCAATGCTGACCGAAAAATCCACTTCCACACTATCATTATTTGCTGCGGCGCGTCGAACAGTAACCAATTTCACCCGACTAGCTGCTAATTTATCAATTTCCAAACTCAGCTCATCCTCACCAACTTCGACTGTTTTTTTTGCATAAGCTTCGTTGATTTTTTTTATGGCTTCTTTATACGCCGGTTTTACCGCAATTTTTGGCATCACTGCTACCACCGCTTTGAAAACCAAGTCTTCGTTTTCCAAGATCTTATCAATCGTAACGTCTGGGTGCCCGATTACGGCAATCTTCTCATGCAATATATAATCAGCATAACTTTTTCCAATCGCCTTTTCCGCTGCATTATTCAATATCATTTCTTTGCCTACTTTTTGCTCCACTAAATTTCGCGGCGCTTTTCCCGGACGAAACCCCTGAAATTTAAACTCAGCCGAAATTTCCGCCACAGCCGGCGCGATATATTTTTCCCATTCTTTCCACTCAACTGTCAACTCAATTTCTATTCTTGATTTAGGTAAATTCTTGATCATAGTTTTATTTAGCAAATTTAGTCTGATATAATTCCACGCTTCGCTTCACTGCTTCCATGGCTTTTTCTTTGCCTTCGATATTGGTAATTTCCACCACTTTTCCATCAATTGATTTATAGGTTTCAAAAAAATGTTTGAATTCTTTCATAGAATGTTTGTTAAGATCAGCCAAATCATGCGCTTCCGCCCAACGAGGATCAGACACTGGTACCGCAACAATCTTATCATCACTCTCTCCTGAGTCAGTCATCCGCATCACTGCCACCGGTCGCACTTCCACTAAAATTCCAGTTATTAGTGGATAAGTTGAAAGCACAATCACATCTAGCGCGTCATTGTCATCCCACAAGGTTTGCGGAGCAAAACCATAGTCAAATGGATAATCTTGCGCCGATTTCATCGCGCGATCCAATTTGATAAGACCGGTCTTTTTATCAATCTCGTATTTATTCTTCGACCCTTTTGGAATTTCAATAATTACATTAAACTGCTCCGGAGCTTTTTCCCCAAGGGGAACATCATGCCATAGATTCATAGTTTTATAATTTTAAATTATTTATTCTTCTGTTTCGATTCTATCTTCAGCAGCTTTTTCTTCTGTTTTCTCTTCAATCACTTCCTCTGCCTCACTTAATTCATCCACTTTTTCTTCGCTATTTTCAGCTACTTCTCCCGCTCCCAAAATATCCAACTTCCATCCGGTCAGTTTGGCTGCTAGGCGCACATTTTGTCCGCGTTTGCCAATAGCCAACGATAATTGATCTTCTGGCACAAGCACTTCCGCTCTTTTTTCGTCCTCATGCAAGTCCACTCGCAAAGCCTTGGCAGGACTAAGCGCCGCTGCCACAAATTTGGCTGGATCCTCATTCCAAAGAATGATATCAAGCTTTTCTCCGTTCAATTCTTCAATAATCGATTGCACACGCGTCCCTTTTTGACCAACACAAGAACCAATCGGATCAATCCCTTCTTCTGTTGACATAACAGCAACCTTGGTGCGCTCTCCCGCTTCTCTGGCAATTTCTTTAATCACCACTGTTCCAGCAAAAATTTCCGGCACTTCCAACTCGAACATGCGTCTCACCATTTCTGGATGAGTGCGACTAAGCACAAGTCCCGGCCCTTTGTTTCCAGCGTCCACGCTTTCCAAATAGACTTTCAATCGTTGCCCGATGCGATAATTTTCCCGCTCCACTTGCTCATGAGGAAAAAGCACCCCAATTGATTTGCCCAAATCAATGAAAACATTCCGCCCTTCAATGCGTTGCACCACACCAGAAAGCACTTCACCTTCTTTGTTCTTATATTCTTCAAACATCGAATCCCGTTCTGCTTCGCGGATGCGTTGAATAATAACTTGTTTAGCTGTTTGCGCTGCGACGCGACCATAATCTTTCTCTTCTGGCAAAACTGTTTCAATAATATCTCCTACTACCGCATTTTTCTTAATCTTCTTGGCGTCTTCCAGCGTCAGATCACGCTCGGCGTTGAAACGAGGTAATTTTTCTTCATTTTCTTCCATTATTGCTTCTACTTTTCTAGCTTTCACCTCTTGCTCTTTATCCCCTACGGCTAGTTCATCTTTTTCCACGGCAAATTCTCGTGTTGTCTCGTCAACTACTTCCTTAACTAAATAGAACTTGGTCCCGCCACTCACCACGTCAAATTCCGCACGAATGTTTTGTCCTTTTTTGCCATAGTCTTTTTTGTAAGCTGCGGCCAGGGCGGCAGAAATCGTTTCAATTACTTTTTCTTTGGAAATGCCTTTCTCTTCACACAGCGCAGTGATCGCACTACCAAAGTCGCCCATCCCCCCGGCATTATTTTCCACCTCTTCCTCTTTGACTACTTTTTTTCTGGCCATATAGTTATATTTCTTAATTAATTTGTTATTCCTCTTAATTTTGGCTAAATAAAAAGTCCGCTTCCCGCGAACCTGATAATCTATCCAATAGCGTTTCCATTATAGCCCGCAAGAGTGGTTTTTGTCAAATCAACCGAAATGAACATTGATTTGCCTTAAATGTAGATCGGGTGCAACCTTTCTTACTAATTCAAGCCTCGTTTTGATTCTTTTTGCGTGATATTGCTTATTTCTAGCCATTTTTACTATTTTCCATCCACTTGGCTCGTTTTTCCCAAACTTTGGCTCAACAAAAGCCCAAAACACCTTTTCACTAAAAATCCCCGACTTTTTTATGGCTTATCCAAGACCTAAATTTGCATACTACGCTACGTCAATTTGACTTTTCTCCCGTTTTGTGCTAAGATATACAGTTGACGTGATAGTCACGCCGACTTAGGCTCAAGAAAAGAAAAGAGCCCAAATTACCGGGTTCTTTGACAATTTTATATATCAACTACAGAAAAAGGAGAATCAACCATGGCTAGAAAAAATCAGAAGGATACAGGAAAACCGGCAGAGGAAAATCCCGCAGAAGCTACGTCTAAGGCAAATCAGCCCGAAGCGCCAACCAAGAAAAGATGGATCACGCCAATTATCATGGAGGCCATGGAAAATGCAATGTTGCTTTTCCTGGTTACCCTTGGTCTCAGAAGACCAAACCAAGGAGGCAATCAACAGCAACCAGGAGAAACATCAGAAAAACAAATGCCAATCTGGCTTATGGAAGCTTTTCCAGGTATGACTCACGATGATGATGATGAGTATAGCCAAATAAAAGACTCTCATCCAGAACCAGATGCAAAAACCGTAGCAGAAGAGTTCGAAGAGAATCTAGACAAAGAAGGCATCTATGATCCCATTCGATATATCATTAATCTAGTTGGACTTCGGAGAAGATTCATAGAGCAAAGCAAAAATCCCTCGCCTGAAGCCAAACAGACAGAAAGGTTGTCTTTCCAGAAGATAACCATCAATGATTCTGCCGAAGCTTTTTTGTCCGAATTATTAGCAGAAAAAGTAACAGGTGATAACGCGGAAGGAACGGTTTATGAAAGACAAAAAAAACGTGCACTCCGCAGAAATCTCTTGCCAAAAATTCACGTTTTGAAAAAATTTCGGATTGAGATTCTCATTGGAACAGTTATGGTCCCATGGGCAGTTATTCAATTTATAATCTGGATTTTAAGCTAAAATCAAGAAAAGGAGGCTTTTCATGGTAACTTTTATAGTAATAGTTGTACTGACTATCCTGGTTGGTGTGTTTGTAGCACGTAACCGCATTGCAACTTTAACTGGTCTTTCTGCAGACACGATTACGAGGATCTGCACTATGTTGTTTTTTTCCTTAATTGCGATCACCGGTTTCCGCTCTTGTGCTTCTGGCACATCAGCAGGAGCTGGATCAGTTGACAACGGAATCTGGATTTTGATGATCGGCGGGCTGATTACCGCCGCCGTCATTTCGAGAGACCGCCCATATCTAGCATGGTCTTTAGCGGCCATGGCAGGATTGATTTTAATCATCCTGATCGGAAAAATCGACAGCGTATTCAATTGGGCTGTCGTCGGCCTGCCACTTTTC
Source organism: Candidatus Moraniibacteriota bacterium (assembly GCA_049304095.1). GTDB lineage: Bacteria > Patescibacteriota > Minisyncoccia > Moranbacterales > UBA2206 > UBA9630. The sequence continues at coordinate 155,520 of JBAQNU010000029.1, read as the reverse complement.
GCGGCTGCTGGTATTTATGGCATGATCCAAATTGATGCTACTACCAATGGACGAATGAAGTCGTTTTTGGGATTTTCGTCTGGTATCTTGATTGTTGCTTGGATGTTTCTTTTTTATCAAGAACATCAAGTCAGCGACATGGGCATTATTGGAAAAGCATTTTTCCCAACGGTCGAAGGTCTAAAAAATGAACGTCTCTATGGAATTTTCGTTTTATTCCTTGCGACATTCATTTTCGCAGTCTGGAAACGGAGCAAAATATTTTACGGTATTTCATTCTTCATTCTTCTTGCCTTTCTTGGAAACGGAATGATAGATGAGATTTCTTATCGTTTTCCAAAGAAGTTGACCCCCGGCGTGTCTGATGAAACAAAAATAGCTTCAGAAAAAGCTTGGGAAAACTTCTTGAAGATTATTAGTGGCGAGAAAGCCAAGACTGACGCAGCTGAGGCGGCTAAAGCAAAACTCGAGGCTGATGAAATCGCCAGAAAACAACGCCTGGAAGAACTGCGTCTCCAAGTCGAAATGCAGAAAAAAAATCCGAGCACCGCTCATCAAGGTATCGCTCAGCCTGGAGGTAGAAGCAGGATTGACAGATATATAATACCTGTCAATGGCAACAAACCCTACTCCGAAAGGATTCAAGTAGGCGAATGGAAAGTGCATCCCAGGGAAACCCGTGTTCGAGAAATACTTGAAACAGGAACCCGAGCTACAGGAGGAGAGATGCTTGTGTTGCAAGAAACAACACAGTGCTTTTTCCCTCCGCCTGGCACAAGAGAAATTATTCTCACAAGAAAATAACAATCACAAACTTCATTGAAAGGAGGTGATAAAAAAGACCGTAATGCACAAATGCAACGGTCTTTTTTAATTCCTAAAAAAGTTAAAAAACTAAAACAAACTCGTGCCTTTGAGGATTTTTTCAATCGCGGCGATGACAATATAACCCGAAAGCGCCACGGCGATTCCGATTGCCGAAGCTTGGGCGGTTTTTTTGGCCGTTTCGAGCATTTTCTCGTCTGTTGCAACTAGAAAATATTGCAATCCAGAAATTACAAAACCAATAATAGCAATAATACCAATAATGCCCAAAAGCCAATTAGCCACATTAGTGAGAATTCCTTTCACTAGACCAGTATTAGCTGGAAGCCCTGTATCAGTCGGGATTTCTATTCCAGTTCCGGGAGTTGGTGTTGTGCCAGTTTTGTTAGCAGAACAACTAGCAGAAGCACCACAACTTCCCGTGCAACTCCAAGTCCAAGGTCCTGATCCAGTAACAGAAGAAGTTGTTCCAGTGGAACAAAGATTGCTTGTTGGCGTCGTAGCAAATGACTGTCCATTTGCGCTTCCACAAGCACAGGCGTTCAGATCTACCGCTTTTGTCGCAGAACAACTAACTGTTCCACAAGAGTCTCCAATACAAGTCCACTCCCACCTAATAGCATCCTCGGTATCAATAGAGGATGCCGTTCCAGTGGAACAAAGATTAGTTGTCGGGGCATTTACAGATGATTGGTTATTAGCACTTCCACAAACACAATCAGCTGCAAGCACATCCCCACTCCAAAAAACTCCAAACCCCAAAACCCCCATCACCACTAAAAATATTTTTGTTTTGTTTTGCATATTTTTTAAGATTAAAAAAGTGGCTGCGCCGTGAGAATGCCTTCCACCGCATAAATTACCACCATGCCAGAAAGAGCCACAACAATTCCAATAATTGCTGCGCGCATGGTTTTTTTAGCTGTCTCTAGCATTTTTTCATCTGTCGCCACAAAGAAATATTGCATACCAGCAATAACAAGCGTAATGAGCGCGATAACTCCCACAATCGTGAGTAGCCAGTCGAGAATATTAGTTATAATCATATAAACCGGCGCTTCTGGCAAATTAAAAATGCGCAAATCATTTGAACTCCAACCAGAGGCACCATTACCTCCTCCACCACCACCGCTACTGTCGCCACTATTATCCTCTCCGCCAGCACCACCATCTCCTCCATCAGTAGCAATACACGTTTTATTCCTACAAGTGCCCGGTTCGCTATTAAATGTAAGGCAAGCCTCGCCATCGGCTAAATTAACACAATAATCTTGAACGCCTGTGTTGCTGGGCCTTGGTTTGCAACAAACAAAACTGGGATCGCAAGTGAAAGCAGAAGCAGGGGTGGCAACATCCATGCCATAGGAGTCACAGTCATTAGCTTTGCAAAGTTGTCCGGTAATGTCCTCACAAGAACCGGCCATCACTTCTCCCGCCAAAAGAAAACTGAACATAAAAATCGCGACTGAACTGAATAATATTTTTGTTTTGTTTTGCATATTGTTTTTAGAACTTAAAATAAAGGTGTTCCACTCAATATATTTGTCGCTGCCCAAAGCACCACCATGCCACAAATCGCTACAAGCACTCCATAGATGGAAGCCATCATGGCTTTTTTAGCGTCCCCGATTTTTTTCTCATCTCCATTAGCCGTGAGATACATGATGCCAGCAATCACAAAACCAATTACCCCCACCACACCCACAATTGTGAGCAGCCAATCGAGAATATTAGCAATGATCGTAGAAAGTCTCGCCTCTGGAAGACCATAACTTCCTGCTGCATTCATGCCAGCAGCCCAATCAGCAAAAACTTTTTGCGCAGACACAAATAAAAATGTTGCGCCCAGACTAATTGTGGAAATGATTTTTTTTGTCATTTTTTTAAGTTTAATTTATTATACAAAAATTATAGCACAAAAAAAATCAAAAACAAAACCACCCCGATCTTGGAGTGGTTTTTGAAATTTCAAAAAAATATTTGTTAGAAATTTTGCGTTCCTCCGAGCAAACTTTTCGCCACGTTGAGAGCAACAACTCCAGCAATCGCCACGATCACACCGATAATAGAAGCGAGCATGGCTTGTTTGGCTGTTGCGATTTTCTTTTCATCTCCCGCTGCGGTGAGGTAGAGAAGGCCTGCAATCACAAATCCAATCACGCCAGCAATACCCACTGCTGTGAGAAGCCATTGCATGATGTTGCTGATAATATCCATCAGAGAGCTTTTTGGCAAACCAGTAGCACCACCAACGTTCGGATCAAAAGCGCCAAAAGCAACAGCTGGAAAAGTCATCGCAACAGAAAGCACTGAATAACCTGCTAATTTAATTTTGTTTTTCATTTCAACACCTCCATTCTATTTTATAATTTTATTTTTATCCCTAACTCTAACCAGTAATCAATTTGGAAACTTGCTGGATGATGGTGAGCGAACCGAGCGCCACAACGATGCCCACAATCGCCCACTTTCCAATACTTTTTGCTGTGGTGATTTGTTTTTCTTCGCCATAAGCTGTCATATACATTCCACCAGCAATCACTAAACTGATTATAGCAATGATTCCCGTAATCGACAAGAGAAATTTCAAAATTCCATTAGCAATATCTTTCACGCTACGCGCAGTTTCGATTCCTCCACCGGTCAAAGTTCCACCCAAAATTTCTTGCACTTGTTTGAGAAATGTCGGCGCTGCAACCACAATAGCCAGACCAATCACCGCATAGAGCCAGCTTTTTTTTGCTTGCTCGACCATCTTTGGATCTCCGGCGGACAGCATATACATAATTCCGCCGATTACAATAAAAATAATCGCCAAAATTACCACAAAACCCTTAAGCGATCCCAAAAGACTCGTCAGCACACCGTCGATTGAACTAAATCCGAGTGGATTGGTAAATTCGGTCGGAGTCTGAGTACCAGAAGTTGGGATGGTGGTTGAAGCACAGACAGTACCGTTACACCTGGCATCACTCGCGCACCAGGTAGCAGGAGAGCTACATGTAGCACCCCCGCTTTTATCTAATTCATTGCAAGATCCAGCAATAGCATCATAACATCCAACATTTGCCGCTCCAGCCTCGCTCCTCAATCCAAAAACTCCCAAAAAAGCAACCATCGAAACCGCCAAACCAAAAAAATATTTTTTATTTTGCATTTTGTTTAACCTAAAAAATTTAATAACCTGTTTTTGTCAATTTCTTTTCCGCGCCACTCACGGCGTCGGAAATGGAAAGCATTCCGCGATTTACTGCGTCAATCATCTCAGCAAAAACTGTTTCCACAAGTAGCGGGTTGTCTTTTTGCCAATCCTTGGCGATGAGGTTACCCTGCGCAAATACACCCAATTCTGGATCACTTTTTTGCCGTTCAATCAAATCTCGACGCGCTGAAGGCTGATTGGTTTTTTTCAAATAGTTTTCGGCCGGATCAAAATTCGGATCAAACACGCGTCCCACTCCAGTTGTCGCGGTCGCCTGAGCTGTCTGCGGTTCACCTTTGGTGGTGAGATAAGTCAAAAACTTCCAAGCCTCAGCAATGCGCAAATCATTTGACACTGGCGCTGCTTGCGTGGGGGCAGCATTTGCATTTGTCGCTTTATTTTTCGCCACGCCATAGGCCCAATAATTAGCAAAGTTCACAGGAGTAACTCCGGGAAATTGAGGCGCGCCGGAAACAGCAAAATTAAGTTTGGGTGATTTATTACGAAGCGTCGCTATCTGCCAGGAATAGTTGAGCATCATGCCAAGCATCCCTTCCGAAAAAGCATCAATGGAATTGTGCAGTGTCGGATTCCAAACATATTTTCCCGAATTGCTTTTGGCAAACTGCGCATAGAATTCCAATGCCGTTTTTGCTCCCGCTTCCCGACCAAAATTCAACCGACCCGTGGCGTCCACCATAGAGAGGCCATTTTGCAACATCAAAAGATTGAGGATGTCCGTTGAACGATTAATGTTGTAGGCCGTGCCAATTGCTGCGCCAGCTTGCGTTAATTCTCCATTTGAGTTAATCCTTGTTAGCTTCACAGCATCTTCCACAAATTCATCCCAAGTTTGAGGAGGCAATGCAATGCCAGCCGCATTAAACAAGTCTTTATTATAGAAAAGCGCAAGCGAATTGACCGAAAGCGGAACAGCAAAAATATTTCCCTCTGAAACAAAGTTGGTTACCGCCACATCCACAAAATTTTGACGGAATTTTTGCTCAGTCAAAATATCTTTTGGCGCAGGGGCGATTTTGTTAGAAAAATTGGCCAGCCAGTCATTGTGCATCAAAAATATATCCGGACCATTGCCTGAAGCCAGGGCATCAATCAAATCCTGCTGGTAAGTTTCAATTCTTTGTTTTTTATAAACAATATTGCCTACGTTAGGATTGAGCTTTCGATAGTTATTGAAAATCTCCGCATAGCTATCCGTATCATCCACTGGTCCCCAGACTTCCAGATCTACCGTATATTTTTGCGTCACTGGCTTGCAACCACAACCGGAAATGAGCACAAAAAAACTCAGTGCCAAAAGTCCGCCTAAAAAGATTTTCCATTTGTTTCGCATACTTATTGTTATGACTTACACATTTATCCGAGTCAGCCGTATTGACTACGAGGTAAAACGCGTAACTCCTAATTTTTTAATTTTGAAAAATTAAGCCAAAATGAAAGTCGCTAATTTTTATCTCGCTAAGCATGGTGAGGCCGTTTGCTTGAAAGAGTGTCGATATTTCATCTTCCGCCACGCGCAAATTATTTGCCGGACCAATAGAAGCGTCTTTCTTGTTCCATTCAATAACCAAAATCTTGCCTCCAGTCTTCAACACCCGTTTTGCTTCCTTGATAATCACTTCCTTGTCCTTATTTTGAAAAAGCATTGTCACCAAAAATACCCAGTCCAAGCTGGCATCAGTTAGTTTTGATCCGCCAATTGCTTCCAAATTGACTCTTTTGGGTAAGATATTGCCCAGGCCTAAGATTTTCGCTTCCGATTCAACTGTTTCCAATTTGTCTTTGAGGATATCCAGCGCATACACGCGACCAGTCTGCCCTACGCGCTCGGCTAATGGAAAAGTAAAGTAGCCCGTTCCGCAACCAAAATCAGCGACATTCATTCCCGCCTCAATTTCCAATGTGGCAATAATCTCCTGGGGATTAATAAATTTAACACCAAAGGCAATATTATTATCTTCCATTTTGTTTTATAAAAATTTTAACTACTTCCATCTTACAATAAATTGGGAAAAATCACAACAGCTTTACAACGGAGCGTTTTGATGCTAGCCTAAAATAAGTAAAAACAAGGAAAAAAGCCTCATTTATGGAAAACCTTAACCTCCTAATTGAAAAAAATTCCTTTGCTCTCCTGCTTGGATTTTTTGTTATTCTGCTTTTACTTGGCATTTGGAATATTTTTATACAATTAAAACTCAATCGCCTAGGCACATTCAGTCGAGAATTCTTTCGAGGGAAAAAAGCGACTGATCTGGAGGAAATTCTTCTGGCTCAAGCCAAGAATCTCAAAGTTCTCGACAAAGACATCCAGGAGCTCTATGCGATTTCCAACACCATAAACACCCTAGCCCTGCGCAGTCTCCACAAATTTGCCGCCATCCGCTTCAATCCCTTCAAGGATGTTGGGGGGAATCAAAGCTTCTCCATTGCCCTACTGGATGGAAAAAATAATGGCCTCACCATTACCGCCCTCTACACCAAAGAAGGCACCCGCGTCTATTCCAAAGCCTTAACCAATGGCGATTCCCCAGACTTCCCGCTTTCTGAGGAAGAAAAGCAAGTTGTGAAGATGGCGGCATTGGAGAAAAAATAACCTATAAAGCTAATTCAAATCATTTTTTAATTTAATTTATGCCTGAAATTTCCCCCAAAAAAATAATTCTTCCTCCTTCGGTCACACTGAAAAAATTCAGTGAGCTCTTGGGTTTGCCTGTGAGCACCGTCATCACAGAACTGATCAAAAATGGCATTTTTGCTACTATTAACGAAAAGATTGACTTTGAAACCGCGTCCATTATCGCAGGAGACCTTGGTTACGAAACGACTCCAGAAGCTAGCGATACCGGAAACGCCATGACGCTAGAAAACCTCCTGGAGCTTTGCAAGAAAGAAATTGAATCCGGAGAAAATCTCAAAGCCCGTCCTCCAGTTGTCACAATCTTGGGCCACGTTGATCATGGCAAAACAACGCTCCTTGACACGATTCGCAAAACTAGTGTAGCTATGAAAGAGTCCGGTGGAATCACTCAACACATCAGTGCCTATCAAGTTAAGAAAAAAGGGCAACTAATCACTTTCATTGACACACCAGGACATGCTGCTTTCTCCGCTATGCGCGAACGCGGAGTAAGTCTGGCTGATATTGCCGTTTTGGTTGTGGCAGCGGACGACGGAGTGCGACCGCAGACCAAAGAAGTTATTGAATATCTCTTAGCTAAAAAAATTCCCGTTGTCGTGGCAATCAATAAAATTGACAAACCGGGCGTGAACGTGCAACGTGTCAAACAAGAATTGGCTGAAAATGGCATCCTACTTGAAGAGTGGGGTGGGCAAGTCTTGTCTTCCAAGGTCAGCGCCAAACAAAACATTGGTATTGATGATCTTTTGGATAACATTCTCCTCATCGCCGAAGTGGAAGACTTCAAAGCAAATAACGAAAGAACCGCACTGGGTATCATCCTGGAAGCGCATCTTGATCCCCACAAAGGACCCGTCTCGACAGTTCTCGTGAAAACCGGCGTTCTCAAGGAAGGTCAAGATGTGATTGCCGGAGCCACTTTTGGACGCGTCCGCCGCTTGGAAGATTTTACTGGGAAAAGAATTTCGCAAGCCTTACCGGGAACACCAGTCAGTCTCATTGGCCTTCGCGCTACGCCCAATTCAAATGATATCTTGCAAGTAGTTGCCTCTAAATCCATCGGGCAGACAAAATTAAATGAAACTAAAATATTTTCTCACGCCGAAAGTGGCAGTGGCCTAAACACGGAAAAAATCTATTCTGGCCTCAATAGTGGCAACACGGAAAAATTAAATATAATTATCAAGGCAGATGTGGCAGGATCCTTGGAAGCTATCCAGCAAATACTCGGGGAGATTAAGTCAGACAAAGTCGCCATTGACTATGTTGGCACTGGAGTGGGAAACATTACTGAATCCGATGTACGCTTCGCAGCAAGCTCCAAATCAATTATCTTTGGCTTTAACGTGGAGTTTACTCCTGTGGCCAAGAGAATGGCCGAAGGGACTGATGTAGAAGTGAAAAACTACAAAATTATCTATGAATTGATCGATGACATAAAAGCTCGTCTCATCGCCATGCTTCCCGATGAATTTGAAAGAGAAGATTTTGGCAAGATGAAAGTGCTAGCCATTTTCAAGACTGGCAAGAACGACATGATCATTGGTGGGCGAGTCACAACCGGACGCGTTGAAAACAACTCTCTCCTGGAAGTAGAAAGAAAAGACGTGATTATTGGTAAGGGTTCAATGGGAAATCTGCAATCCAACAAAGTTAATGTCAACGACTGCACTGCACCCAACGAATGTGGCATCACGTTTATTGGAGAAACTAAAATTAAAGTTGATGACACTTTGATTTCTTTCAAAGAAAGCCTAAAAAAGAAAGTATTATAAAAAGAAACCTGCGTGTTTGCCTTGGGGAAATTATTACCGGTCATCTTTTTTAGCGCCCCAATCCCCTGATAAACCAGCAGAAAACTGACCAAAATGAGAAAACGTCGCTTTTAATAATTTTCCAAGGCAAATGAACAAGTCATAAAATCAACCTAGCCTATGTCCGAAAACCGCGTCCTAAAAGTCAATGAACTAGTGAAGAAATATGTCAATGACACGATTCTTCGAGAACTCTCCCTAAAAAGTGGGGTTTTCTTGACGGTTGCCAAGGTTGACACAAGCTGTGATCTCCGCTATACTCGAGTGTTCGTCAGTGTTTTTCCAGAGAGTGAGTTTGATTATGCGACAAAGACGCTAGAAAAAGAGCTACACCTCTTTCAACACAATTTAAACCAAAAACTGCGCATCAAGCCCACTCCCCGCATCATGTTTATCAAAGACTTTACTGAGACTAAAGCGGATAAAATTGAGAAGATACTGAAAGAACTATAATTCACACCTGGCACTCAAAATTCCTGCTTTTTCTATGCAAAATTTCTTTCATGAATTTCACACCCTAAACTACGCAATCAAGGGCTGTGATTCAATCCTACTCTTTGCTCATTCGCGCCCCGACGGAGACACCGTCGGGTCAGTTTTGGCGCTCAAAGAATATATCAAAAAACTTGGCAAAACTGCTGACATTGCCTGCTACGACCCACTCCCTGATTACCTCGCATCCTTTTCCAGCGAAATATTCCTCGACCCAGAAAAATTGGATTTGAAAAAATATAAACTAATCATCGCTGCGGATAGCGTGGAACGTGGTTTTGAAAAAATTTTTTCTCGTCTCAATCCAGATCAAATTACCGCTGTCATCGATCATCATCCTGATATTACACTTAGCGCTGACATCACCATTATCGATTCCGAATATTCTTCCGTTTGTGAGTTAATCTACAATTTCTTGAGCTCGCAAGACATTGAAATCACGCAAAGCATATCCACCTATCTGATGCTCGGCATTCTAAACGACACCGGCATGCTCCAACATTCCAACACCACTTCTCACGTTCTGGAAATCATCTCCGCGCTCATGAAAAAAGGCGCTCCCATGAGCAAAATCATCAACGCCACATTTAATAGCAAAAAAATCTCCACTTTGAAATTATGGGGTCGCGCCTTTGAGCGGGCACGTATCAATGAAAGTAACGGCATGATTGTTTCAGTGCTGACTCAAAAAGATTTGGCTGATTTTGGCGCAACTAGTGAAGACATCGCTCAAGTCGCCACCATCCTCAACACCGTCCCCGGCACAAAATTCGCCCTCATTCTTTCTGAACGAGGCGACGGCATCATCAAGGGCAGTCTTCGCTCTGAGAAATATAAAGGCGTCAATGTTTCCACTCTCGCCGCCCAGTTCGGCGGAGGCGGCCACACCCTCGCATCCGGCTTTGAAATTAAAGGTAAAATTGTCGAGACGGAAAATGGGTGGAAGATAGAGTAGAATTTTTAATTTTATAATTTTTAATTTTTCAAATAATTTTCAATGTTTTAAATTACCCGAATCAACAGCTATCTTAGTTTAGCCATTAAAAAATTAAATATTATTTAAAAATTACAAAATTAAAAATTTGAGCAACTTTTTTGCTACTCGTACTTTGTGCTAAAATAAAACCATAACAAAATAGCCCACTAACGCACATGAACATAGGCGCCCACATCTCCATCGCTGGCGGAATCCAAAACGCACCAGAACGCGCAAGCGTTTTGGGTTGCGAAGTGATGCAAATTTTCACTCGCTCACCACGTGGCGGAAAAGCGCCTGAACTCACACCAGAAATTTGTAATGAATTTAAAACTTTATCCAAAAAATTTAAAATACAAAATACTTTCATTCACACACCGTATTATATCAACTTCGCTTCACTAGATAACAAAATCCGCTACGGTTCGGTAAGTATCGTTCGAGACGAATTGGAGCGTGGCACACTGATTGGTGCAAAATATGTAATGACACATCTTGGCTCCGCTAAAGGCATGACGCACGACGAATCAATCCAAAAAGTGATTGACATGTTAAAAAAGACTCTAGAAAATTATTCTGGATCGACAAAGTTGCTTTTGGAAAACAGCGCCGGAGCCGGAGAAATCATCGGCAGTTCACTAGCAGATTTGAAAACCATTATTGATGGCATAAACAATAAATCCATCGCCGGAATTTGTCTCGACACTCAACATTCTTTCGCTTCTGGCTATGATTGGCAAGATTTCAAAAAAACAATTGCAAGAATCGACCAAGAGTTAGGCTTGGAAAATATAAAACTAATCCACGCCAACGACAGTTTGACCGAATTTGATTCCAAGCGCGACCGCCACGCCCATATCGGAGAAGGCAGGATTGGAGAGAAGGCTTTCCTCGATATTGTCGCATTTGCAAGTAAGAATAACATTGATATGATTTTGGAAACTGAACACGATAAAATAATAGAAGATGTTAACCTTCTTAATAAATTTAGAGGTTGACTAAAAATAGTTTTTGCCTTAAGCTAATAAATCAGTTCTTTAGAATAAAATTAATCCTACCGACAAAAGGAGGTGTGCAGTGGTTGAAGAATTGACTGATGGTGACAAGAAGCGGGTCAGAGAATCATTAGAAATGACCAAAGATCCGCGTTTTTGGATGAACAAAACGGATGATTTGCTTTTTGCAAAAAGTGGCAAAAAAACACCGACAGCTTGGATTGAGTCGCTTGGATTTAGTGCTGATTCCTGGATAAAAGCAAAAAGGGACGCCCAAGCTATTTTACGACCCAACCCCAGAATCCCTCCAAAACTAACGCCGCTACCAACATTAGGTGATATTAAAAAGGAAAGAAAAGGACAGAATAAGAATAGGAATCGCGAATTTAAACTTCTGGAAGAATATACCACCATCACCCCAGCCGGAAGGAAAATAACGATAATTAAACTATCCCGTCCTTTCATCGGTGATGAAGAAGATCTTCATCGATGCAAGATATGTGAGGACAGCGATGTGAGAGAATGCATTGATTTTGCCATCAAAATTAAAGTCAACACATTTTCTTGTGTTCATTGCCAGTTTTTTGAATTATTATTGACTTAAGCAATAAATCAATCAACTCTTACCGGTGCCAGTCCCGCTTTGACTGGTTTTTTATTTGCCCAAAATGTCCATATTGTTACCGTTTTCAAACCCTGCTACAATTCAAATAGCCTAAACTATAAATAAAATGCTATGCAAATCGCCATCACCTCCGACATCCATAATAATGAAATAAATTTAGACAAAGTTTTACGTTATTGCGCCGAGCAAAAAATTGAAACGCTCATTTGTTGTGGCGATTTGGCTTCCAGAGAAATTCTAGAGCTCATGAATGATAATTTTTCAGGCGTTATATATTATACTTTCGGCAACGCCGATTATACTGAACTGCGCGAACTTGACTCAACTTCCAAATATCGCAATACTTTTATGTACAAAAATTTCGGCGAAGCCAAAATCGACGGAAAATCCATTGCCTTTGTGCATTTCCCACGAGAAGCCAGAAAATTAGCCGAGTCCGGAAAATATAATTTTGTTTTCCATGGCCACACGCACAAACCCTGGGAAGAAATGATTGGCAATTGCAAAATGCTCAATCCCGGCAATGTTGCCGGAGAAATTTATTTGCCAACATTTGCAGTGTGGGATACGGAAAATGATGGTTTTAAATTATTGAGAGTTCATGATTTGAAATAAATATCACGTGCGTCATTCTTGCAAATACGCAAATGACATAAGGCTGCAAAAAAACAAACCTAACTAACTTGTCATTCCCGCGCAGGCGGGAATCCAGTGGATAGACTTAGAAAATAATCATTATTTCTGTATTTCAACAGGCAAAAATACTAAGCCTTTTAAAAATACACCCGTTCCCTCGAAACTATTCTAAACATAACGACTCATATCCTAAGATAGATTAGTGACTAGATCCCCGCCTTCGCGAGGATGACAATTGGGCGTATAATGTCTTCAAAGATTTTTGTCATAATCAGAAAAATATATGGAATCCAAAAAAGACCAACTCGAAAAACTAAACGCGGAAATGTTCGCCTGCACCAAATGTGCTTTGCGCAAAGGTTGCATTCAGGTCGTCCCTGGCGCTGGATCAGAGAGCGCGAAAATTATGTTTATTGGCGAAGCGCCTGGAAAAAAAGAGGACGAAACTGGCATGCCTTTTATTGGATCAGCTGGAAAATTCTTGAACGAAATGCTGGACGCGATCAAGCTCAAACGCGAAGACGTCTACATCGCCAATGTCTGTAAATGTCGCCCACCGGAAAATCGCGACCCACTGCCCGAAGAAATCTCCACTTGCTGGCCATGGCTTCTTGCGCAAATTGAAATCATCCAGCCAAAATTAATCGTCACTCTCGGCCGCCATTCCATGGAAAGATTTTTACCCGGATTCAAGATTTCCGAAGTCCACGGCAAAGCCATGCGCCGAGAAATTGAAGGCATGGGCAAGCCAGGCCTGCCTGCCGGTAGGCAGGTTTTCTATACTCTCTACCACCCCGCCGCGGCGCTCTATAATGGCGGAATGCGCGAAACACTGATCAAAGATTTCAAACGGATTCCGAAGATTATTGCAAAAATTGAAAAAGAAGAAAAATAAATCGCCTCATCGGCGATTTTTCAATACTAAACTCACTGTGGGCGAGGAGGGACTCGAACCCTCATGGAGCAAGCTCCGCGACATTTTAAGTGTCGAGTGTATACCATTTCACCACTCGCCCAAAATTATTTTTTTCGATTTCTTCCTCTGTGTGTTGGTTTTAGACTATGGCAATTAGGACAAAGCACTCGCAAGTTTTCCAATCGATTGTCTTTACTGTCGCCATTGATGTGATCAAGTTCTAGTGGCAATCTACCATCATCAGACATCTCATGCCACCCACACTCCTCACAATGTTTTGGCTTTAGTTTTGCAAAAAATAATCTTTTCTTTAATTTAAAGCTTTGAAAGTCAGTGTTCTTTTTTAGAATTTCCTCTAACTTTCTCCGGGGCTTTCCTATTCCTTGCATTCCTTTATTCCAGCCCTTTCCCGTGAAATGCTTTGTGTTTATTTTATATAGTTCTAAAAACTTTTTTACTTGAGAATAGTTTCCACCCGCTTCTTTCAGCTTTAATCTTTTTAAAACCTGCCTAACGCTTGTGGATAATTTAACTGCTTTTTTTAATTCGTCCTCTGTCCAACTTCTTTTTCTCATAGTGGTATACTTATTAGTTAGTATCACTCCATAAGTATACCATAACAATAGCTTTTAGAAAAATTTGAGGTCCGGAACAGAGTTGAACTGTTGTAAAAGGTTTTGCAGACCTTTGCCTAACCGCTCGGCCACCGGACCATAGGTAAATACTACCAAGCCAAGACGTTAAAGTCAACAAAAAGCTCTATTTTTTCGCCATCTTCCAGAGCATATCAAAATGCTCCTTATACGAGTCCCGAAAAGCTTGGCTCAAAATATCAATAATAAAGAATTCTGGCTTTATAGAAATAAAAGAAATGTGATCCTCCCAAATGAGAGTGGAGATTGGATTGAGTACTTGATAGGGCAAATAGCGTGTCTCGCGCAAAACCGGATTAACTAGCTTTTCATAGTCCTTGTTTTCCTCACGCATTCTCTCACTTACCAGTAATCGAGAACGGATATCTCTCTGATTGCGAATCTTATTATAGGGGCCAGCCAGAAAATCCGCCCCCATTGCTTCAGTATAGTCATTAACGGGCACCCCCATGATGTAGGTAGTAGCGCTAACTGGGAATTTCTTAAATGACTGGATAAAAAATCGCCGAGCCGCTTCTCGGCCATTATAGAGACTAATTTCATGCTCATGCCGACTTTTTTTCATCTCGTGCTTGATCGTCCGCGCCAACCTTTCTGCCAAAACTTCCTGCTTTTTGACATTTTCCACAATCACTTCTGGATCGACTATTTTATAATGTTGAACTTTGTTCTTGCTCGTTTTCGTCACCATCCCGCGCTTTTCCAGTGCGTCAAGGGCGTTATAGGCAATCTGGCGATGAATCTTGAGATCAGTGATAATTCCACCAACTTGCGTCTCGCCCAGTTTCATAAGACTCTTATATGCTTTAACTTCATTCCAAGTCAGCCCCAAAGCTAATAGTTCTTGTTCCATAAAAATATTTTTTAATAAAAAATTATGCCTATTATGCACTACATCGCCGAATAGTCACCTAACGCCCGTCAACCACAAAGTGACACCAAAACCAAATTTCGCTTATCCTAGACCCATTATACATCAATTTCTCATTGCTGTCAACAATATTTTGTTGACACTTATCTTTCAGCGTGATATACTCTGGAGTCAAGCTGAGAAATAATTTCAGGGAGACAAATTATAGAACCTTAAAAAAGGAGCACAGAATATGGATATTATTAGATTAGCGCCGGATGACTTTTGGCGGTTTGCAAAAGAATGCGACCCATTTCCTAAAATGCCAGATAAATATCTCTTGTTTTTCATGGAAGATCAGCCACCGTTAGTATTGTTGGCACCAAAAATTATTTGGTCAAAAGATGGATATGCAGACATATATCACAAGAACATGAAAGAAGCCGTGGTACATCGTCGGTATTTTATTAATCATTGCATCGAACGCACCATAGGTGGAGGAAGCGTAGATTGCTATGAGAACACGTTACTAATTCATGATTACTCTGCACGCTATGGCCGAGCACCTCAAAAAGTTCTCAATGAAATCAAGGGTGAAATCTTGACCTTCTATCAGAACCTCTTTCCCGAATTGAAACTTACGGATGTAATCGCCAGAGACGGCGGAAAGGATGATGACTAAAATGAAACCAAAGCACCTTAAAAATGAAAAAGATTTTTACGACGAAGCGTATCGGGATCCAGAAACACGACTCGAGAGAGGATATGGCTGGGCAACAACTCCCAGCCCGTCGATGGTAACGCTATCCAAGAAAATTCGACCAAAGAATCCTCAATATTACAGAGAAATTCTAGACATTGGGATTGGTGCTGACGGACGTAATGCAACATATTTCTTAAATCAGGGGCACTTTGTATTTGGAATTGATATTTCAAAAATCGCCTTGGACCACTGCAAAATTAAGTTCGAGAAATATTGCAAAGATGATAAACTGTATCTTGATTACCGAGATATGTCAGTACCGAATACAATTACTGAATTATTTGGGCCTTGTAAATTCGATGTGATAATTGACTGGTCTGTAATGGACCATATCAGACGCGCCTATTTGACTGCATACAAAAAGAATATATTGGATCATCTCGAAGTCGGCGGATATCTAATCAGCTCGCAATTCGCCGATCCTTTGCCAGAAAAATTCAAAGTCAAAAAAGGCAAAGATTTCTGTCTGTGGGACAAACATTATATGCGCTGTTTCACAATCGAAAAACTCATCGCTGAGTTTCCATCTCTGAAGGTCGTCGACTACATGGAAAATTGCCCGGAAGATGAAATCAACGGCATAAAAATTCATTCTGTACTTTTCCGAAAGGTCGCCTAATTCTTTTCAGACTCCGCGCCTCACCAAACTTCTCAACATATCCCCCAAATCCCACCGCTCCAAACCTCTTTGCTAATCATAGTGAAGGGGTTTTTTTATTAGAAAAATCGAAAACAAAAAAAGCACCCCGATTGCTCGGGGTGCTCTTTTTTTATTCAATCACAATCTCAGCCACTAAGTTTCGTCTACCGAAAGCAAAGGCCTCGGCTTTTGTTTCCATATAGATGTCAATCTTATTACCTTTGATTGCACTTCCACGATCCTGGCAAATATAGGTTCCATAGCCTTCAATATTCACCTTTGTACCAAAAGCAAAGTTCTTGGGACAAGCGATCGTTTCGTTTTCTTTTACTTTCTTTCCCGAAGCAGTGATTCCATCACTTTTACCACATTCATCCGCCGCAGCAGTATATGCTGAAGCATTGATGATGAACTTTCCCTTGGGAAGATTGCTATTATTAGGTACTTTTTTAGTTTCAATTATAACTTTTTCTTCTATTTTTACCTCCTCCACCTTCTCTTTTTCTACAGCTTCCACTGTTGGAGCGAGTTCTTCGGCCATACAAACATTAGTCTGACCAAGTGTGAGGATATTTTCTACGATATTGAAGTTTATTTTTGTTTGATTAGACTCGTCAGCTTTCACTGTTTCCACCATCAATCCAAAACTAGAAATGACAGCAAAACCAGCTACAATAGCCAATTTCGTGCTAATACGCATATATAAACTTTAATTGTTAAGCGTCAATCGGGCTCTAGGACCCTTTTTCAGATTGACCTAGTATCATAGCAAATAATCGTCCAAAAGTCAAGTGTTACAGCGATTTTTTGGCTTAAATAAGCCATCTGGCTTTTGACTTTTAGGCTGATTTAGCTTGAATAAGCCATAAAAGTCAAAAAAGCCCCAAAAGGGCTTTGCTACGACAAAAACACATTATTAATGCTTCTTTTTCTTCTTATCGGCTTTTCTTTGCTCTTTCTCCGCGTTTTTTTGATCCTGGGCCAGCTGATCAACCTGATCTTGACTTAGAACAACTTTATCGTCCTTGAGCACCGTCTGATAGCCTGTAAAATTTTCATTTGGATAGCGCGACAAAACTGCGTCCATAAAACTGCGCCAAATCGGAGCTGCCACAAACACGCCGTCAGATCCGGCGCGCATTGGACTTGAATCATTATTCCCCGCCCAAACACCCACGGCGATGTCTGGCGTATAACCAACGGTCCATGCGTCACGAAAATCCTGAGATGTTCCTGTTTTTGCCGCCACTGTGCGCCCGGGAATATGCAGTGGACTATTTGCTCCAAAAATAGCTGAGCGAGCATCATTATCTGAAAGAATAGAATTAATTTTTCGGGCTACTTCCTGATCAACCACACGAGAACTTTGCGTTGTATCAAAATAAGTTTCTCCGAGACTATCTATAATTTCCAAAATTGCATGCTGTGGGTGTTTTTCTCCTTCTGTTGCGAAAACACTAAAAGCACTAGCCATATCAACTAGCTTCACCTCCGCCCCACCAATTGCCATAGAAAGTCCGTAGCGTTTGCGGTCATTTAGAGTTGTAATTCCCAAACGATGCGCCATATCAATCGCACTATCGATCCCTACGAGCGAAAGCGTTTTGATTGCGGGAATATTGAGTGACATGGCGAGAGTTTTTCGCATTGGAAGTACACCGTGAAATTTTCCATCATAGTTTTGGGGAATATAGTCTAGCCCTCCACCATCTGGTCCAAAATTCGTAGGCACATCAGCAATCAGTGTTTCTGGCTGATAACCTTTTTCAAACGCTGTTGCATAAACAATTGGTTTGAATGATGAGCCTGGTTGACGCAGACGAACTGCCACATTTACTTGCCCATCGATGGCGGGATTGAAAAAATCACGACTACCTACCATAACAAGCGTTTCTCCGCTTTTCGGATTAACTGCCACTAATGCCGCATTGTCTGCACCATAAGAAACATTACGCGCACCGCCTTCTGCCACGATTTTTTCACCAATCTTTTGTAGATCATAATCCAA
This sequence comes from Candidatus Moraniibacteriota bacterium, assembly GCA_049304095.1. Taxonomy (GTDB): domain Bacteria; phylum Patescibacteriota; class Minisyncoccia; order Moranbacterales; family UBA2206; genus UBA9630. The sequence goes on along the minus strand of JBAQNU010000029.1, from coordinate 137,463 downwards.
GGTTGTAATAATCCTAAGTCCCCCGCGCTCCAAAAAATCACGTCCATATTTTTCCTCCAGTTGCGCTGTTACATAAAACACAAAATGTGGGGCAAGAATCGGCTCGCGAAATGGTTCAACTTTCGCCAAAATATTGGTTTTCTTGGCTTCTTCAATTTCAGCTGTAGAGACTTTTTTCAGTTGCGCAATTTGATCTAGGATATTTCGATAACGCGTAACCAGTTCACTGGTGTTGTCTCCATAGGGTGAATAATACGTCGGGGCTTTAGGAAGTGCAGCTAGAAAAACCGCTTCGGAAAGTGTCAAATCTTTCGCGCTTTTGCCAAAAAATATTTCCGCTGCAGCAGAAATGCCATAGGCATTGGAACCATACGGCACTTGATTGAGATAGCGGTCTAAAATTTCATCTTTAGAAAAATTCTTTTCAATCTTGAAGGCAATTAGCGTTTCCATGAATTTTCTGCGTAGTGTTTTTTCCCGTGTGAGAAAAACATTGCGCGCCAGTTGTTGCGTGATGGTTGAACCGCCTTGGGAAATTTCTCCTTTTTCCACATTCGTTCGCAATGCTCGCAAAATCGACAAAAAATCGATTCCAAAATGCGCATAGAAATTTTTATCTTCCGTCGCAATTGTAGCAATTCGCACCACATCAGGAATTTCATCATGAGAGAGCACCTTGCGATTCTCTTCACCATGAATTTTGTAGAGCACGATTTTTCCCGTGCGATCATATATAACTGAAGTTTGTGGTGGCCGATAACTGGAAATCTCTCCCACGCTGGGAGTTTGGTTTTTATAGATAAAAAAAGTGGCAATCATTATGCCTAAAAACACCATGAAAAGAGCGCCCACGACACCCCAAAAAATCTCTCTAAGATAATACCCAAGTGTATATTTCTTCATATCTCCCAACCATTAGCTTCTTAAATTGGAGATATTTACCCCCGTTGCCCTTCCACCATAGCATAAATAGATAGAAGGTCAAAGTTTGGAATATATTCTAGCAAACAAAAAACTCTCCACAAGGAAGAACTTTTTGTTTTTTAAGAGCGGTGAATTCTTACCACGAACTAATTAAGGAAAAATACAATTTAACCTTTATTTGTTGTAATTTAGACAAAGAAATACGGAAAATAGGCATAAGCAACAAATAAATTAAGTCATTCTCCTTATTTTTTCATCAGAGGGAGTTATATTTATGCCTAATGGAATTTCAATCCAATCAAACTTCCTTGTGCCGGTTATAGCTTCTTTGGGAGGTCGCGGAATGGTTTTTGTTGTAAACGCCACCAATAACCCTAGATCATTAACTTTTCTAACTTCTCCATTTTCCATCTCAAGCTTGCTATCATCTCCAAAGAAGTTCATTAAATACGGGGAGGCACCCATATTAAACATACCGGGGAAATTTTTCTCCAACATCAATCTGTGATTTATATGTCCACCAACCAAAAAGAACACAAGGCTGAATTTTTCAATTCCCTCAATATCCCATTTCAATTGAGTATGCTGAAATTTATTAAAAACCACTGGATTATCTTTTCCAATAAATTTTTTAAATAGATTTGAGTCATAGATGGATATTGTCAAAAGAGGTCCATATTTATCTTGTTCCATTCCTAGGATAGTATTCACGAGTTTTGTATGAATAATCTTTTCAGCATTACTCGACTGATCATAAAATCGAATATGAATTGTTCCGTCCTTATGGAATGAGATATGATCGATATTTTTTATATCCTGCTCGCTATTATCTAGCCCATCAAAAAAATAAGAGGGTTTTATTTTATCCCACAGTATCCAAAAAAATAATTCACGTTTCTCATTATGACTTAGTCGAAAAAACCAGGTTGTTTCTCCCTTATCCTCAAAGCCACAATTTATTGCCATATTCATAATTCAATTATAACATTGGGAGCTAATTTTTTATAATACACTTGTGGAAATGGGATTGATATGTAGAAAAGTCAACTTTAGTCAAAAAATCGAAGACGGTCCTAGGCCGAATTAACATGCCAACGGAAAAGCATTTTTTTGAATAAGACCATCTCCATTTCGAAAAACTACCGCAAAAAAACAAAAATCTCCATTGATGGAGATTTTTGTTTTATCTGAGCTACTTAGTTAATACGGTTAGAACTGGGCTTATGAACAAAGGATTTATCTGAAATTAACCGCCATAAGTAAATATTTGGACTTCTTTATTGCTTATTATCGGCTTAAGTTTCTCTATTTTATCCATATCAACATAAGAACCGTCGTCTATAATAGCCTTAATTCTGGGATATTCTATCCAATTCGTTTCGAATATCTTAAAATTTGAGTCGTAAACACAACAACAAAGTTTTTCATTTAATTCCAATTTAAGTTTTATTCCAAGAGCTATCCTTTGCGTCCATATTTCCAAAAGGCCAGCATTTGGAAGCAAGCAAACCTTTTTTTGTATTGAAATTAACAGCTCCCCTTTCTCTTTTTTTGATACCTTGGCGATACAGCTTGAAACTAAACCAGCCACAAGAGGAAAGGAGTTTGGGTTGTTATAGGCTATATCAGCAAGCACACTTACTATTATTTTCTCTTGCAAATAAAAATCCTTTGGTTTAACATTATCCAAAATGTGAGAGAGTCGCCTAACTACTGTTCCAGAATTAGGAAATTGCTTACCCAGTTGTTGAATTATAAGCAATTGTCTAAGTAGTCCCTTTTTGGATAACTTTTTCGGTGTTTCCTCTATTCGTAATTCGTCAATTTTATCTTTTTTTATTGACCCGCCAATAACATCATCACTAAAGGATGTTTTATTGGCATTCAATCTGAATCCTAAGTTTAATAAAACTTCACTCAAGCACTTTAAAATAATGTCCCCGTCAGCAACATCGTTTACAAAAATTCTATAATCATCTCTATATCTCAAAATATGAAACTTCTTTTCCCTTAATTCTTTTTTTAATTTATCTGACAATTGCATATCCGCATAACCAAGAACAATTTCTGCTATAAAGTCCATTAAAGTGCTCCCTTGCGGTATGCCATTTGTTTCTCCATAAGACATAGCTTGTATGTGCTGGTCAATCTTATTTCCAAACAAACCATTGAAGCCCCTATTATTTTTCGATGTTTCTTTGGTATGTATGGCCCAAGGCAATGAATGAGAATATATAGAACCATAACAATCAGAAATATCTGTTTGATATAAATACTTATATTCCAACGCTAGTGCAAGTGACCTTTTTTCAATTCTATTGACCCAGCGTAAAATCTGAGATGCTCTTTGTTTTGATTTAGTGCCAGCTAAAACTGGGATGCTTTCGCATTCTATATTGCTATCTTTTTGAAATTCATTAAATCTATTTTTTAAAAAATCCCAATTATCCTTTTCTGTAATAACGTTTACCAGCGATACATACATCAGTGGGTTTATAATTTCATATTTTCTCCAAGCATATTTACCATCCTTGTTGCCATATAAAATATGATTTATTGTTTCATTTTTCTTCGCTTTCTTTAAATCTTTTTCGCTTAATATCAACGAATTTGATTCGTTGTCAACTTCTGCAAGCAACTCATCAAACTTAAAATATGGCGGCAATTCGATGTTCAAATAACATTCTTGACTAAGAAAGAATTTTTTTGCACTTTTTTGATTTAAATTTAATACATTTTTTGCCATATATTTATTTTTCTAACCATTCCTTAAATATTCTGATGAAGTGTTTGAAATTAATCTTGTCTTTTTTATATTTTTCATCTTGGCTCATTTCAATATACGGCCTTCCGTCTTTTGCTGAAGATAACAATGTCGACATCGGATAACCACTTGTCTTGAGAGCAGAAAAGTATTTTGCAATATGCGATATTCCTTCAATGCATTCTACGCCTTCCGAATTATTGCGTGGATTAAAATAGGCCACTGCAAAATTCCAAATAAATTGTTTGTCCTCTTGTGGGTATAGTTTAAATATTTCTTTCCAAACATCAATCAGCTCAACATCGGTTAATTCTTTCTTGTCTTTGGCAAATCTTCTGGCATAAACGCCTGGCTGTTCATTGTCTGGCAAGAAATTTGTCATCAAAGCCTCATCCACTGCCACAGTTATAAGGCCAGACATTTTTCCATAACTTCTAGCTTTAAACAAGGCATTTTCAACATTTGTTAAATAATTTTCTTCAACTTTTTCAGTAATACCCAAATCAGCCAATGACACTGGCTCGATAAAATCGATAGCTTCTAAGATTTTTTTATATCTCTTGAACTTTGATTGATTATGGGTTGCTATCAGTATTTTCATATATTTGGTCAATTATAGCATAAATCTAGCGTAAAGCAGTATAAAAAATCGAGGACCGTCCTCGACTTTTCTCGAACTGGATACTTTTGACTTATCTAAAGCAAAAACGACCCAAAAAAGAGTCGCTTCTGCCATCTTGAGCGGGTAACGGGAATCGAACCCGTCGCTCGTCCTTGGCAAGGACGTATATTAGCCACTATACGATACCCGCCTATGCTACGCTTCGGCGGGCAAGCCCGCCAAAAACAATAACTATAAGCTATATATACAACTTCAATCCATCGATCCAGCCAATAATCCGAAAAAATAGCCTTACATCATTTATCCTAATATGAACTGTTCCGTGCGTCAAACTGTTTTTGTTTCTCTTGCCTTTGCTCGCGCTACTCACCGCACAACTTGTTTTCATGAACTGACTTTTCGATAATTTCATAAGCCCAGACCAATAGCTCACCGCTTCGTCCATATCAATATTTTTATGAGCAATTAGCTGAACTTTTATCTTTTCACTTTCTACTCTGCAAACTTTTCTGAAAAAATTCATCATTATTTTCACTAACTCAGGATCGGAATTGGCAAAATCCACTGCTTTCCATTTACTTCCATAAGCACCCTTTTTATATCCCTCCGCCCAATACAGGGAAATGCCCACCAAAAATAATTTGTTTTTCATTAAATTTCTAACTTCTTTCTTTGCAATTTCTCGAATAGCTTTTGCTCTTTCTTTCGCTAGTGCCGTTTGATTTTTATTTCTCTCAATCAGCCCCTTCACACTTCCTGCAAAAACCCTACTTGCAATTCTGTTTTTCGCTTTTTGTGAAATTACTACATCTGCCAACCAATAACTTAGCGTGCTTTTAGGAACTTCTAGTTTTTTGCTAATTTCATTATAGCTAAAACCTTTTTTTCTAAGCGCTAGCGCTTTGACTTTATCTTTTCTCATAAAAATTGAACCTATGGCTAATAGATAAATTATACCACAGGTTCAATTTTATGCAATCCGTGCCGAGTCCCGGGATTGAACCGGGGACACAAGGATTTTCCTACTCATTTTTCTTGAGTTTCCCCAAGGATCGGACTATTTCATTATCCTTTTGCTACTTAGCAAAATAGGATATCGGACGCTAATGCAAGATTATTGTTGGGACTCACTTGCTAGTCTCTACACTTTCTTCAAAACCTTACGCCCTTTGAAGCTTAGCTCGAGATTACCATTTCTAATAAAATTAGTTTTAGGCTTCCTCGAATTCATCCAATTCTCATCTCTGAATTACTTCAGAGCGGACCGAAAATCAGTCCTCTGCTCTACCACTGAGCTAACTCGGCTCTGTGGACCCTATAGGACTCGAACCTATAACCCCCTCGGTGTAAACGAGGTGCTCTAGCCATTGAGCTAAGGATCCAGGATTGTGGGCGAAAGAGGACTCGAACCTCCAAGGGATTGCTCCCACAAGCACCTCAAGCTTGCGCGTATACCAATTCCGCCATCCGCCCCTTGAGCTTTTATTATACCACAAGCCAATTCATTTTCTCATCCCAACTAAAGTCTCCCTCAAGACACGCGACTCGAACCCCCCGCCGCGGCGGGCTTGCGACCCAGCGCCTCTTGCATGTGTGTATACCAATTCCACCACGAAGGCGCGAAAAACTATTTAGGCTTTAGCTTTTTCAACTTTTTCCTCTACTTTCTCAGCCACAACTGCTTCTTTTTTTACAGCCCCTACCTTTGGCTTATCTTTCTTATTTACATCTTTAATGTCCTTGTATTTCATGCGACTTTGCTTGGTCGTGAGTGTTCGAACATAATACAACTTTGCGCGACGTACCTTGGCCCGCTTCACTAGCTCAATTTTTTCCACATTCTTGGAACCAATCGGCACAATCATTTCCACTCCCACATCATGCGTCACTTTGCGCACAGTAATAGTTGGGGAAGAGCTTTGTCCGCCTTTAATCGCGATAATGAGTCCCTCAAAAATTTGCGTTCTTTCTTTCGCGCCTTCCTTGATCCGCAAAAACACCTTTACAACATCTCCACTGTGAAATTCCTGCGTGTCTTTTAATGCTCTTTGAGTCTTATTGAACTCGATAATCTTCTTTTCCATACGGTTATTATAGCAAATTATTACTTTAAATTAAAATAGGCCAAAAACAGCCTTTCAAACTTCACCAAAAATTGCGCCTACTGGCGTGATTTTTCGCTTTTTTATACTATCTCTTTCCAGCGGTTTCGTCAAGGAATCGGTCAAAATCCAAAAAATCCTGCGGAAGTGGGGAATCGAATTCATAAGCATTACCAAAAAGTGTGAATTTGATCGATTGCGCGTGGAGAAGCTGTCTTCTGGCAAAGTCGAGCCTCTCGATGCCTCGCAAAAAATATTTCTTATCCCCCACAATCGGATGCCCAATTGAAGTCAAGTGCACCCGAATTTGATGCATCCGACCAGTTTTTGGGTAAAGCTCCAGAAGAGCAAAATCATCTCCCAGAGTTTTTAGCGTTCGATACTCCGTCACTGCTTCGCGAATTTTTGTCTTAGTTTTTCGTCCTGCCACCACTTGCCGACGATAATCTGCCGAACGAGCCAAGGCTTTTTCAATCACACCCTCCGCCGGATCAGGCACGCCATACACAATCGCTTGATACTTTTTTTCTACTTCTTTGTCTTGAAATTGACGTTTCAGTTCGGTAAATGCTTTCATATTTCTCGCCACCACAATAACTCCGCTCGTATCTTTGTCTAATCGATGCACAATTCCCGGTCGCAATCTTCCTTCCTTAGTGTCATCACAAACAGTTTCGATTTCGGGAAACTGCGCCACCAAATAATTCACCAAAGTTTCCTCTTTTCGCGTGTCATCCGGGTGCACTTGCATCCCAGCCGGTTTGTCAATCACAATAATATTTTCGTCAGTAAAAATTATCGACAATGCTTTTTTAATTTTTGGCAAAAGTACTTTCTCCTCGCTGAATTTGAAATCAAAAGTAATCACATCATTATTTTTGAGGATATAACCTGATTTTATCATTCCCTCGTTCACCAAAATTGTCCCAGCTTTAATCTGCCGAGAAAGTTCACTCCGAGTGACACGACCATCAAAAAAATTCCCACTACTAAGGAATTTATCCAACCGCTCACCGGCAATTTCTTTTGTGATGATTATTTTTTGCATAACATATTGTGCCCAGAAGAGGACTCCTTGCCTGCCGACTTGTCTACCGAAGTTTCAACGAAGGTAGAAGCTTCAGCGTAGGCAGGGAACCTCCAATCCCTTGCGAGAATCCCGCCTCGGCGGGACGCGTGACTTAACTTAATTGTGCCCAGAAGAGGACTCGAACCTCCAATCCCTTGCGAGAACCAGTTCCTAAGACTGGCGCGTATACCAATTCCGCCATCTGGGCATTATTCCATTTTCCGTGCTCTTGTGGGCGAAAGAGGACTTGAACCTCCACCCTATTGCTAGGACTAGCACCTGAAGCTAGCGCGTCTGCCAATTTCGCCATTCGCCCCTCCACGCACAATTCATCATACGACGTAAAAACGATTTTAGCAACCCAACTACTCCAAAAGTGTCTTAAGTCTTCGCACTTCTTCTTTCAATGCTCCATCGTTGCCATATTCTCCATGATGACGCGTATCATCGCCATAAGTTTCTTTTTTCATGTCAAGATGAATGTTGATTAGCATATCTGTGCCATTCATTTTGACATACATATGAAATCTGGGATAACCAGCCGCGGCCATTGGACGCACAAAACTCATCTCATCACCCTCATGCCGCTGAAACGCATACCCCAACCGGCGCAAGTTATTTACCGGATTACCTAATACATTTTTAATTTCTATTTGCATATTTTTTAATTAAAGCTTGGAAGCTATTATTGTATTTCGCATGAGCATCATAATCGTCATCGGCCCCACTCCGCCCGGCACTGGTGTAATACAATGTGTTTTATTACAAACATTGACATAATCCACATCACCCACTAATTTCCCATCGACATTACGGTTAATTCCTACGTCCACAACCACCGCATCCTGTTTTACCATCTCAGCACAAATCAGTCCCGCGCGCCCTGTCGCCGAAACCAAAACATCCGCCTGCGCGCAAATTTCACCCAAGTTTTTAGTTTTTGAATTGCAAACCGTCACCGTTGCTCCAAGATTGATAAGCATCACCGCTAGTGGTTTTCCCACAATATTACTCCTCCCCACAATCGTAACATTTTTTCCTTCGACTAAAATTTCACTTCGATCGAGGAGTTCCAAAATTCCCGCCGGCGTACAAGGCAAAAACCGCGCGTCCCCAATCATCATCCGTCCCACATTTTCAGGATGAAAACAATCCACATCTTTTTTCGGATCAATCAAATTGATAATTCTTTTCGCATCAATTTTTTCTGGCAATGGCAATTGAACCAAAATCCCATGAATTTTCTCATCAGCATTATATTGCAAAATTATTTTTTCCAATTCTTCCTGTGAAGTCGAAACGGGCAATCTCATCACTTCCGAATTTATTCCAACCTCTTTCGCCACGCGTTCTTTATTTTTGACATAAATTTGCGAAGCACTATCCTCACCAACCAAAATCACCGCGAGTCCTGGCACGATTCCCTTCTTCGCCAAAGCCAAAACTTCGCTTTTCAGCTCTTCTTTTATTTCTTCTGATATTTTCTTCCCATCGATTATTTTTGTCATATAACTCATTATAGCACATACCAAAAACTTAGCTTGCAAAGAAAATATAAAAAGTGATATACTAACTCTATAAATTAATCAAAAAACTATGCCTACCCCACTCCCCGATCTCATCCGTCCCCAAAATCTCGCTGATTTTTTCGGCCAAGAAAAACTCATCGGAAAAACTTCCTATCTTTTTCGTGCCATTGAAAATGACTCCATTCCTTCGATGATTCTTTGGGGTCCGCCCGGTTCCGGAAAAACCACTCTCGCCCACATCATCGCCACTGCCACCAAATCAGAATTTCTCAAAATCAGCGCCGTTTCGTCCGGCAAAAAAATGCTCTTGGAAATTATTGCCAAAGCCAATGAGAATAAACTCCAAAACAAAAAAACGATTCTGTTCATTGATGAAATCCATCGCTGGAACAAAGCCCAGCAAGATGCGCTCCTTCCTTATGTTGAAAATGGCACGATAACCCTCATCGGCGCCACCACCGAAAACCCCAGTTTCGAAGTCAACTCCGCTTTAGTTTCCCGCACTCGTGTTTTTGTTTTGGAAAAACTGACGCCGACTGATTTGAAAAAAATAATCGAACGCGCACTAGAAAAAATCAAAACTGAGAAAAAAATTAAAATAGCTTCTGACACGATAACGTTACTTGCGAATCTTTCCAATGGCGATGCGCGCATGGCGCTCAACACTCTCGAGGCTTGCGTCAACCAGACGGAAAATATCACCCCGGAACTCGTGAAAGAAGTCCTGCAAAAATCCCATCTGCTTTATGATAAATCCGGCGAAGAACACTACAATATTATTTCCGCTCTCCACAAATCGATGCGCGGCGGAAACCCCGATGCTTCCGTCTATTGGCTCGCGCGCATGATTGAAGGCGGAGAAGATCCACTCTATATCGCCCGACGCCTCGTCCGTTTTGCCAGCGAAGACATTGGCCTCGCCAACAACACCGCCCTGCTTTTGGCCAATGCCGTTTTTGATGCTTGCCACAAGCTGGGCTATCCGGAATGCAACGTCCACCTCACTCAATGCGTGATCTATATGGCGAAATCCAAAAAAGACATCACCGCCTACGAGGCCTATGGCCGAGCCAAAAAAGACGTGGAAAAATTCGGCAATCTCCCAGTCCCACTGCATCTGCGAAATGCCCCAACAAAACTGATGAAAGAATTGGGCTATAGCAAAGGCTACAAATACACCCCACTCGAAGATAGTCGTGAGCAAGACTATCTGCCAGAAGAATTGATAAATTCTACATATATATAAAATTTTCAAAAAAAATACCTCTTGGCCGAATTTAATCAGACAAGAGGGTACACACACTTTCTTTGAGAGACTAGATGCGAACAACATTATCTATGTCGGCTTCATAGATTTCTACATCCGCGCCGTCCCTTGTTTTTCCGATTACTGGATCTTTTGAAATATCAAAGGAATCACCAATGATAATAACAGATGTCCCATCCATCTTGTCTATGCGAACATCCGAACCATCCACATAAGAACTTGCCAAACTATACCCCACAAATTTTTTCATAATCTCCTCCCATTGTTTTTCGTGGATAATCAAAGTTAATTTTAACTTCAACTTACACTAATAAAAGAACAAGACCCGCACTAATTTATAGAGCAGGGCCTTTGAGAAAATGATTGCGCTACCGCGCCGTTACTGAGCACCCGAAGCTTCGGTTCTAGACTTCGCACCAGGCGAAATACCTCCTAACTAACCTTAGCTATCGGTCTGGGTTTATAATGAAGCCCTCTCGTCTCCCGCGATCATGCTTCGATCGACCATGCCACCTGTAAAAAGTGACCCACCGCCAAACACTAGGGCCAGTGTTACAAAGGGAGGCTTTCACACAATCATTGCTTACACTTTACATAATAGATCTGTTACTGTCAATAGTATATTCTAAAACAACCCCTCAATCTCCCCATCTTCACTCACATCAATCTTTTCCGCTGCAGGCACTTTTGGTAGTCCTGGCATGGTCATAATTTCTCCGGCGATTGCCACGATGAATCCGGCGCCGTTGGAAATTCTCAGTTCTCGAATGTTCAAAGTAAAGCCCTTCGGTCGTCCCAAGAGTTTTGGATCATCGGAAAAAGAATATTGGGTTTTCGCGATGCAGATTGGTAATTTGTCCAATTTATCTTTTTCTAATTTTTCCATTTGTTTTTGGGCTTTGGCGCTGAACTCCACATTTTTCGCGCCATAAATTTTTTGCGCGATAGTTTCAATTTTCACTTTGATATGCGACTGCTCAGAATAGAGCACTTTGAAATTCGCTTTTTTCTTGGCCAGCGTTTCCAAAACAACTTCGGCTAAATCTTCTCCACCTGCTCCGCCCCTTTCCCAAACGTGCGAAAGCGCGTAGGCAGCGCCCAGCTTCTTCACCATCTGTTCGAGCAATTTCAATTCTTTTTGCGTATCAGTCGGAAAAACATTTACAGCGACCACCACCGGCACGCCAAATTTTTTCAAATTTTCCACATGTTTTTCCAGATTAGCAAAACCTTTTTTAAGGTGCGGTAGACTTGGCATCACAAGAGCTTCTTTCTCCATTCCACCAGAATATTTCAGTGCCCGCACTGTCGCCACAATCACGACCGCATCCGGCTTCAGTCCCGCGACGCGACACTTGATATTGAAAAATTTCTCCGCTCCAAGATCTGCGCCAAAACCGGCTTCTGTCACGAGATAGTCACCCAATTTTAATCCATAGCGTGTTGCCAAAATACTGTTGCATCCGTGTGCAATGTTGGCAAACGGTCCGCCATGAATAATGGCTGGCGTATGTTCCAATGTTTGCACAAGATTTGGCTTGAGCGCGTCTTTCAGAATTGCTGTGAGCGCTCCGACAACTTTCAGAGAACGCGCATAAACCGGTTCACCAGAAAAAGTATAAGCCACCAAAATATTTCCTAATCGTTTTTTGAGATCGGCTAAATTATCACTAAGACAAAGAATGGCCATAATCTCTGATGCAACGGTAATATTAAAACTTTCTTCCCGTGGCACGCCCTGTGATTTTCCACCCAAGCCAACCACCATGCTTCGCAACGTCCGGTCATTGAGATCCATTGCCCGCTTCCACAGAATTTGCCGCGCGTCAATTTGCAACTCGTTGCCTTGAAAAATGTGATTATCAATAATGGCCGAGAGTAAATTATTGGCAGTGGTAATCGCATGCGAATCGCCCGTAAAATGCAAATTGATTTCTTCCATCGGCATCACCTGCGCGTATCCTCCACCAGCCGCACCACCCTTCACGCCCATGCACGGTCCAAGTGACGGCTCGCGCAGAGCCAGCATTGTTTTTTTTCCCAACCGATTCATCGCCATTGCGAGGCCTATCGAAGTCGTCGTTTTTCCCTCTCCGGCAGGAGTTGGGCTGATTGCTGTCACCAAAATTAGCTTTCCATTTTTTTGCTTTTTAATTTTTTCCCATAGCTGTGGTTTCAGTTTAGCTTTATGGTCTCCATACAATTCCAGATCACTTTTCGCAAGACCAATTTTATCCGCCACACTTTCGATCGGTTCCATCTTTGACTCTTTTGCAATTTGAATGTCTGTTTTCATAATTTTGTAGTTATTTAATAATTTCATCTTTAACCGTTACTAGAGTTTTCCCTATTAAACTATTTTTCTTAAGTGCTATGACAGTTTCTATCAGAGTATCTATCTCTTTGACAAATTTAGGTTGCTTAGAGAGAAAAACACGCATCGTTTTTATGGTTACTTTTTCTTCAATATATTTAGCCAAAATTGCATACCACAAAACAAAGGTCTTTCTATCAACTAAAGTACCCAGCTCAATTAGCGGCGGATTGCGAAAATAGCTCACTAATTTTTCCCAATTATTATAACTGTCATATAGAAGCTCATCTTCCAAGAGCTTTGCCGGCATATGCGCCAATTTTTCTGTATTTTCTAGCTCATAGAAACTACGTTTATTAAGAAGTTCTTCTCGACGCATATCACAATAGAGATGAAATTTCCAACCAGCTTCAAAGGAGGTGAGACCTGAAAAATCCAAATTGACCACCGGAAATTTCAAATGCGTTTCCCCTCTTTTGATGCTTGGCTCAATCCTTCTGATATCTGGAAAAACAACACCAAGAATAAACTCATCACGATTAATTTTTTGCGCCCCAAGTATTTTTGTTTCATCCAAAAAATCCGGATCGGTCTTTCCGTTATCAATCGACTCAAAATATTTTTTCGCATAAACAATATGCGCGATTTGAGAAGCCATTGATTTTATTTTAAAAAAATTTCACGAAACCCTATGCTTTTTTTTGATCAGTTCCTCTTCTTTTTTCTGCTCAGCCTTAATTTTATCTTCCGCCATCTTGCGCAGATCTTCGACTTTGCTTTTTGCTAATTTTTTTGCCAGCGCCAACAGCTTTTTCTTTTCATTCAGTTTCGGCTCATCAATAACTTGCGAAAGAAGCACGGCCAAAATTGCCCCGATCTTTGGTCCTGGTTCCACACTAAGTTCGGTCATTAAATCATTGCCGTTTAACTTTAACTGTTTCACTGAGATTGGATCATGCGAAACTTTTTCTACCATAAACTGAAAGTGTCTGAGTTTATAGGGCACTGCTTTTGGCACACCACTACCGAGCCGGTCAGCAATACGCACATCAATTAGATCTGTGATATTTTCCAAGCCAATTTTTTGCACAACTCTCCGCACACCTGCTTCGCCGACTTCATCGACGTTATAATAGAACATGTGATTGCGCACGAGTAACGTCACTTTGTCAATTACGCGCCGCGAAAAACGCAAGCGCTCCAAAATATTTTTGGTTAATTTTTCTCCAATATATTCATGGTTATAGAACGTGGCATTTTCGCCTTCGCCGCGTTTAGATTTCGGCTTTCCCACATCATGCAGAAGTGCCGCCAAGCGCACTTCCAACTTCGGCGATGGACATTTTTCCAATGATGCCACGAGATGTTTGTAAACGGTATTGTATGGTCCATAATAATGATGATGACTTTGCGTCACACCAATGCCACTTTCAATTTCCGGCAAAATTATTTGGAGAATTCCCGTTTCTTGCAGAAGTTCAATTCCCTTCGCTGGCGTTGGTGATAAAATAATTTTTACAAATTCATCCCGGATTCGCTCAGGTGAAATATGTTTTAAATTCTCAGCATTTTTCCTAATTGCCAAAAATGTTTTTTCTTCAATCGCAAAACCCAGCGTTACCGAAAACCGAACCGCCCGCATCATACGCAGAGCATCTTCATTAAATCTTTCGTTAGCATCCCCCACCGCCCGAATCAATTTATTTTTCAAATCATCTTGCCCAGAGAATAAATCTACTAGCTCAAAATTCTCTTTTTGATTTTTGATCGCCAACGCATTAATCGTAAAATCGCGCCTAGACAAATCTTCCTCGAGAGTCTTTGCAAATTTCACCGCATCTGGATGCCGTTTATCTGAATACTTTGACTCAATGCGATATGTCGTCACCTCAACCACTTCAACAATTTCTTTTTCGTCTGCGTCTTGATTTCTGATTTTAATCCCAACAGTTCCAAATTCATTTTCATAGACGCTATCAGGGAAAATTTCTTGCACCTCTTCTGGTTTCCCATTGGTCGCCACGTCCCAATCTTTTGGCGCTTTTCCCAATAACAAATCCCGCACGCAACCACCCACGACATACGCCTCAAATCCCGCTACTTCCAATTTCTCCATCACCAAAAGGATATGCGCAGGGATATCAAAATTTAACTTTTTTTCTTTTTGCATACCGCTAGTCTAGCAAAAAATAAAGGAAATGGCGAATTTTGATTTCTACCTAACCCACGTCGCCGGCTTTTCATATTTCCCCTCCGTCGATTTCCAGACTAATTCAAAGATTTCTTTTACGGCCACTGCAAATTTTGGCGACTCAATAATTAGCGTTTCCACGCTTTCAAAAAGGAATATGCGCACAAATTGATTATCACAAGATTCGATGGAAATTTTAGAACCATACATATTGCGAGGCAAAAATTTAAGTGTCATAGCTCCCACGCCTTCTCCAAAAAATTTAGCATAAGGCAAAAGCTCCGGCGCATCGACTGTAATTCCCCGCACCGGCGTATTATGTTTTTCTCGATATTCATTCCATTTCACAAAATACTGCGTCACTTCAGGCGTTGAGTCCTCATTAGATGCAAAAAATCCCACGATCTCCCTTCCATGCAGCTCTTTCTGCCGATACTCATAGGCTTGATGCAATCCCTCAAGCCCTTCGAAATACAATATGCTCGGTTTTTCCGCCACATTTTTCTGATATGAGCGCAGTTCTGGCAAGATTTTTCTCGCCATTGCCAGTTTTTCTTCTTGCTCTTCAAAAAAAGCATCCGGGTTTTTGGCAATATAGCGCTTTTTTTCTTCGCCAGGAATATGCACAACCAAACCTTTTTTTACCAATTCTTCCGCAATCACATAGGCTGTTGGCCTTTTAATCCCCGATTTTTTGGCAACCTGATAGGGCGTCGCTGAGCCAAGTTGAAGTAATGCCAGATAGACCAGCACTTCTTTTTCGCTTAGTCCTAAGTTTTTCAGTGGTTCAATCAAATGTTCCATAATTGCGCGATTTATTGCTTATGTTCCTATTTTAGCACGATTTAGCATAATAGTCAACGTTTTTGACAACTATTCTGTTATCAAAATACTTGTTGCTTTATTTTAAGCTTAATATGACTATTTTTAGTAGATTATTTCCACCATTTTTAGGCATATTTGTTGACGATTAGCTTAAATTGGTGTATACTACGTTGTTAAGATAAAAAGCCAAAAAAGCCAAGGCTAATCTTAACAAAACTAACCATTAACCAAGAATCTATGAAAATGCTTTTGAATAATGGAACCATAATTGAAAATGCTCCAGCTGTATCGGAAAAAACCAGAAAGTATCTCAATCAGTTCTGGAAGCTTCCCTCTAAAGAAGAAGTAGAAAAGAAAAAAGAGCAATATTATATTTCTGAGTATAAGGGAAAATGGAAAAAAGAGAAGGAAGTCGTAGTTGAACAAGAAATCACAATATAGGTTCTAGCTGGAGACAGAAATGTTTTCTGTCTTTTCTAGAGTTTATCTAAATTGGTTAGATAGGCTGGTTATTTAAAAACTTAGAATGAGGAGATAAAAGATGGAAACATCGGAACAAGTAAGATTGGCGGACTTGGAAAGTGCCGCAGAAAAACTGACAGACACTGCAACCGCAGCATTTGTCAGGGGATTATTCGGCACCGACAACGGCGGTATGTATCAAGTGAGCAGAGAAGATGACATCATGGTTGTTGCAAAACAAGCATGGTCCACCAATTGTTTTAGTGGAAGATCTGGAGGATCAACCGAAGACTATTCCACAAGGTTCGCGGTTGTTGTAGATTTATCAGGAAACGACCCTCGTGTCATTGGAGATCGGTACGGGATGTGTCTGTATAGAACCACCCATGACGGAGTGATTGGGTTTCGCATGTCTACAAAAGTAACCTCTATACGAAAAGCAGAAGGAAAACTTTTCATTCGCTTCGGATTCGGAGAAAACGAACTTGAGGTTTAAAAATAACACTTTACAAGCTTAAAAGGAATTGTAAACAAAAAGACTTTAAGCCAAGTCTCTAAACATGGCTTTTTTTATTTTACTGGCTGGACAATCCAAACAAATAATGCTACCATATTGAGTCGAAGCCTTGGCTTTGAAGTTCCTACAAAATTCAACGAAGGGGGTGCGGTATGTTAAAAATAGTTCAGGAAGTCCGGGAAATCGCTCACAGACTAGTCGAAGGAAAAAAATATGAAAAAAATTTCAGCGCCGCGTTTGCGCTACTGAAAAATTTCCCTTTTGATTTTTCCACTGGTCAAAGTATCGACCAGCACCAGATTGCAAATTACAACCTGAGCCTAGATAATCGCGGTTGTCTGGGAAAGGTGGCTCAAGCCGGAGCGGTTGTGGAAAAAGAATTCCCGAATGCCAAAATCATGTTTGGCGAAGTACTGGAGGATTTTTTTCGCAATATCCTTTTGGATATGCTTCGGGGAAACCCTGACCAGCCAGATTCCTTTTTCGAGGAGCTCCTGATGTATGAGGAGCCACACAGTGTGCTCGTCGTTGATGGAAAACAATTTGAACCACTTTCCATTCCATTCGAAAGGAACGTTTCTCACCCAAAGATTAAGGCGCTTCCTTTTTGGGAAGCAGTTACAGCTTCAAGAATGATCTCCCAGGCTTGGCTGGAAAAAAATCCCTATTGCAAAATAAGGATTCTAGCCGAAGCGGAAAAGATTTGCCCAGGAATGATTGCCACCAAAGAAAACCTATCCAGCTATTTGCTTTTGGTGAACGAAGAACAAGAGGCAATCAGACTGGCGCAGGAAACCCTAGCCGTTCGCCCAACAGCCAGATCAATGTATTTTCTCCATCTCCTGACAAGAGATGAGAAATATATTAGAATGGTTGAAGAGAAATATTCACCAAGAATTGCATACTTACTCGGAAAGGAGGTGATAGAAAATGGATGATGAGCTCTTCGACAAAATCAGAAATGGTTCCGAAGAGGATGCTCGCGAAGCATATAAAAATATGCGAAAAAACAGCCTGAAACACGCTGTTATTGCGATCATCACGCGAAATCTCTCGCACGGCCTTGGTCGCCATCTGACCAAAACACCCAAAAAGGAGGTGTAGACAAAAAAGACTTCAAGCCAAGTCTCTAAACATGGCTTTTTTTATTTTATCCACTCGACAGACAATTTCTCTCATGCTAATATATATAAGTAAACTAGACTTGGTCTAGATTTTGCGTGTTTGTGACGAAATTATTTAACCAACTTTCAACAAAAAACTATGAATATCCAATACTATGGCCACTCTTGCTTTAAGATTTCCATTAAACCCGCAGGGCGTGGTCAAGAAGAAGTTAATCTTTTTATTGATCCGTTTGACAAATCGATTGGTCTTCGCCCACCCCAAGGGCAAGCTGATGTTGTGCTAGTTTCGCACAATCATCCAGACCACAATAATGTCGAGGCGCTCAAAGGCGAACCACGTGTCATTGACCTGCCAGGAGAATATTCCGTTCGAGGCATTAACATTATTGGTATCCCCTCATATCACGATGCCAATGCTGGCAAAGATAAAGGCCTAAACACAATCTATCTCGTTGATAGTGAAGAAATCAAAATCTGCCATCTTGGCGATCTCGGCTCTGACCTCACAGAAAAACAACTAGAAAAAATCGGCACGGTCAATGTGCTCATGATTCCTATCGGTGGAAATTATACGATTGACCACAAAAAAGCCATTGAACTAATCAAAAAAATTGAACCAAATATCATTATCCCCATCCATTTCAAACTGAAAGGCACAACGGCGGACATTGAAGATGAAAGCAAATTCTGCGCTGAAATGGGCTATTGCGTAAAAGAAAGACCCTCAAAACTAAATCTGAAAAGCAAGGATTTTGAAGGAAAGAATATGGAAATTGTCATAATGGGTATCGAATAAGCCAGGCCAAGATGAATATTGAGCGAAAAATCGAAGAAATTAGACGCCAACCGGAACATATTAAGTTGCGCTATATTTATGCGCTCATGGCCATTTCGCTCGTCTTTGTGCTCCTGATTTGGTTTTTTTCTTTTTTCGCCGGGACAAAAAAGGACGATCGTGCCCAAAAACTGAAAAATCAAGCCATTCTCAATGATTTTGAGTTGCAGAAAAAATCCCTCGAGGATGCCACAAAAGAAACAAAAAAATCCCTCGATGACCTCAATAAAGCCTTTAAACCTGAAAACGCTCCCGCTCCGTCAAACTAATTTTTATAAATAACACTAAGCCAATACTAATATGGAAATGAAAATTGAACTGGAAAATATTCAACCCCGCGAAATAACCGAAGAAATTCAACAATCCTATTTGGATTATGCCATGAGTGTGATTGTGGCTCGCGCGCTTCCCGATGTCCGGGACGGCATGAAGCCAGTTCATCGTCGAATTCTCTACTCGATGTGGAACACAGGCCTTCGTGCTAACGCCAAATTCCGCAAATCCGCCACCGTGGTTGGAGAAGTGCTGGGAAAATATCACCCACACGGCGACGTGGCAGTCTATGATTCAATGGTGCGCATGGCGCAAGATTTTTCTTTGCGCTATCCCCTAGTCAAGGGACAAGGAAACTTTGGCTCAATGGACGGCGACTCGGCCGCGGCTTATCGTTATACTGAAGCTAAACTGTCTTCCATTGCAGAAGAAATGCTCACAGACATTGAAAAAAACACGGTTGATTTTGTGCCAAACTTTGATGGACAACACAAAGAACCGTCTGTTCTTCCTTCCAACTTGCCTCAATTGCTTCTAAATGGCTCAATGGGAATCGCCGTTGGTATGGCCACAAATATTCCTCCACACAATCTCTTTGAACTAATTGAAGGCATTGATCATTTGATTGACAACCCCACTGCCACCGTGGAAGATCTTTGTGAGTTTGTCAAAGGCCCAGATTTCCCCACTGGCGGAATAATCTACAATAAAAAGGATATTATTGAAGCTTACAGAACTGGTCGTGGAAAGATTCTCACCCGCGCCAAAGCTGACATCCATGAAACTAAAGCTGGCGCTTTTCAAATTATTGTGACTGAAATGACCTATGCCACCAACAAATCCACTATGATCGAACGCATGGCAGACCTTGTCAAAGAAGGAAAAATTGTCGGTATTCGCGACATTCGCGACGAATCAGACAAAGACGGAGTGCGCCTCGTAATTGAACTAAAAAAAGACGCCTACCCACAAAAAGTTCTGAACAAACTTTATGAACTAACTGATTTGCAAAAAAACTTTGGCGTCAATATGCTCGCATTAGTTGATGGCATCGAACCAACTGTGCTTAATTTGAAATCTATTTTTGAATATTATATTAAACACAGAAAAGAAGTGGTTACCCGTCGCACTCGTTTTGATTTGGAAAAAGCCAAAGATAGGGCCCACATCCTCGAAGGGCTAAAAATTGCTCTTGATCACATCGATGCTGTCATTGAAACAATCAAAAAATCCAAAACCAAAGAAGAGGCGCATGTGAACCTCATGAAAAAATTTAAGCTATCTGACCGTCAATCCACCGCCATTCTTGAAATGAAACTGCAAACCCTATCTGGCTTGGAACAAAAGAAAATCGAAGACGAGTTAGCTGAAAAATTGAAACTGATCGCAGAACTAGAAGCCATTCTCAAAAGCGAAAAGAAAATCCTCTCGCTTGTCAAAGACGAACTGGCACGTGTCAAGGAAAAATTCGGGGACGAGCGTCGCACGAAAATCATAAAAACCGGCCTGACTGAATTTCGTCAAGAAGATTTGGTGCCCAACGAAGAAGCGATTATTACCATTTCCAAAGAGGGTTATATTAAACGGATGAACCCAACAGTCTATAAGGTCCAAAAACGGGGCGGAAAAGGCGTGATTGGCGCAACCACTAAAGAAGGAGACGAAATTGAAAAACTACTAGGCGTAATGACGCATGACAATTTACTCTTTTTCACCAACAATGGAAAGGTTTTTCAAACCAAGGCCTATGAACTCCCCGAATCTTCCCGCATCTCCAAAGGCCAATCAATTGTCAATTTCCTGCAACTCTCTCAAGAAGAAAAAGTGACTGCCATCATCGCCGGAAGCAAAGACGATAGCTATAAATATCTTTTTATGGCTACTGAAATGGGCACAGTCAAAAAAACAACCATGGAAGAGTTTGAAAATGTGCGCCGTTCTGGTCTCATTGCTATAAAACTCGACAAGGGCGACGCCTTGCGTTGGGTAAGCGCTACCACCGGCACTGACGAAGTGGTTATTTCTACTTCCCTTGGCCAAGCCATCCACTTCAAAGAAAGTGATGTCCGCTCCATGGGTCGTTCCGCGACTGGCGTGCGTGGCATCAAACTGAAAAAAGATGATCTCGTCGTAGGCATGGATGTGCTTTTCAAGGGTCAAAAAGGCAATCAACTGCTAGTCATCACCGAAAATGGCTATGGAAAACGATCAGAAATCAAATATTACAAAATTCAAAAACGTGGTGGATCCGGAATTAAAACCGCATCCGTGACCACAAAAACGGGGAAACTAGTCGGTGCCAACATCGTGAACGTCGACAATCTCGAAGACGACCTCATCCTCACTTCCGACAAAGGTCAAATTATCCGCATTCCCTTGAAAAGCATCTCCGCCCTCGGCCGTGCCACGCAAGGAGTGCGAGTTATGCGACCACAAGCTGGGGATAAAGTGAGCGCAACCACAGTTTTATAGACTTATCCACAACTTAGACACCGAAAAAGACACCATGAGGTGTCTTTTTTATTCAACAATAGATTGCTGTTGTTTATTTTCCGGCAACGAATTCCACGCCAGGTCAAAAATATTTCTTAAGCTTTTATAAATTTTTGGGCTTTCAATGATAAGTCCCATGCCTTCTTCATAGGATACAATTCCTACTTTACTTTTTCCATAAAGCAAAATTCCAACTTCAATATTAAAGATATCTTGAGAAATTAGTTTTGTTTGACGCAATTCTGTTTTGTCGCGATTGAAATATTCTCGCATATCCACAGTGTCAGGCGCAATCGCCTTCACCCAAATCTTTTTCTCTAGTCTTTTTTTAATATAATAATCATTAAAAAAATCTTTATCATCCTGGACAAGCAGGGCGGGAAACCAAGAAAGTATTTCTTGATCAGGATATAGCAGCGTATCTCGATATACATCTTCAACCGCCCGCTTTTCTTCAAAATACTTTATACGCGGTTTTATGTTAGTAAAATTCGTCATCGACAATAATTCTGGCAAAATCTTTTCAATAGCTGACTTCCTCTGCTCCATCTTTTCTGCAATTTTACGTGGATCCTCCGAAATATACAAAGTCTTATTGCCTTTCTTGATGAGGCCAATAAGGCCCTTTTCTTGCAGAGATCCAATTAAAAGATAGACTGTTGTCCTCTTTATTTGGGCTTTTTTGGCCAATTTTGCGATGCTCGTCTCCCCCATTTCAAGACAAGTCAAATATACCTTAGATTCTCGCTCGCTTAAACCAGCATTTTGCAGTTCTTTTTCAAGCATAATATTACTTGTCGCCAATTATGTCAACATTTACATTATAGCATAGCCACAAAAATAGTCAATATGTTAGCGTTATATTAGGCTTTTTCAGTTAAATAATAAATTATATTGACGTGATTATTGACATTTTGCCAAAAACTTGCTATACTACGTTGTTAAGATGAATTAGTAAAAACTAACCATCTGACAAAACTGAACCTTAACAAATAAATAGCAATATACTTGCCCGCACCCGAGGCCAAAGCTAAATATCGGGGAGGAGGAATCATGAGTGAATTAACAGTAGAAGTAGGATTTAATGTAGCGGTAACGACATGCGAATGGAGACGCAATCCTGACGACCAAAGATACATAGTTGCCCATTTCACCATAGATGAGCAAGATGGAAAGATCACTCTTTCTAGTAGCAATGGAGACCCAAAAACGATCGATTCATTATTCAAGCAAGTAGAGAAAACCAAAAGGTTTCGAGATGGGAACCTGCGTGTTATTGAATACACCTCAACCGAAAAAGCGTTCCCACCGATGCTAAAAGCGATAAGGGGAAAATTAGATGCTATACTGAAAAAACGCGCTGATTGGAAATTTGTAGTTTCAAACTGGGATGACAATCACTATGAATTGGTTGAGTTTAAGGCAAACTCAGCCAAAGATATTGCACAAATACTGTGCAATATCAAATACGAATTAAGCTACCCTGAATACATTTATATGTAGGGCGGTCCCGAACTGGCAACATTCAGTTCGGGGCTTTTTTTATTTTAATATTACATAATAAAATAATCTATTTGTCAAATTATTCGCAATATCCACTTCGCCCCTCGGGATAAGAGGATCTTAAATCAAATTGTTCCACGTGGAACAA
Source organism: Candidatus Moraniibacteriota bacterium (assembly GCA_049304095.1). Taxonomy (GTDB): domain Bacteria; phylum Patescibacteriota; class Minisyncoccia; order Moranbacterales; family UBA2206; genus UBA9630. The sequence continues at coordinate 114,498 of JBAQNU010000029.1, read as the reverse complement.
TTTAATATTTTTTAAAGTGGAGCAATTTCCACAAAAACAAAATAAACAAAACCAACCCGACAATCCCCCATTCTGACCAAATTAAAAGAAACACATTATGCACCGGCTGGTATTGCCAGACTTCAAGATTAGGAAATAACTTTTCTGCATTCACAATAAACTGTCCCGTCCCGACACCAACTATTGGACTATCGGCGATGATCTGCTCTGAGATGAACATATAGAGTTTTCTTTCCTGAAAAGATTTTGCGAACAAGTCATAAACTTCAACTCTAAAGAAAAACAGTCCGCCTAATATGACAAGTCCTGCGATTAGAAGCATCCTAAATTGTTCCACGTGGAACAATTTTTTCAAATTAACCACCTGAAATGTTCCACGTGGAACAATTATATATATAACAGCAACTATTAGCGCCAAGATAGCTGATTTAGAGAAAGAAAAAATAATTCCAGTAATCTGAATAATCAAAGCAAGCCAAATTAAATAATTCCAAATTGTTCCACGTGGAACAATTTTCCAAAAATCCCCCCCGGAAATGTTCCACGTGGAACAATTCATACTATCTTGCTCCTTGAAATGTTCCACGTGGAACATTTTTTGGCAAAGCAATGTGATTATAATCGAAAAAAACAAAAATCCACCCAGAATATTGGGGTGCGGGAATAAGCCATAAGCTCTAATATAGGCTTGATGATTGATAATAATCTTTGCCACGCCGGCAATGTTTGGCGCAACAATGCTTTCTCTTAGCCAAAATAATCCAACTGAATGTTGTATAATAACCTGAACAACACCAACCACAGATTGAATCGCTCCTGTAAACATAATAATGCCGAATGCTCCACCTACCTGCGCTAAAACTTCGGCAGGCAGGCGCGGAGCATTTTCAGAATCTCCAGCTGCATAATTGTTCCGCGCCTGCCCGCCGGAGTCTTGACGTAGGAGGGTGGAACATTTTGCAAAACATCCAACACAATAAGGCACAAAACGCAAAGAAATATATATGAACAACAGATATAACTCAAGCAAGCGAAATGATCGATATAGACTAATTAGCTGATTTTCTGACCAATTTACTGAGACAAATGAGCAAATAACTAAAATAAGGGGGATTATGAAAATACTTTTCCTGAAAATGTTCCACCTACCTGCGCCGAGGCTCCGATAGGCAGGCATGGAACATTTTGCGACTCCATTGTATCCTAAATTGTCCCACGTCTGCCACGTGATTCCAGAATGTTCCACGTGGAACAATTTGGAATTCTTCGGGGTGGAACATTTTAGAAACTCAATGCCCACTAAAAATCCGCAAACCACCCAAAACAGAACTTGCCCCTGCCAGATATCCCATAAGTAATGATCAAACAGCATTATAAAGATTAGGCCCAGAAAAATTGCACGAAAATATGGATTTATGGCTTTAATTAAAGTTATTTTTCTTAGTGATACTCCTGGCGTATTAGAGTTATCCACAGCTTTGTCACAGAATAACCTGTGGATAAGTGTCAAAAAGTTCCCCTTACTACTTGACATATCTTGCTTTTTGTTGCGTATTATAAGAAACAACCCGACTAGCATTGTCAGAAGAAAAAACAAATCCGACAAGTAGATATATGCACTGGCATATTCATTAAAAGCACCTTTGATGGGAAATTGCATCATCACTTTTCTTATACTCAGAGGAAAAGTCAATAAAAACAAACAGAAGAACCAAATGTCTTTTGGCTGGTTTTTGATTTCCCTCCAGATATTTCCTATCTTTTCAGTTAGATTTGCCATAATAGTAGCCAGGATAATTATTAGTAGTGTAGTATTTTTTGCCCATAACCGCAAACTGAGCTTTAAATTGACTATCTCATATTAACTGTTATGATTGATGAGCAATATTCTTTATTTATATTTTAGCAAGTCGGGCCTGTAGCTCAATTGGTAGAGCGCTTCCATGGCATGGAAGAGGCAAGGAGTTCGATCCTCCTCAGGTCCACAGAGTTGGACGATTAGCTCCTGCCTGCGCTGAAGCTCCGGCAGGCAAGCAGTTTCATCCTCTACTATTCGGACGATTAGCTCAGTTGGTTAGAGCGTACGATTCACATTCGTAAGGTCACTGGTTCGAACCCAGTATCGTCCACCAGAGAACATCCATAGTATCCAAGCCTTCATAGCTCAATGGATAGAGCAAATCCGTCCTAAGGATGAGATGTAGGTTCGATTCCTACTGAGGGCACAAAAGACTTGACTTTTTCGCAATAATGCGCTTAATTATATAGTTAGTCTATAGCCGAGCTGAACCAGCTCAAAATATTTACAATAAAAAAAAGGGGGGGCTTAATGAAAGGATTACTTTTTTACGACAAAGACTGCGGTCGAGTTGGGCCAGGAGGATATCTTGATCACACTCAAGCCTGGTGTGTGAAGCTATTTTCAGGTATAAGCTTTCATATCCACACAAAACTAACCGGTGAGCGCGGCAAACCCCCTGGCCAAGGCGGTCCAACGCGTGAGACCAGCATTATGGCTTGTGATGGCTCCTGCACACATCTCGTGGAAATTCCGCCTGCCATCTGGAACCAGGCAGAGCCTCTAATTATAGAGGCGATAAACATTGACAACTGCCTGTTTCCCGATGCCACCCAAAAAGAAAAAGATTTCGCAAATTTGGCGGGTTATTATCCTGGTGGGGCTTAAAAACTCCCGCCCATTGGCACACGCAGAGCAACTCGCGTGTGCCAATTATTTTTTATACAAAAGACTTGCCAAAACTCAAAAAGCCTGCTAGGCTGTTTAGTAGAGTTAAATATTTAAGAAAATTGAATAGGGGAATGCTTTAATTCTCGGCTTTCTTGCCTTTCGTGGCATTTTCTTAATTATTTCCTCAACACACGGGAAATTTTTTTATTTTAATAAATTTTTTGACATTTTTAATCATTATCCCGTAGCTTTAATGTCGGCTGCGAAAAATATAATCAAATGAGTGATATTCTAAGCAAATTAGCTAGCGAAGTAGACAAGCTTGCTGACAGTGATCAAAAGATCGACACTACTCCAGTGAAAACTAAAAAGACTACGCCTGTGGCCGTGGAAAAAGAAACAGAGATGTCTTTCATGGAAAAACTTTTAGCTGAGAACTCTATTGAGTTTCCAGTTGTTGGTGACACCATCTTTGGAAAAGTGCTTGAAATTTCTTCTAGTGAAATCTATCTTGATCTCGGACCATTCGGAACGGGCATTGTGATGGGAAAGGAAATTAAAGATGGCATGGGCACCCAGAAGATGAAATTGGGAGACAAAGTTTCTGCGACTGTAACGGAACTGGAAAATGAAGAAGGCTACATCGAACTTTCCATTCGTGAAGCGTCCTATGAAAAAGCCTGGGAAGATATTGAGCGGAAAAAAGATTCTGGAGAAAAAATTAAGACTAAGGTTATTAGCGCTAATAAGGGAGGACTCTTGGTGGAAATCAACGGCATTGCTGGATTTTTGCCAGTTTCACAACTAGCTAGTCAAAATTATCCTCGTGTAGAAGATGGTGACAAGAACAAAATTCTCAACCTGCTCAAGAAATTAGTCGGCAAAGAAATGGAAGTTTGTATTTTGGATATTGACCGAGAGGCAGAAAAATTGATTGCCAGTGAAAAAGCCGCGCAGAGTGAAAAAGAAAAAGAAGCCATTTCTAATTTTAAGGTTGGCGATGTGATCTCTGGTGAAATTTCCGGAGTGGTTGACTTTGGTGCTTTTGTCAAATTCTCTAACGGCAAAAAAGCAGAAGGGTTGGAGGAAAAAATCGAAGGCTTGGTACACATCTCAGAACTGGCATGGCAGTTAATTGAAAATCCCCGAACTATCGTGAAAGTGGGGGATAAGGTAAGTGCAAAAATTATCGGCATTGATAATGACAAAATTTCTCTTTCTATTCGCGCCTTACAAGCTGATCCATGGAGTGAGGTGGCCAAGAAATATAGCATCGGGGACGTTGTGAGCGGAAAAGTGCACAAAATAAATCACTTTGGCGCTTTTGTCTATCTTGATGAGGATATTCACGGCCTGGCTCACATCAGTGAAATGCTAGAGCGAAATCCCGGAAAAAATATTAATGATTTGATTAAAATTGGAGGAGAATATGCTTGGAAAATTCTTTCTATTGAACCACAAAGTCACCGCATGGGATTGGTCCTCACCACTGAGAAAGTAACTGCCCCAGAGACAACTGAGCCTGTAAAAAAAGAAAGGAAAGCCAAGAAAGAGAAAGTTGTCAAAGAAACTGAGGCAGAAGAAACTAAAGAGGAAACTGAAAAACCAGTCGAGAAGAAAGTGAAGAAAGTCAAAAAAGAGAAGAAAGAAAAAGAAAGCACAGAATAAATTTGCTATAATTTATTTTTCAAAACTATGTCAAATATTTTTATCATATCTGGGCCATCTGGCGCTGGAGAAGATTCAGTTATGGAAGGTTTGCAAAAAATCCTTCCTATCGAAAGAATCGTAAATACTACGAGTAGGGCCATGCGGCCAAATGAATCAAATGGAACTCCCTATTGGTTTGTATCTGAGGAAAAATTTATTAACAAAATAGAGAGTAATGAGTTTATTGAATGGGCCAAGCAATACAATGGAAACTATTACGGGGTAACCAAAGATGAGATCGAGCGCGTTAAAAAAACTGGCAAAATAACTGTTTGGAAAATAGAATGGCAAGGGGTAATGACTGTCAAAAAAATTCACCCTGAAATACGCTCAATTTTTATTATGGCGCCTAGTTTACAAATCCTTGAGAGTAGAATCAGGAGGAGGCAAGATGTATCAGAGGAATATGTCAAAGAACGAATGGAATATTCGCAAGAGTGGATGAAGCATCAAGACATTTATGATTACAAGGTAATTAATGAAGAGGGTAAACTGGAAGAAACTATACAAAAAGTCGCTGAAATTATCAAAAACGAATTAGGAAAAATACAGGCTACAACAAATGTCTAACTTAATCAAAAAAATTCAAAACACTATTTTTGCCAATGCGCTTTTTGAGCGAGATGCAAAAATTGTTTTGGGGGTTTCTGGGGGACCAGACTCGACATGTCTTCTTGATATCTTTTGCAAGTTGCAAAATAAATATAATTTAGAATTGGCAATCGCGCATATTAATTATGGCTTGCGCGGGAAAGATAGCGAGAAAGACGAACAGTTTGTGAAAAAATTAGTCAATAAATATAGTTTACCGCTGGAAATTCTCAAAGCTAAAGTTAGAGAAAAAAATAAGTCTGAAGAAAAGTTGCGTGATATTCGTTATGCTTTTTTTGAAAAGGTACGAGAAAAAAGAAAGTTTGATCTGATTGTAGTTGCCCATAACGCTGATGATCAAGCAGAAACTGTGCTCATGCGTCTCATTCGTGGAACGGGTCTCTCTGGTCTTTCCGCTATGCAACCCAAGAATAATAGAATTATTCGTCCATTACTTGAGACAAGCAGAAAAGAAATTATTGATTATTTAAAATCAAACAAATTAACTTATCGAATCGATAAGACCAATAAAGAATCAATTTATCTGCGTAATAAGATTAGAAATAAACTAATTCCGTATCTCGAAAAAAATTATAACCCAAATTTAAAACAAGTGCTCGCAAAGAGCGCCAAAACTTTTGGGGAAGATTATGCGGTAATTGAAGAACTAGCCGAAAAAGCTTGGAAGAAAAATCAAGATCTCTCAGTGAAAAGTATCCTAAGATTACCAGTTGCAATTCAAAAAAGAATTTTGCAAAAAGCATTGTCACGAAAAATGTTAAAAAACACCTCGGAAAATTTTAACCAAATTGAAGAAATCCTAAAGGCCCTCCGAAGCACGAAAAACAAAAACCAAGTCGTTTCCGGCGCGGGATTGAAAATGACTCGATATGGTGATAAGATTAAATTGGACTAAATTAACTTTTTATATCTAACTTAAAAAACATTATGAAAAATTTACTCAGAAATATCAGTCTGGTTTTAGTTGTTTTTCTTTTCGTAGCAGGAATCTTCACGCTCCTCGGTTCTCCAGAAAAAAAACCGACCGACATCTCACTCTCCGCACTGGTAACACAGATTAATAGCGGACAAGTGAAAGAGATTTCTGTCACCAATGATGAGCTGACCATTACCATGAATGACGGTAAAACAGAGAAGACTACCAAAGAAAAGGAAGCGGGGATCACTGAGACACTCAAAAACTATGGGGTTGATCCAGAAAAACTAAAAGCTATTAACGTTACAGTTAAAGGCGACTCAACTTCCACCGTTTGGCTTGGCGCTATCTTGCCTTTTCTTTTGCCCTTCCTTCTTATTGGCGGATTTATTTGGTTTATGCTCCGTCAAGCACAAAGAGGCAATAATCAAGCCCTCTCTTTTGGAACGTCCAAAGCGCGCATGATTGACCCAAAAGACAAAAAAAATCGCGTCGTGTTTAACGACGTCGCGGGAGCCAAGGAAGCTAAAGAAGAGCTTTATGAAATCGTGGAATTTCTCAAAACTCCCAAAAAGTTCTTGAGCCTTGGCGCAAAAATCCCCAAAGGAGTCCTTCTTCTGGGCTCTCCAGGAACAGGCAAAACGCTTATTGCCAAAGCTGTCGCGGGGGAAGCTAATGTGCCATTTTTCAACATTTCCGGTTCAGAATTCGTGGAAATGTTTGTGGGAGTGGGAGCATCTCGTGTGCGTGATCTTTTCAAGCAAGCTAAGAAAAACGCTCCGGCCATAGTCTTCATTGATGAAATCGACGCTGTTGGAAGGCACCGTGGAGCAGGACTTGGTGGGGGACACGACGAGCGCGAACAAACTTTAAATCAAATTCTCGTTGAAATGGATGGTTTTGATACTAATACTAATGTGATTGTGATTGCTGCAACGAACCGCCCTGACGTGCTTGATCCAGCGCTGCTTCGTCCCGGTCGTTTTGATCGTCGTGTGGTGATGGATTTGCCAGACATCGAAGAGAGAACGGCTATCCTCAAGATTCATTCTAAAAACAAACCGCTCGTGAAAGACATTGATTTGCGAGTTATCGCTCAAAGGACTCCTGGCTTTTCTGGTGCAGACCTCGCCAATCTGCTCAATGAGGCCGCCATTCTTTCCGCCAGACGTGGCAAAAAAACGATTGGCATGACCGAACTAGCCGAATCAATCGAAAAAGTCATTTTGGGACCGGAAAGAAAAAGTCGTCGCATTGATGAAGATGAGAAAAAAATCATTGCCTATCATGAAGCTGGACACGCCCTTGTCGCTTCAACTCTGAAACACGCTGATCCGGTGCAAAAAATTTCCATCATTTCTCGTGGTAATGCTGGCGGCTACACGTTGAATGCTCCAACTAAAGACAAAACGCTCCACTCCAGAAACTATTTCATCGATGAGCTTTCTGTTTTCTTGGGAGGCTATCTCAGCGAAAGATTGACTTTTGGCGACATCACCACTGGTGCGTCCAATGACCTGGAGCGAGCAACAGCAATTGCCAGAAATTTGGTCACTCGCTATGGAATGAGCGAACTTGGACCACGAACATTTGGCCACAAAGAAGAGATGGTCTTTTTGGGCAAAGAAATGCATGAAGAAAAAAATTATTCTGAGGAAACTTCCCGTGAGATTGACAATCAGGTAACCAAATTCATCAATGATGCCTATTTGGTAGCCGAAAAAATCCTCACTGAAAAGAAAGCGTTGCTCGACAAGATTTCAACTGTTCTTTTGGAAAAAGAAACAATCGAACAAGCTGAGTTTAATGAAATTATGGGAATTGCCCCGATAAAAAAAGCCGAGGATGAAATTATCACAGAATCAACTGAAGCAAAAACTGAGCTTAGACAGGAAGACAAGGTTGAGGCAGTGGAAGTGAAAACAAATTAAAATTATGTCAAACATCGATTACCTAAAAATTTTCCGTGACGCCCTAAAAATCACCTGGAAAAACCGCTTTTTGTGGTGGTTTGGTTTTTTTATGCTCCTAACCGGCATCTCCAATCCTGATTACTTTCAAAAAAGTGACGGAAAAAGCCCAATCGATTGGCAAAAGTTCGGACAAGTTTTTCAACCACAAGAATTCATTGCTACTCATGCCAAATTAATCGCTATTTTGGGAATAGTGGCTTTTGTCGTTTTCATCATCGCCATTTTTCTTTCCCTCATTGGCAAAGGTGCAATTATTAAATCCACCCAGAGACTGCTCAAAAAAGAGCCAACGTCATTTGCCACAGGCTGGAAAGATGGTCGAAAATACTTTTGGCCCAATTTCAAAATCACCCTGTTCTCCTGCCTAGCTCTCGCTTTTTGTCTTCTAATTCTCATTGTTCCGGTTATCATCCTTTTTCTCAGCAAAACCTATTTCATTGCCATTCCTCTGGCAATCTTGGCCGTTTTGATTATTATTCCGCTTCTTGTAATCTATAAATATATCCAGACCTACGCCTGTCTCTATGCCACACTCGCGGATCTGCGGCCATGGCTTGCGGCGGAAAATGCCTACGCCCTTTTCAAAAAAAATATTCTTGCAAGCATCATAATGTCTCTGCTCTTTATCCCTCTAGGCATCCTCTCTTTCTTTGCCATTATCGCTCTCCTCCTCGCTTTCCTGATTATTTTTGGCCTCATTGGACTTCTTTTCTATTTAATTCTTCACAAAATTGGCATAGCCATTACCGCAATCAGCGCCATTTTGCTTTTCATCTTGACCCTGATTTTGTTTTATTCTTTCTTTCTAGCTTTTTCCGAAGTTGCCTGGGTTCTATTTTTTCATGTTATCGCTAAGCCGAAAGTGAAAGAAAAATTAGCCGAAGAGGAAGTTCTAGAGGAAGAAGCAGCAATTTTGCCAGTAACAGAAACGATAAAAACAATTGAAACGGAAGAATAGGGGCGTATAGCTCCTGCCTATGCCAAAGCTCCGGCAGGCAAGCAGTTGATTACCTGTCTGTCGGTAGGCAAAGCGTTTATTTGAAAAGTTTGGTCGCTTAGCTCAGTTGGTTAGAGCGTCACATTGACATTGTGAAGGCCAGTGGTTCGAGTCCACTAGTGACCACAAAAAAATTCACTTCACTTGCAGTCATAATTATTTATGCACTCAATATTATGTGGGGTGTTTTTTCGTTTTATTACAAATAAAAAAAGCCATGTTTTACGACTTGGCTCGAAGTCGGTTTGTAGTTAAACAAAGAACTCTTCCCACTTGCCTGAAAGTGGGCAACGCGGAAAAAACTTATCCGATTTTTTCAACACCTCCTTTCCAAAAGGCTTCCCGATAACGATGAAAGCGTCATCGGTTTCTGAAATCGATTCCAGTGTCCACTCTTTTGGACACTTATTCCATACCCCCACAAAAACTCGTTTGCTTTTTGATATTATTTTTCCCTCGCTTACGACAAACAGCTCAGACCTTACAACAGTGCATGATGTTTGGTTTGAGTAATCTTCAATTAAAACTACCCACCCAAATTCTTTTTTCTCTACCACTTTTATTTCCACGAAGGAGTAATCGCTCCTAAACTCATTGTTGCGATAACACCTAATAAGACCTTCAAAGTTACTCCGAATCTCATCCATACTTACACCATTAGAGGCCAACTGTTCTGTAATTTTGTCTCTTCCACTCATTTTCAAACTCCTTTTTCTACAAAAACTATTTTTCAGCCAGTGTAGCTCCACTCTTTGATACATCAGACATTACTGCCTGACAGCCTCCGAAATAATTCTGGAGAGGGCCTTAGCTGATATTTGATTTTTAATGAACTTCATTTCGCTTGAATCCGCCTGAAACTTCAGACGAACTCGAGAAAATGTGGGAAGTTTTTTGGCCGTGGTGGCCAAGGATAAACTTCCCAAAAACCTTTATTTTTCAATCACCTCCTCTTTCTAAATACAGATTTATTATTATTGTTATCAATAAAAGAAACTCTTTTCCCCATTTTTTTCAAATCCTTACTTAATTCAACTACCATGTCCCATGTTTCATACTTCGTACAGCAAGAACAACTCGCAAAACCCACAAACACCACAATCGGTTCAATTATGAGACTTTTAATCTCTTCTTTTTGCCAAGTCATCCAGTTATGGCCCATCCAGCGCCTAGACCCATGGTCTTCAATTATTGACCCATCATAATGAATTTTTACTACTGATTCCGCTTTTTTCCGAAGTTTTTCTGTCTTTCGATCGAAAATCCCCACTGGACCAATAATAAGAGTAAACTTTTTCATATTTCATTTCCTTTTTTTGAGGTAGGTGATTTTAAAAGAACTGCACGAGCTATCCAAAACTTTAGATAAACTCTAGAGAAGACAGAAAACATTTCTGTCTCCAGCTAGAACCTATATTGTGATTTCTTGTTCAACTACGACTTCCTTCTCTTTTTTCCATTTTCCCTTATACTCAGAAACATAATATTGCTCTTTTTTCTTTTCTACTTCTTCTTTAGAGGGAAGCTTCCAGAACTGATTGAGATACTTTCTGGTTTTTTCTGATACAGCTGGAGCATTTTCAATTACGGTTCCATTATTCAAAAGCATTTTCATAGATTTTTGGTTAATGGTTAGCTTGTTAAGATTAGCCTTGGCTTTTTATCTTAACAGCCCATTATACTGCGAAATGGCGCAATTGTCAATTATACACGTCAAGCATTATCGGTTATTTTCAATAATATTCTTTATTAAAGCCTTTTTGTTGATATTACCATTCTCAAATGTTGACGGAAACTATCGACATATGCTAAAATGAGGCTATATGGACACTAAACAAACTCTTGAACAATTTGGGCTCACTGGTCGAAAAGCCGATGTATATCTCGCAGCCTTGGAATTGGGCGGAGCCAGTGTCATTGATATTTCCAAAAAGGCCAATATCAAAAGAACAACCGCCTATGACATTCTCTTGGATCTCAAAAATGCCGGGTTGGTGGCAGAAACGCTAAATGGCGCCAAAAGACTATTTATCGGCGAAGATCCAGAAAAAATCAAAAAGGATCTGGAAAAGAAAGAGGCTTTGTTTTCAGAAATCCTACCACAACTAAAATCCATCTATAACGTCCGCGGGATGAAGCCAAAGATTAAATTTTATGAAGGGAAAGAAGGCTTGATGGAGGCCTATGATGACGCGCTACGCTATTCCGGAGAAATTCTCGCTTTCGGATCAGAAGATGTGAGGAATATTCTGGGTGAAGATTGGATTGAGTGGTATATTAAAAAACGAGTCAAAAAAAATATCCGCGTCCGGGCGATTCTGCCAGAAACAAAATATCTGTCTGAGAGTATCATCACCCGGGATCAACAGCATCTGCGGTCTTGCAAGCTAATTAAAAAAGACCGCTATCCATTCTCGGTCGAAGTTGATATCTATGGTCATCAAAAAGTCGCTCTCATCTCCAGTAAAGAACAGATGGCGGTAATCATAGAAAGCGCAGAAATCAATAACACTCTAAGATGGATCTTTGAATTGGCCTGGGACAATCTGCCAGAAATCAAATTAAAACAATATCCCACACCAAGTCTAGACATAATCACGAACAAAGGATAGACTAAATCTAGTTCGCTAATTCGGGACCATAGCTCAGCGGTTTAGAGCAGGAAACTCATAATTTCTTGGTCGCTGGTTCGAATCCAGCTGGTCCCACCATAATCTCTTGGTCGTCCCGCCGAGGCGGGGCTGGTCCCACGATTTAGATTAAAAAGAAAAAAAGCGGAGAGCTGTGATAAGCTTTCCGCTTTGTTTTTTGTGGTCAATGAAATGATTTCAAAAATGGAGCCGAATTTGTGTGTTAACAAATTCGGCTTTGGTGGTTTTAGCTGGAAAAAACTTGGATAAGCCTCAATATCAACGTGTCCATCTCAGCACAATAAGGATTAGTAAAAAGATGAAAATCATTTTTTGCCTTTTCGTCCACCTCATTTTTATTCCGAAGAAAGCAACTTCTTACCCTGCCCATTATTGGATGTTCGGTTGTATTTACACCTAAATATTCAAAATCCTCTTCCATTTCTTTTTCAAGATGAGGATACTCTTTGAATAGTCCTTCGGCGCGAAGGATCTCCATCAGTTTCTGGTTGTAAAAATCAATATCCTCCTGCGATATGGCCATAAAATAGGGAAACACGGCTGCAGCCTCAAAACACGTGCAATTTCCATGATTTCTACGCACATTTGCAATAGCTCTGATAAAATCGATGATTTCTTTTTTCATTTTTCTTCTCCTTTTTTAATTTTTCTCAGCCAATTTAGCATCTAATGAATCCGCACTATGCGAATCTAGGTCTTAGCTGAATATTAAATTTTTAAATAACTATTGAGCTATCTAATGATTTAGATAAACTCTAGGGAAGACAGAAATTCTTTTTTTTGTCTTCCACTAGAATCTATATGAGAATCTCTAGTTCATCATTAACGTTTTCTTCTCTTTTGTTTGTCCATTCTCCTTTATAGTCAAAAACGTAGTATTTTTCTTTTTCTTTCTCAATTTCTTCTTTTGAGGGAAAGCTCCAAAACTGACTAAGGTACTTTCTAGCTCTTTCTGACATCACTGGGGCACCATTTATCACCACTCCGTTGTTTAATAGCATTTGCATAGGTTTTTTTGTTAATGGTTAGATTTTGTTAAGATTGGGTTGGTCTTTTTTTTGGTGTTTTATCTTAACAGCGTAGTATATACCAAAACCGCCCTTGTGTCACTTATGTCGACAAAGAAATATATTGACTAATTTTTTACTTTAATATAGGATAATAATAGTTGTCCGATTATCGGACATAATGCCAAATATGGACAATAAACTATACAAAGTACTGCTTAATTTAGGGCTTAGCGATAATGAAGCGCTAGTTTATTTGAGCGCGCTTTCTTTGGGAAAAACCACTATTCTAGCCATTTCCAAGGCCTCAGAAGTCAAAAGAACCACCGTTTATTCGGCGGTTGAATCATTAAAGCAATTAGGCCTCATGAAAGTTGAGCAGATCGGCTGGAAAACCCTTTTTTCTGCGGAAAATCCGGAAAAATTGGAAAGAATAATGGATAATAAGAAAAAAGAGCTTCAAGAATCATTAGTTGATTTCAAGGCGCTCTATAGCGCAGAAGGTGGAAGCAGTCTAATTAAATACTACGAAGGCGTGGAAGCGGTGAAAAATATCCATCTAGATCTCCTAGATGAAGTGAAATTCGGAGAGGATTATTGGGTTATCAGCGATTCCGCCAAGTGGATGTCAGAAGACCAAAGATTTTTTGAAAATTTTGTGGAAAAACGCGCACAAAAAAAGCTCAATAACCGTCTTTTACTCCAAGATTCGGAAATTGCCAGAAAATATAAACAAAACGAAGCGATATATAATTTGCAGATAAAAATTTTTCCACAAGATATGCAGCTCTCGGCTTCCATTACCATTACACCAAGCAAAATCCTCATCCACCAAACCACCTTGCCGGTTATAGCAATGGTAATCGAAAACAAAAATATCATCCGCTTGCATAAGGAACTTTTTGAATTTATGTGGAAGGCAATTACGGCAGATCAAGAACCTACGCATTTGAATTAGAACTTATTTCTTCCTCCGCGAATGAAACGCCTCGTGGACTTCTTTCAGTTGCTTGTTAGTAACATGGGTATAAACTTGCGTCGTGGTGATGGAAGAATGTCCAAGCATGGCTTGAACTGAGCGGATATCAGCGCCATTGATTAATAAATCTGTGGCGAACGAATGGCGCAGGGTGTGCGGATGGACGTCTTTGACGATTCCTGCCTTAGTTGCATAATATTTCACAATTCTTTGGATTGACCGTGGCGTTAGACGCAAATCAGTAGAAATATCTTTATTTTTAGCGTTTTTGCCTTCAAATTTCTTGAGACCAGCAATATCACGCACAAAAAGCGCTGGATCGACATCTGTCCTCTTGTCTAGATATTTCGCAATCGCTTGCGCTGCCGAGTCAGAAATGAAAACCACACGCACTTTGTCGCCTTTGCCTCGCACGCTGAGCTCTCGTCCTTTAAGATCGATTCTTTCTCTATTAATATTGGTCAACTCTGAAACCCGAAGACCGGCGGAAAATAAAAGTTCCAAAATGGCCCGATCACGAAGACTTCTGAGGTCTGCTCCATCTGCCTCGGCCAAAATTCGCTCTACTTCGTTCATCTCCAAAAACTCCACTTCACGCGCGCTGGTTTTGCCAATTTCGATTTTTTCCGCTTGCAAAGTGGAAATGTCCCTTTTCGCCAAAAACTTCAAAAAGCTACGCAGGGCGATTACATAGAACCCTTGGGTGACTTTTTTTAGTTTTTGACCATTGGCGTCTTCGTAGCGGTTGAGATAGACTCGAAAATTTCGGACCAATTCCGCCGTAATCTGAGTGGGATGGGAAATTTTGGCCCATTCCAAAAAGCGACTAAGATAGTGATCATAGTTTTCAATCGTTTTTTGTGATCGCGACCGTTCAATTTCCATATATTCCAGAAATTCGGTCTTCAATGCCTTGATATCCATAACCCTATTCTACAGCAAAATCCCGATTGACAAAAATGGCTCTTCGCGCTATACTTTCCTTTAGATAAAAATTAAGGTTTTAGTCTTAAGGTTTGGCTCAATATTCCCCAAAAGGAGCGCTAAATTCTTGCTAAAACCGCATGGAAAGGTTAATTATATCAGTAAGCTTACGAGGACAATACCGAGAAACTTTTTTTGTCGAGAAACTCTGAAAAATATAATTACTGCCATTCATCGAGCGCAAATCGATATTGTGCGCTCAATCAAAGAGCACCGCACAATAAAAATTCTGCATATTTTTCGCAATTATGCTTCTTTTGTCGTTGTTGTTTCTTGTGCCCTTTTGGTGTCTGCCACCAACTTGGCTTCCGGACGAGAAACGAGTGGATTCCTTTTTGGCTATTTCGGGAGCGAAGATAACTATTCCAATCCATTGGAAGATAGACTCTTTTTGAATGCTGAACGCAAAACCTCCCTGGCGCTTGCACCCTTAAATGAAGCCTGTACCGTGCCAAACCCCAATTTGATGAATAATAATGACTCTTCTTCTGATCCACTTCTTATGGAAGGAAATTCTTTAGTATCCGGAAATAGTCCCGTACTCAAAGACCCCGAGGAAGACGGTGGCGTGATTATCTATGAGGTAAAACCGGGAGACACAATCGGTTCAATTGCTACAGCCAACCGCATCAGCATAAATACTATTTTATGGGCCAATGAACTCGACAATGTCGATTCTATTATGCCAGGAGATAAAATCTTTATTTTGCCCCTTTCTGGGCTTTCCTATACAGTCAAAAAGGGTGATGACATTGATAGCATTGCCAAGCAATTCAAAGCTAATGAAGCAGAAATCATCGCATTTAACTCTTTGCACGCTGATGGCGAGGTGAAGGAAGGCCAAGAAATTATCATTCCTGATGGGCAAAAAGAGTTGCCCAAGCCAAAACCAGTGCCTAGCACTCTTGGCATCGCCCCTCGTCCCTATGAATCCTTTGAAACACCCGGCAAAACGCTTACCGGTAATGGCGCTGGCAGTCACAAGTTTCCCTATGGATATTGCACCTGGTACGTTGCTCAAAAAAGAACTGTGCCTTGGGGTGGCAACGCTGGAACATGGCTCTATCATGCTAAGGCGGCAGGTTACGCCACCAGCAAAACTCCCACCGTTGGTTCAATTATGGTTTCTTCCGAATCTTGGTGGGGACATGTGGCGCTTGTCACTAGCGTAAGCTCCGATAGCTTCACTGTTTCTGAAATGAACTATGCTGGTTGGGCTAAAAAATCCACTCGCACAATTGCCAAAAGTAATCGAGTAATCAAGGGATTTATTAAATAACCCTCTCTATTGTCTATCAAAAAACATCCCGAGTGATTGCAACAGGATGTTTTTTTGATTTTTTAGTTTATATCTTTTATTCAATCTTTCTAATTGGCGCCAAAGAGCTATCCAGCTTTTTCAGTCCCACCGCCTTAAAAGCTACGGTGATAATGTCGCCCTGAGAAGAAATCACCAGTCCTTCACCAAATTTTTCGTGAGAAATGCGTTCTCCACCTTTGTAGCAGGCTTTCATTTCAGTGAGAATAGTTTTTTTATGGGCAGTTGCGTAATGATTCGCGCAAGCATTAAACATGGACTCCTGGACATTTTCCAAAAGCTCCACCGGAATATCATCCAAAAATCTTGATGGCGCGTTGATTTGCGTTGAGCCATAGATTGTTCGCATCTTAGTGAACAGCAAATAGACTTTTTCTTTTGCTCGCGTGATGCCAACATACATCAAACGCCTCTCCTCTTCCATCTCTTCAACGCTCAGCATACTGCGCGAATGAGGCAAGATGCCTTCTTCTAGCCCAACAATGAAAACATATTGAAACTCCAAGCCCTTGGCTGAGTGAAGTGTCATTAGATGAACTGCTTCACTCGATTGATCAATGCTGTCCGTGTCTGCAACAAGTGCCACTTCTTCTAAGAATAAACGCAAGCCATCTCCCTCTTTGAAAGCGTCATATTTTTTGGCCACAGTCAAAAGTTCCCGCACATTCTCCACGCGCATTTGTCCTTCATCCGTGCCGTCCATTAGTTGTCTTTCATAGCCACTTTCCGCAAAAATCTTTTGAATAAAATCCGCCAGAGTCAGTTTATTTTTCACCTCTTGCATTCGTTTTATAAACTCACAAAATTTGGTAATATTATCTAGCTTAGTTTTAATAATTTTAGTACTCAATGAGCCTTCCGCCGGCTGGCGGATTGACATCAATAGTCCCGCCTCAACCAGATTGAAATTATTCACTTTTGCAAAAGCCACCCATTTTTCTACCGTTTTATCTCCAATCCCTCTTTTTGGCTCGTTTATAATTCGCTCCAAGGAGATCTCATCATTAAAATTCTCAACCAGGCGCAAATAGGCGATAATGTCTTTAATTTCTTTTCGTTGATAAAATTTTAATCCACCGATAATACGATAGGGAATCGAGTTGCCCAAAAAAGCCTCCTCAATGATACGCGATTGAGCATTAGTCCTGTAAAGAACAACCACATTATTTAACTTCACGCCTTTATTGCGCAGATTAAGCACTTCAGAAACAATAAATTGCGCCTCATCACCCTCATCTTCGGCCTCATAGGAAGCGAGAAGATGCCCCGCCTTGTTATCCGTCCAGATTTTTTTGTCTTTGCGATTGATATTTTTGGAAATCACACCATAGGCCGCGTCCAGGATCTGCTGGGTTGAGCGATAATTCTGCTCTAATTTCACCACTTTGGCAGTCGGATAGTCTTTTTCAAAATCGAGAATGTTTTGAATATTGGCTCCGCGCCAAGAATAAATTCCTTGCCAGTCGTCTCCCACAACACAGATATTTTTGTGCTTATCGGAGAGCATTTTAATGAGCACATATTGCGCGTGATTAGTGTCTTGATATTCATCCACCATAATATAGCGAAAAATATTTTGATATTTTTCCAATACTTCTGGATATGACTGAAAAATCTTGACCAAAAGCATCAAAATATCATCAAAATCCAGCGCGTTATTCTTTTTAAGTCTTTCCTGATAAGCCAGATAGATTTTCGAAACAATTTCCTCCCAATAACCACTAACCGAGGCTTGAAACATACGCGCGTCAATTAGTTCATTTTTGGCCTTGGAAATTGTCCCGAGAATGCTTTGCGGACGAAATTGCGTCGGGTCAACGCCCAATTCTTTCATTGTTTTTTTGATGAGACTTTGCTGATCTTGGGCATCGAAGATATTAAAATTACTTTCAAAGCCAATTTTGCCAATTTCTGAGCGCAAAAGCCTTGCACAAATCGAATGAAAAGTGCCCACCAAAGGAAGATGCCCCTTGAAACCCTGCTCGGAAAGTAGTTGCGCGATTCGTTCTTGCATTTCTTTGGCTGCTTTATTGGTAAAAGTGACAGCCAAAATCTGCCCAGTTCGCACACCTTTTTCGCAAATTAAATAGGCTGTGCGAAAAGTCAATGCTCGCGTTTTGCCTGATCCTGCCCCCGCAATGACCAAAACCGGCCCTTCGGTCGTTTCCACCGCCTCACGCTGGGAAGGATTTAAATTCTCTAAGATATTAGTCATAGAAGTATTGTAGCACAAGAGCAGTAGAGATGCCTGTCTGCCAGGTGGGCCAGCATGATAATACGCTTCTGCTAGTATAAAATATTCCTGGAGCTTGCCAAAACTCCAATTCTAGTATACAGTTTATTTATAATCATTCATTACTAGCAAACAGCAGTTGACGCGCAGTCGCAACTTCTGTTTTGCCTCAAAAACGCTATGGCTCTCACAGGCAAGCAAAAAGACAAGGTTACCAAGGAAGTTAAGAGACACGACAAGGACACTGGTTCACCAGAATACCAAGTTGCGCTTTTTACCGAAACAATCAAAAAACTAACAACCCATCTCAAAAAGAATCCAAAAGATTTTCATTCTCGTCGCGGACTTCTGCAAATGGTTTCCAAAAGGAGAAAACTCCTGGATTACCTGAAAAAAACTAACGAGAAAGACTATAAAGCGCTTATCAAAAAATTAGATCTAAAAAGCTAGCTATACCTAAAAAGCAAAATGATTATCATTTTGCTTTTTAGCTTAAAACAACAAAAATTATGAGTATATATAAAGAACAACGCATTGGCGTGTTGGTGGACATCCAAAATCTCTACTATAGCGCGAAAGTCTTGCATCAAAAAAAAGTCAACTTCGGTCAGGTTCTAAAAGAAGCTGTAGGAGACCGAAAACTCATCCGCGCCATCGCTTATGGCATCAAAACATTAGAAGGTCAGGAGGAGAAATTTTTTGATGCATTGGAAAAAGTCGGTTATGAAGTCAAAACCAAAGACTTGCAAATTTTCCCCGGTGGAGCCAAAAAGGGGGATTGGGATGTGGGAATTGCGGTAGATGCCATCAAAATGTCCAAAACGCTTGATGCAATTGTTTTGGTTTCTGGTGATGGAGATTATATTCCTCTGGTTAAGTATATCCAATCCACAACTGGTTGCCGCGTAGAAGGCATTGCTTTTGTAGAATCTACTAGCAACAAATTAGTTGAGGAACTAGACGACTTCATCAATCTAAGTGAAAACAAGAAAAAGTTTCTAATTTAATTTAAAAAAAACAAAAAAATGAACCAAAATAATGCTGCTGATTTTTTTAGCATCTTATCAAAGGGCGAAGGAATGATTTTGTTTCTTTTTATCTTCGTCGTTATTTATTACCTCTATTTTGCTTTTTGTCTTTTTAGGATTGCTAAAAAGACTGCCACGGAAAATGCCTGGTTTGCCTGGCTTCCCATTCTTGACTTTTTCCTTATGGTCCGCATCGCCAAAAAACCAGATTGGTGGATAATCTTGCTTTTTGTGCCAATAATAAACATTATCACTGGTATTTTGCTTTGGATGGGTATCTCCAAGGCCTTAGGAAAACCCCAATGGATTGGAATTCTTATGATAATTACGCCAATCAACCTAATCATCCCCGCTTATTTAGCTTTTTCCAATAGAAATGAAAATAGCCAAGGCCCAACCATAATCGCGTCAGTATGATACGAAAGCTTGCCAAAATAACAAAAATAGGCTAGCATTAAACAGTTAACTATTTATCTCGAAGTCACTTTTAAAGGCAAAATGTTTGAGGATTTATGAATTAAGGTTGGCAAAAATTTGCCGGTCCCAATTCGTAAATCATCGTCACGCAACTTGTCTTTGGCTTAAGAAAAAGCCAAATGAGACTTCTCAACAACTAAATGAACCAAAAAAAATGGTCACTCCAGATTGGAGGACGAATTTTGGAAATCGAAACCGGGCTACTCGCCGGACAAGCTAATGGCGCCGTAACGGTGCGCTATGGCGACACAGTCGTGCTCGCAACAGCTGTAATGAGCAAAGGCGCTTCGCGCGTCAGTGGCTATTTTCCATTGATGGTAGATTTCGAAGAGCGCTACTATGCCGCTGGAAAAATCAAAGGATCACGTTTTATCAAGCGTGAGGGACGACCATCAGACGACGCAGTTCTTTCAGGACGTGCAGTGGACCGCACAATTCGACCACTTTTCAATCATAGAATGCGAAACGATGTGCAAGTGATTGTCACCGTGCTTTCCTATGACTGCGAAAATGATCCTGACACAATTGCTATTATTGCTGCATCAACAGCTCTCGCCATTTCCAATATTCCCTGGAATGGACCAGTCGCGGCAGTGCGTGTTGAAAAGGCTGATGGCGAATTTGTGCTAAATCCTGTCACTAATGGAGAATTGACTGAGGGTGGACTAGACTTACTTATTTCCGGCAGTGCCGACAAAGTCAATATGATTGAAAGCGGAGCAATGGAAATTTCTGAAGAAGAGATGCTCCGAGCCTTCACTTTTGGACAACTTGCAATTAAAAAAATCGTAGACTTTATTTTAGAAATTCAAAAAGAAATTGGAAAAGAAAAAAATATGCCTACGCTTGTGGCTGGAACGCCTGAGTTTGAAGAAAAAGTAAAGGAAATCCTCTTGACTGAAAACTTGGCTGAAGCGCTCTATGACAAAGACAAAAAAGTGATCGAAGAAAAAATGAGCGCCATCCAAGACAAGGTTAAGGAATATATTAAGGCAACTTTTCCCCAAGAGGTGGATAAACTCAAAGAAGTAGCTGAGATTGTCTTTGAAGAAGTGTCTGATGAGATTGTGCATCAAAATATTTTGGAACATGAACTGCGACCGGACTCAAGAAAACTAGATGAAATTCGTCACATCGAATGTCGCACCGGCATCTTACCACGCACCCACGGCACGGGACTATTCACCCGTGGAGAAACACAAGCTCTCACAGTCACAACACTCGGTTCTCCTGGAGACGAACAAGTAATTGACACGATGGAAGTGGATATGAAAAAACGCTACATCCATCATTATAACTTCCCACCATATTCCGTTGGTGAGGTGCGACCAATGCGAGGACCTGGCCGACGCGAAGTAGGCCATGGCGCTCTCGCTGAAAAAGCACTCGTGCCAGTTTTACCTTCCAAGGAAGAATTTCCCTACACCATCCTCTTAGTTTCTGAGATTCTTTCCTCCAACGGCTCTTCTTCGATGGCTTCTACTTGTGGTTCCACACTATCGCTGATGGACGCTGGTGTGCCAATTAAGCGCCCAGTTTCTGGCATTGCCATGGGAATAATTGTGGGAAAAGATGATAAATTTAAAATTCTCACCGATATCCAGGGACTCGAAGATCACTATGGCGACATGGACTTCAAGGTTGCTGGAACGGAAAAAGGCATCACGGCAATGCAAATGGATGTGAAAGTAGATGGTGTCACACTGGAAATGCTTTCCGCTGTTCTTGCTCAATCACACCGAAATCGCTTGGAGATTTTAAAGAAAATCACCGATACTCTGCCAGAACCGCGCAAAGAAATGTCTCAATATGCGCCAAGAATCATCACCATGCAAATTAATCCGGAGAAAATCCGTAATGTTATTGGCACTGGTGGCAAAATTATCAATGAAATTATCGACCAAACTGGAGTGCAAATTGACATTGAGGATAGCGGTATGATCTTCATCACTTCTCCCGATCAAGTTTCTGCCGGAAAAGCTAAAGAATGGATTGACAACCTTACCCATGAAGTAAAAGCGGGAGAACTTTTCAATGCTAAAGTCACACGCATCATGGCGTTTGGCGCTTTTGCTGAAATCCTCCCTGGACAAGAAGGCCTCATTCATATTTCTGAAATTGCTGAGCGTCGAATTGAAAAAGTGGAAGATGTTTTGAGCGTTGGAGATGTCGTTCCGGTCAAGGTAAAAGAGATTGATGCACAAGGCCGAATTAATCTTTCAGCGAGACTCGCCAAACCTCAAGAATAAAAAATTAGTCAAAATTTAGATTGTGCTATATAATAGAAGTGGACAAGTGTCCACTTCTATTTTTTTTAATTTAAACTAAAAAAACAAAAAAATGTTTGGTCTAAAAAATAACGCTGACACTAATCTCAAAACTAACCCCTCTTCCGCCAACCTAAATCAGAAAGATAGCTTTAATATTGAAGATTTTCCTGTTCATACAATGGCAGATGACATGGCGCAAATAAAAAATCCTACCAACGCAAAAAATGTTCCTTCTGTCCAAAATAAAAACACTACCACAGAAGAAAATCTATCTGAAAAACAAAAAACTAGCCCTTTTCTTAGTCCTGAAAATTCTTGGAACGAACGTTCCATCCTCAGCGAAGCACCTGGCGCAACAACGCCTCAAACAAAAATCACCACCCCCAAAAGCGCTCCGATAGAAACACCTAAGATAACTTCGCCGACAAAGACAGAGCCCATCAACTGGAAAGTGGTCACTCTTTTTCTTATTTCACTGGTTTTAGTTTTTGCACTAGCATTTGCTGGTTACTCCTTTTGGCAAAAAAAAGCTACCCAAACCAACGAACAGCCCCCATTAATCAACCCGGAGTCAGAGAACTCAGAAGAAACACCCACAGAAGAAGTTGCTCCAACCATCCCCGAACAACCAACGATGCCTTCTCTTTCTTTTTCCGAAAGCTCACCAAACTATCTTCCACTTGGAGAAAATAGCGGAGACACACAAAAAACCAAAGACCTTCTTGCTCAATATATCCAAAAAGTCACCACTGAGGGCTACACCAAGCCAATAGAGTTTATCCCTACTGACGAAAAAAATGCTCCATTAACTTTTAATGATTTTTCTGTTCGATTTGGCCTAAGTCTTTCTCCTACTCTTACAAGCAGCCTAGGAAACACCTTTAGCCTCTTTATCTACAATGACACTGTCGTATCAAGAGTTGGCCTGGTAATTGATGCCAAAGATGAAACAGTTCTTAGTAAGGCTCTGATTCAGGAAGAAAAAAATCTGGCTGATGAAATTAGCTCACTCTTTTTTGTAGCCAACTACAGCAAGGACGAGCCTTTCTATGACAATGAGTATAAGAATGTAAATATTCGCTATCAAAATATCATCTCCCCGGAGAATCTTTCTGTTGATTATGCTGTCACGAAAAATAAA
Source organism: Candidatus Moraniibacteriota bacterium (assembly GCA_049304095.1). Taxonomy (GTDB): domain Bacteria; phylum Patescibacteriota; class Minisyncoccia; order Moranbacterales; family UBA2206; genus UBA9630. The sequence goes on along the minus strand of JBAQNU010000029.1, from coordinate 91,513 downwards.
TTGCTGATTGGCACTACAAAAATGACCATGTATGCCCTTATTGATCACCTAGGTCAAGTCTCTAGTCAAGCAGCTCCATCAGTCATACTAGATGAAGAAGAATCTGTGGATAATTCTATGGGCCAATAAAAAACGCTTGCCCTAGCCCTAAAAAAGTAGCTGACTTTTTATTTTCGCCAATTTATCCCATATCCCATTTTAAAAAAATTCCGCTCATTTAATTGCAGATAACGCGATTCAAAGCCAAAACTAATTTTAGCGTTGACGCACACTCCAAGTTTTGCTATAATAGATATATTGAACATTAAAAACTTGAAAGTAACGGAACGGTAACACAATTTTCAATCACAATTTCCCCCTATTTGTGATTGAAAATTGTTTTACTGTTCAAGTGTCACGACCAACGCGTCGAGACCGCTTCGATTTCTGACATCGGAGACCCAAAATAAAAACAAAAATTATTTATAAAAATATAAAAATAAATAATAAAAACAATAGTTCTTTCAAATTCAAAGGTGAAAAATCACCAGAGAATGGTAAAACAACATTTCTAACGTCAGGATAGAAATAATCTTGCGTTATATACATAAAATACAGGCGTGTCATAACGACGATGTCTCACCCGGACTAAATCGTTTCCGCATCACCTGTTAGTATATGACAAACAGCTGGCGGGCTCTCGCCAAATTTATTTTTTATTGGGTGTTGAGCCCGTCGGTTTTCAGCCTAGCTCTGAAAACCGACGAAAAAGAGAGGGGATTTAATAGTATGATAGAAAAAATAAGCACCAAAGAAAGGGTGTTTTTTGTTTTCCCTAAAAATTTCTGCTAAACTTTAAATATGAGCATTACAGCCAAAAAAGCACTTGGCAATCTTGGTGAAAGCATTGCCGCCAACTATCTCAAAAGCAAGGGTTATGAGATTATCGCCATGAACTATGCCAACCCAAGTGGCCGTCGACTAGGAGAGATTGACATCATTGCCAAAGATTTGAAAAAAAATGAATTAGTTTTTGTTGAGGTAAAATCCAGAGAAATGCAAAAATTTCGAGACACCTTGCCAGAAGAAAATGTCAATTACCATAAAATGCAAAAGTTAGACAAAATCGCCTATTTTTATCTAAAAATTAACAATCTCCTAGCTTATGCTTATCGTTTTGATGTAATTGCTATTTGGATTAACATGAACACAAGAAGAGCAAGGATTAAGCACATTAAAGCAATCTAAAAACAAAAATAGACAACTTCCCACATTTTTGCTAAAATTAACCTATAAGCGAATAATCAATAACCCAAAGCAACTATGGATCAAAAAAACCTAGACGAACTCAAAGCGATACTACTTAGTGAAAAAGCGGATTTAGAAAAAAGCCTGGAACGCATCGCCAGGCCACTCGACAAAGAAAAAGGTGACTATGAAACAAATTTTGACACAATCGGCACTGACCGAGAAGATAATACCACAGAAGTAGAGGAATACACAGAAAATCTGCCAGTAGAACTGACACTGGAAAAAAACTTGCAAGACGTTATTTCTGCCTTGGAACGAATGGAAAAAGGCACCTATGGATTTTGTGAAAACTGCCAAAAAGAAATCGATCTTGACCGCTTACGCGCCAACCCCAGCGCTAAAACTTGCATTAAATGCTAGCAACTAATGCGATTATCTAAATCTAAAAAATTATTAGTCTTCTCTTTTATTCTGCTCATCTTTATTGATCAGCTCAGTAAATATATCATCCGCACATCCCGCGGATTTTATATTTGCAACAAAGGGATAGCTTTTGGCGTGGTTTTGCCATCTTGGTTGATTTTGCTAGCCACTATAGCTATCATTTCATTTATTGGCCTGCTAATTTTAAATTTAAAGTTTGAAACCTGTCTGCCTATAGGCAAGGTTTTAAATCAATTTTCAAATTCAAAAATTAAAAATTTAAATTTCCCCCTAATTTTAGTTATCTCAGGTGCTATTTCCAATCTGCTTGATCGGCTGTATAATGGTTGCGTAATTGATTTCATTGATTTTAAAATTTGGCCAGTTTTCAATCTAGCGGATATATTTATTTGCACAGGTATTTTCTTTTTGATAATAAAATTAAACAAAAAATAGCTATGTCCTCAAAAGTACTCTCGGCCGCTGTTATTGGCCTGAAAAGTGAACTAGTTGAAGTTGAGGTGGACACAGTCACCGCTGGCATGCATCACTTCAATATTGTAGGACTTCCCGACACTGCCATTAAAGAGGCCCAGGATCGGGTCAGTTCAGCCGTGAAAAATAGTGGCTTTGTTCCTCCGCACAGGTGTGGTCGCATCACAGTTAATCTTGCTCCGGCTGACTTGCCAAAAGTTGGCCCGCTCTATGATTTGCCGATTGCCCTGGGCTTTCTTTTGGCCACCAATCAGTTAAATTTTGACTACGGTCACAAACTCTTCATAGGAGAACTGTCCCTTGATGGACGTATTCGTCCTGTCAAAGGTGTTCTTCTGGTGACCATCCTCGCGAAGGAAAAAAAGATTGACACTATTTTTGTCCCAAAAGAGAACGCTAAAGAAGCTTCAATCATCTCTGGACTAAAAATCATTGCTGTTTCCACCTTGCGAGAATTGATTGAGCACTTGGAAGAGAGAACTATTCTTGACAATTTTCCCCGCACAGACCTGGAGAAATTATTCGAAAAAGAAAGCCCCGTCTATGATATGAAAAATATTCGCGGTCAAGAACATGTCAAGCGCGCATTGGAAATTGCCGCTGCCGGCGGACACAACATTCTCTTAAACGGTCCACCAGGATCGGGAAAGACTTTACTTGCCAAAACAATGACTTCAATCTTGCCCCGCCTGAGCGTTCCCGAAGCCCTAGAGGTAACAAAAATATTTTCTGTTTCCGGCTATTTGCCAAAAGAAACCAGTCTCATCACCAAAAGACAGTTCCGCGCTCCGCATCACTCAGCCAGCGCAGCTTCTCTTGTCGGCGGAGGAACAATCCCAAAGCCAGGAGAGATTAGTTTGGCTCACCGAGGCATTTTGTTTCTTGACGAGTTCTCTGAATTTTCTCGCTCTGTTTTGGAAAATCTGCGTCAACCGCTGGAAAACGGATCGATTACTGTATCACGTGCACGTGGCACACTGGAGTTTCCCGCTCGCTTCACACTAGTTGCTGCTATGAACCCTTGCCCCTGTGGCAATGCCACCGACCCAGAAAAAGCCTGCTCTTGCAGTCCTGGCAACATTATTCGCTATCAAGCCAAAATTTCCGGACCAATCCTCGATCGCATCGATTTGCACATCGAAGTGCCACGCCTAAAATTTGAAAAACTTTCTGAAGAAAAGCAGGCGGAAGAGTCCAGTGTTATTCAAAAACGCGTAGAAAAGGCTCGTCAAATTCAAGCGGAGCGTTTTTCCGACTTAACCATTATTACCAACAGTGAAATGGAAGCCGAGCAGATAAAAAAACATTGCGCCCTGGATGCTGCTGGAACAGAACTAATGAAAAACGCTCTTGCACGCTTCTATCTAAGCGCCCGATCCTATTTCCGCATCATTAAAGTTGCCCGCACCATCGCTGATTTGGAAGAATCAACCGACATCAAGCCTATGCACATCGCCGAAGCCATTCAATATCGGTTTAAGACTGAATAGACGCATAAATTTCAAATTTAATGCCCAAAAAACTCCTCAAACTTATAGTTTTCACGCTTATAATTTTCACCTCATGGAGATTTTTTTTTCATTCCCAAAAAAGAGAATTGCTTTTCTCAGAACAGCCAAAATTGGTTACTCTTTATGATAATGGGCTTGAAATGAAGCTAGAAACCAGTGCGCAGACTGTGGATAACTTTCTTTTGGAGCAAAAAATTTCACTTTCCCCTCATGATGAAATCTTGCCAGATCGTTCCAGTCAACTTTTTCCGGGAGAAAACATTCAAATTCGTCGCGCAGTCAAAATAACTATCTTCGTTGATGGAAAAACCATCGAAAATCACACACTTTCTCGTAGCCTACTGTTTGCCCTAGAAGAAAATGACATCATGCTCGGACGTCTAGACAAAACTATTCCAGGAACTCTTGGCCTCCTGGAAAATGATCTAAAAATCACAGTCACCCGCATCAATGTGGAAGAGAAAGTCATCCCGGAGGATATCCCCTATAAAGTCACCACCAAACTAGACAGTAAACTTGGCTGGCGCGAAAAAAAGACAGAGATTGAGGGTGAAAAAGGAATTTTGGAAGTAAATTATAAAATTACATACAAAGACGGCAAAGAAGTTTCCCGCGTCGCACTGAAAAAAAACATCACCAAAGAGCCAGTCACTGAAGTTGAGACCCAGGGAACATATGTCAAAACTGGGCCAGCCAAAAAGGGCCAGGGGACATGGTATGCCTGGAAGGGCGGGCTATTCGCCGCTAGCACAACCATCGCAAGAGGTAATTATGCCAGGGTTACCAACACCGCCAATGGCAAATCGGTTATCGTCCAAATTAATGATTATGGCCCCCAGGGCAAGGGTCGCATTATCGATCTTGATAAGGTGGCTTTCCAAAAAATCGCTTCTCTTGGAGCCGGCGTAATTGGTGTGAAAGTTGAAGAAGTGTTAAACTGATTATTGTCTTAAGCTAAATATCATGCAACCAAAAAAATCTTTAGGTCAAAATTTTCTTCGAGATAAAGCTGTTTTGGATAAAATCATCAAGACCGCTAATTTGAGCGCGGATGATTTTGTTTTGGAAGTCGGACCAGGCGAAGGTGTTTTGACAGAAAGATTAGCGAAGTATGCCAAAAAAGTTGTAGCAATCGAAATCGATAAAGAATTAGCCAAAAAATTAAATGACAGACTTAAGACTACTAAGAATCTGGATATTATCAACGCTGATATTTTGGAAATTAATTTGCCGGAATTGATTAAACAAAATAATTTTACAAAATACAAAGTCATTGCCAATATTCCGTATTATATTACTTCACCGATTATTCGTTTGTTTTTGGAAACTAAATATCCGCCAACAGAAATGATCCTTATGGTACAAAAAGAAGTGGCTGAAAGAATCTGTGCCAAAGCCGGAAAGCTGAGCATCCTGGCTTTGTCTGTGCAATATTATGCCACTCCGGAACTGCTTTTTACGGTGCCAAAAACGGCTTTTTTTCCTGTGCCAGAAGTAGACAGCGCCGTTATTAGAATAAACCTAAACGAAAAACGTGCAGAGAAAAAGACCACTCAAAAATTTTTCAAACTTGTCAAAGCCGGTTTTTCTGCCAAAAGAAAAACGCTGGTCAATAATCTTTCCACCAGCTTGCAATTAGAAAAAACTATTATTGAAGAAAAATTAAAGCAAATTGGAATCACACCAAACCAACGAGCGCAAGAATTAAACTTAGACGACTGGAAGAAGTTGGTGGAATTATTATAAAAAAACGGTGTCATTCCCGCGAAGGCGGGAATCCAGGCACCTCCATTTTTACATAAAGAAAAAACGAATTATTACAATGAGAACTAAAGATTATTTCGTATATATTCTAGCTAGTGAGAAAAACGGAACTTTGTATATTGGCGTAACTTCTGATTTAGTAAAAAGAGTCTGGCAGCACAAAGAAGGATTGGCAGAGGGATTTACTAAAAAATACAAAACAAAAATTCTAGTTTATTTTGAACAGACGAATGATATTGTCAGCGCAATTGCCAGAGAAAAGCAACTCAAGAAATGGAACAGAAGTTGGAAAATAAAATTAATTGAAAGTGATAATAGTAAGTGGAGAGATTTATTTCTCGATTTTGTATAATAATTAGCCTTGTGGTGCCTGGATCCCCGCCTTCGCGGGGATGACACATAAAAGAAAAAAGGTAACATCTAGAATCTAGACATTACCTTTTTTTGCAAGACACAAATAAAAATAAATATCTCTAGGCAGGGGATATTAAGCTAACCCTGCATAAAAATACTTCCCGGTGCATATATTTCTCAGAATGTGGTCTATGTGTTTTTTGGTTATTTGTTTTTTCCCAATACATAGCCCTTCTTTTTCATGAGAATAACTGATACGCTGACCGCCTCCAGTTGGTTCGAAAATCAAGATTTCATTCTCGTATTCCACGCAAGCTATTTCGCGTTCAAGCCCTTGCAAACTTCGCTCGCTTGTAAGCCTTGCTCCTACTTCTGGAAGAAGTTTCTTATTCGCTTTCAATAGATTATCCCAGAAATCCAAAACCACATTCTTCCCATAATTTTCTTTTTCTTTCTTTCGTCTGTTTTCTGTCTCTAAAATCTCTTGCACTTTTTGTTGCTCAAGCCGATTATTTCTTTCTTTTGTCTGCCAAGTCATGCGTCACCTCCTAATTTTTAAGTTGCTGGTTATCGCTTATTTTCCTTTCTCGACTTTACATCCTCGCACAAATCGGCTAAAAAGTCAATTAAGCAGAGAAAAAAATAATCCCTACAGCAATAAAACCATAAATCGTAACCAACGGCAAAATCCACCAAAAAACACTTCTGGGGTGGATTTTTTTATTATTCATAACCAAAAAAGAAAGCGAGCCAAAAATAATCGCCCACCAAAATAGGCGCATTTCATTGATGAAAAAAATGCTCAACACATAGGAAATAAAGATTCCTGCGCCAACAATTAAGCGCCCCTTCTCCTCACCAAAGATTACAGGAATTGTCCACACACCATCTTTTTTATCTCCGGCGATATCTTTGAAATCCTTAATCGGCAAAGATAGGGTATAGGCAATAAGAAGCAGAAAAACAATTCGCCATGGCAAATGATCCAGATTTTGCGTCGGGGAGAAAAAAATAAAACCCGCAAAAAAGACTGTGAGCAACGTTGCAGCACTTAGAAAAGAGGCAATGACAGGAAAACGCTTCAAGCGATATGGCTCCGCCGAATAGAACCAAGCGAGAATTTGATAGACGATGAGCAATATGCCTAATTTGTAATGCACCAGCATCCCGCCAATAAAAGAAAGAAAGAAAAGTATTGCACCAAATTGAGCATACTTTTCGACTGTGAAAAGACCAACCTGCAAAGGTCGCTCCCTGTTGGAAATCAAATCCACCCAATAATCAAAAATATCATTTACCACCACCGATGCTTCCCAAGCCAAAAACACACTGAGCCAAATCACCAAAATTGCTAAAATAGAAAACAAATTAAGATTAAAGTTTTCCGGATAGGCGAGTGCTCCAATCCCCAAGCCAAAAAACAACAGTCCGCAGTGGAAAAAGATTTGCGGATAACGCAAATTTCGCGCCACCGACCAAAATACTTTTGCCTCTGATTTCCAAAAAAAATAGCTCAATAAAATGAAAATAAGCAGGAAATAGATCAGATTCAAATTGGCGGCCAAGGCATAGGTCGGATCAACCAATTTAATGCCGAAATTTTTCGTTTGCGAAAAAAATTGAATAATTTGAAAAGACTGAACCGCAAGCAAGCTCTTTTTTTCCAAAAAAGTGACCAGATAGAAAAACAGCGAGGGGAAAGCGGCCATCAGAAATAACCCGGAATATGTCCCAATAAGTGTGAGCAGTGAGCGAGAAACTTTTTTAGTTTTTACCCAAACTAGAAGCGTTAGAAAAAATACTCCTGCCAGTGCAGTTATCCTGGTGCCAAAATACACTATTCCTGAAGGAAGATGGCCAAAAAATGTCAAATATTCCAAAAATAGGTCCTGCGGAGAACTAAGCAGATAGAAGCTCCAAAAAACCTCTCCGCCGGTGCGCGCCAAATCAAATAGTGGTGGAAAAATAATAGCCAGACTTGTCCAAAGCATCAAATAACTCAGATCAAAAGGCTTCTTTTTGAGCACTAGAGTCAAAACAAGCCACAAAAGAGCAAACGACAAAAAAAAGAAGAGCAGATTATGCAAATCCATAATCAAATCAAACAGGGGAGAGCGAGCTCGTGCAATAAATTTATCGAGATATAACCGCACCACAACAATCCCCAAAAAATTAAAAAACCAGGCCACCGGACTGACTCTTTTTTCCAAAATATGTTCGATAAATTTAGTCAATTTTTGCATAACTCTAATTTAGCACTCAAAAAAATTCAAAGCAAATCTTTTCCCCTTCACAACTTGACAGTGGTTGTGGTATAATCCAGACATATGAAAATAAAAAATATCAACTCGACTTTTTTGGTTTTGGGATGTTTGCTCGTTTTGAGTTTTGCCTTCTATGTAGGCGCTGAAGACAAGGCTAACACTACCAGTAGTGTCTTTCTTGATAGTGACCAAGATGGACTAACTAACGAAGAAGAAAAGATGTATGGAACCGATCCGCAAAAAAGTGACACGGATGGTGATGGCTATTCCGACGGAGCGGAAGTGCGCGCTGGATACAACCCGCTAAAGCCCGCTCCTGGAGACAAAATAATCGCAGACACTACCGCTTCAAAAATCGCTTCTGCCGATAGTGTACTTGGCGACTCCACTCAAAAAAATCTCACCACTGATCTCTCAGAAAGACTTTCCAAGCTCACCGCATCATCCGACAGCCCCCCTTCCTTGGAAGATGTTCAGTCGCTCATTGATCAAACAATCGCAGGCGATAACAATCTCGGAGAAACGAATCTACCAGAAATAAAAAGAGAGGATTTAAACATCAAAAGTCAAGCTAGTTATGCTAATTTAAGCGAAAAAAGAGCACTTGAGAAAATCAAAGAGGACGCCACCAACTATCTCACCGCGCTCATCTATATTCTTTCCAGCAATTCGCCTGAACCAATCACCTCGCTCAGTGACGCCCCAAAAGTTATTCAAAACATCCAAAACATCATCATTTCGGCCATTTCCAGTCGAAACACCGCCGGAATCGAAAAACTCGCTGAAAGTCAAACCAAAATCATTGAACAGCTAAAAGCCCTGGAAGTGCCGGAAAATCTGGTTGATCTGCACATAAAAGCCCTAAATCTCGCGCTCTATTCTAATGAGCTCGCTCAAACACTAAGACCCAAAGATGAGGACCCTCTGGGAGACATTGCCAGTCTTGCAAAAATTTCTGGCCTACTTTCTGCCTTTTCCGACTTTACCATGGAAGCACAAGCCAAATTCTCGGAATATGGACTGGACTACAATGAAACCATTCAAAAAAAATTAGAAAGCTATGGCATTTCAGCGCCAGAAAGTCTCGAGGAAATTGGCAAACTACTTGAACAAAATTAAACACTCATCAAAATGAATCAGCCGAAAACAAATTCTTTTTTTCAGCCCATCAAGAAAACATTTTTGTTGTCTTTGGTTGCTTTTTTGCTCACTTTTTCTCCCCTAGGCACCTCAAAAGCCCTGGCGTGGGACGCCCTGCCAGCTGGAGAAGCAATTTTTGCTCAAACCAAAATTTGGGATTTTATTCAAGAAACGATGCTCGCCTCTCTCAAACAAAGCGCGATTCAAATGGTTTCCAATCAAGTTGATCGTTTCATCTCCGGTGTCTCAGGCAACGGGGCGCGCTTCATCACCAACTGGAAAGACTACCTTGTCGACTCTCCCAAGCGCACCGCCCGTGCCTATGCCAATGATTATATCAGTCAAGCTTTTGCCGGTCGCGGAATGTCCAATTATCGCAGTACTAGTGGCCTTGTCTTGGGAGCCAGCACGGAGTCGGAAGGTTTTGGCGCCCGAGTTTTGGCAGCCGTCACAGATTGCAGCGTGGCTAACACTGGCACTGAATGCCAAATGGCAGACGGCACCATCGGAACTTGCCAACCAATGGGTGGAAACGTAATGGAATGTTCTTCTGTCAATGGATCTCCTGCTCCAACGGAGAGTTATGCCGAGAAAATGATAACAATGGTTGACAAGGAAGTAATTAATCCAGAACCAAAAACATTCCCCAATATTGATACTGAGAATCTGCTAGCGGGGAAGGATCTATCCAATCTCAATCTCTATGTTTTGGAAAATAATATGCCCTCAGATATTGCTATGTACACCCAAGCCTACATGGACAAAGTGGAAAAAGACGAGACCGCAACTGCCACAGCCCAAAGTATCGCCTACAAAGGTTTTCTTGGCAACGTGGCGGATGATGGCTCAGTCACCAAACCAGGTTCCCTTATTGCTGACATGAAAGCCAATGTGGAAAATCTCCCCAACATGGCCATGGCCTATGCTAAGAGTCTGCCGGAAATTATTGCCGCCACGGTTTCTAAAGCCATTTCCAGTCTCACCGAAAGTGCCATCTCCGGAGCACAAAGAGCAGTTGATCAAAAACTCAATAGCGTGACAGATAAAGCCGTCAATCAAGTCAACCAAAAAGTCAACGCCTATGGTCCGGGAGCGTTATATAAAAAATAAAAGTTAATCCAGAAAAAAACCAGTGAACGCCTACCTCCAAAAACACAAGTTAAAAATTTTACTCGCAGTTTTTTGCCTTGCGGTTGTTTTGCCGTTGGTTAGTTTGACAAAAACAGTTTTAGCCGATTGCGTAAGTGATTGTGATAGATTTCAAGATCAAAGCGATAAAGATGTTTGCGTTAGCACATGCAATCAGAGCAAATCAGTATCCCAAGGCGAAACAGGCCTAGTCGACACCAAATCAGAAAATGATCCTGCGGGCACTCCTGGACTAATCGAACAAGCTATTATATTTTTACTCAAAATTGTTCTAAAATTTGTTACCATACTGCTCAATATTGCAGAAACATTATTCCAATGGATTGTCAATCCAAATACAATGAAAGCTATCATGACCAATAGCGCCGTTTATACAACATGGCGCGCCGTGCGCGATGTGCTCAATGTGGTTTTCATTATGGTGCTTCTATTCTCCGCTTTTGCCACTGTTTTTCAATATAGCAAATATAATTATAAAAGTGTTCTGCGAAATCTTGTGCTTATGGCCCTTTTGGTCAATTTCAGTTATCCAATCGCGCGATTCATTATCGATCTTTCTAACATTATTATGTTTGGATTTTTGCAAAGTATGGGCGGAGACAACTCATTTATGTCTATTATTAAGGGTTCTGGACTGGATTGGATTGTCGGTGGAACAAGCCCCAATGCTTTGTTTCTTCTCTCTGCTATTGTTTTTACTTTTATTCTTGCTATTACACTTTTAGTAATTGCTGTTTTGCTCATAATTAGAACTGTTTCTCTCACGCTCTACATTATCTTTTCTCCACTAGCCTTTGTTGGATCGGTCCTTCCTGGCACCAAACTAGATAGCGCCGGCAACGAATGGTGGACGGATTTCATGAAAAACTGTTTTGCCGGACCAATTATTGTTTTTATGCTCTATGTCGCTAATGTGCTAATGAGTGCCATGGCCAGTTCGGGAGGAAAAATTAAAACTATTGCCAACATGCAAGTCAACGGACTTGAAGACCCGGGCAACATCAGCCAACTAATCACTGGGGTTTCTATTTTTGTCCTCCCGATTATCGTGCTTTGGTATGGCATTATCCTGGCTCAAAGCTCTGGTATCAAAGGCGCAGAAGCGGTGGTAAAGACAGGGAAAAAAGCCGGAAAATGGCTCGCCAAAAATCCCGCACTTGGATCAGTGGGCTTCATATCCAAAAAATCTGGACTTTCTGGCGCCGCCAAACAAAAATGGGAACAAACCAAGAAAAACAGCTGGTTGGGATCTGAAAAAACTGCGCAAAGAGAAGCTAAGATGGCAGCTCGCTTTAATGTAAAAGGAGCGGAAGAAAAAGATATGCGCAGAAGAGCTGCAGAGCACAAGAAAAATGACACGACTGATAACGAACTTAAATCTTTGGCTGCTGCAGGCGATGCTGGAGCTGCATTTAGATTGGCGGAAGATAAAAAAATGGACCAGGCCACTTATGATGGCTTTACGAGAACAAACACTAACGCATCACTCAGAGGCGCTATAAATGCTAAGGTTAAACAAAACAGAAATGATTTGGTTGCTATTAACAAATCGAATGATGCAGGGGAGCAGGCAAAGCAATCAAATATAGACGGTGGTACAGCTGCAAGCACGCCTGCTGCACAATTAGCGTTGTACGATAACGCAACAAGGGCAGGCCTAACACCAGCGATAGCCACTGCTATTTCAAGCACTCGAGTAACCACTGAACAATATATTGCAAATCAACAAATGGGCAGTCTCACGGCTGAACAATGGAATGATCAAAATTGGACAGATATACTCCAACCAGTAGGTCCGCAAAGACCAGGAGAATCCTTAGCGGCCTACACAATACGGGCAAACAATAGAAATGCAGAAAGAGATAGTGTCATACGAGCCACGCGAACAGCATGGGCCTCTATGAAAGCTGAAGCAAGAGCAGAAATTCATAAAAGGCTTTCTGCTAATAACGCATCCGCGCTTGAGGTCAATACTGGAATAGTTTAAAAAATATTAAACATTACATGCCCAATATGTCATCATTGGAAATAAATGAGAACTTGTCAGAAATGAGATGCGCATCTCCCTATGCTGTTTTTGTAACCAAAAATCCTGACGATGAAACTTCAGAACATGTTTTCAAAAGACAAGAAAAATTTCTAACATTGTCAGAATCAGTAAAAGATAAACTTGTCTCCGAAGAAACTGCTCAAAAAATCCAAACTATCGGTAAAAATTTCAATTTGGAACTTCTGCAATTGACTGACATCGCTCGCGCTGTTCGTGGTTATTATTTTGGTGAGATTCAACTGGAAAATTTTCCGGCAATCCTATCAAAAGAAATGGGTGTTGACCAGATTACCGCGCAAAAAATTTCTGAGTTGGTGATTCAAAGAATTATAAATGACGACTCACAAGAAAAAGCCTACGTCGCTCAGCTAGAAAAACTCCCTATCACAATTGCCATCCAAAAATATCCCGAACTCGGCGAACAATTAATCACCCAAAACCGCATCAAATTGGCTGTTTTTCCTGATCCAGTGCGACCTTCAATCAAAAACTGGTTGGCGGACTATTCCTATGTCGTCGGCATCAGCAACCACGATCCGATTGTGCGCGGAAACTATCTTTTCAAAAGTGAAAACGGACGAAACCTCAACTCATCTGACCGTGAAAAACTGGCAGAAATCTTGAAATCCTTTGAAGAAAAAACACTACTCATTGTGAACACCAAAACCAAGCAAATTATTTTTCTCCCGCCAACAGAGAAAAGAAGTGAAAAACCACTACCAACTCAACAAACTTCTGCCACAAATTCCGTTTCGCCTGTTTTTGCAACTGACACCGATCGCCTCAGCGCTTGGCGCAAAAACCTACCCCAAAAAGAAACGCTAGAAAAAGAACCAGAAGTTATCCTGCCAGAAAAAATCAGTTTTTCCTCTCCCCAGACCTTTTCCACCGAAAAAATCGACCGCACTACGCCAACTTTGACCAGAAAATATTCGCCATTTCCACCACAGAAGCAAATCAACTCACCGCAAGGAAGACCGATGCCAAAAAATGTGGTAAACTTGAGAGAGGAATAATTCCATGCAACATGTAACATGCAACATATAACAAAAAAGCATTTAAACGCTGCTATATGTTTCCTGCTACATGCTATATGCTACATGCTATATGCTATTTAATGTTCCACAATTTATTGATATTGAAGACAAGATCGTTGGGCCACTGACAGCCAGACAACTTGGCTGGTTGGCCTTGGGCAGCATCATTACACTCATCCTCTATGGCCTCTTGGACAAATCATCTTTTGTCTTTTCAGTAATTATCGTCGCCATTATTTTTGGCGGACTAGCCTTCTACAGGCCATATAACCAACCACTCATTAAATTCATCACCTCCTCTATTATGTTTGCCACCAGACCCAAAATGTATGTCTGGAAAAGAGAAGTGATAAAAGAGACCAAAAGAGAAAGCTCTTCCCAGGGCTTAGCAACAACCATTACTAAAAAAAGCTTTGATAGCAAAAAAGCTGAAAGTATTTCACAAATATTAGATAAAAAATAACTCCATGGAAGATCTCTATTCAAAAAAACTAGCCAAAGAGGCGGCCGCCTCGCCAACACAAAGATATTTGGACGTGGCGGAAGTCAAAGAAGATGTAATTGTGCTCAAAAGTGGCTCACTTCGAGCAGTTTTGGATATTTCTGCCATCAATTTTGACCTCAAAGCCTCTGATGAGCAAGAAGCAATTATTAGTCAATATCAAAATTTCCTCAATTCAGTTGATTTTCCTTTGCAAATCCTCATCAGTTCACGAAAATTAAACATCGACACTTATATTGAGTTTCTCACGGGAAAAGAAAAATTACAAAAAACGGAACTGATGCGCTTGCAGATTTCGGAATATAAAAACTTCATTAAACAACTTGTTTCCCTGTCTGATATTATGGACAAAAGCTTCTATATTGTCGTTCCCTTTTCTCCGATGGAAAATACCGAGAAAGGCTTCTTTAGCAATATAACCGGATTGCTCAATCCCCAGAAAAATATTTTGGAAAAAAGAGAGAATTTTGAAACTTACAAGAGCCAACTCTATCAACGCGTTGACCACATCACCGCTGGACTTTCTGGTATTGGACTCAAAATTGCCCCGCTCAAAACCGCGGAACTAATTGAACTGCTGTTTAATTCGTATAACCCGACAATTTTTGATACAATGGGTTATGTTGATACAACTAAAATGGAATTAAAATAATGCTAAACCCTTTTGCCAACAAAAACCCAGAGAATAGCAAAAAACCCGCCCCACCAACGGATGCTGTTTTGGAATCGGAAAAATATTACCAAGAAGGCTTAGCGCGCCTGAATGATTTGATTGCACCAGCAGCCATCCAAATTATGCCCAAATCTATTCGCGTGGGAGAAACCATCGCTCAGACAATTTTTGTCATTGCTTATCCAAGATTTCTTCACAGCAACTGGTTTTCTCCTATTATAAATATCAATATGCCGATTGATATTTCTATGTTTGTCCACCCCATTGACACGAGCGATATCTTGAAAACTTTACGTAAAAGCGCTACTCAGGTTGAATCCCAAATTCAAATTGAAGGAGAGAAGGGTCTCATTCGTGATCCAGCGCTAGAAACTGCCAAGGAAGACATTGATGATTTGCGCGATAAGTTGCAACAAGGAACGGAAAAGTTTTTCCGTTTCTCGCTCTATATCACAGCCTATGGCGACAGCGAAAAATCAGTTACGGAAATTATAAAAAGCATTGAAGCGGTTCTGGAAGCACAACTAGTCTATGTCAAACCGGCTATTTTCAAGTCGGAACAAGGCTTCAATTCTTCGCTACCACTCGCCAATGATGAGCTCAATATTGGCACTAACATGAATAGCTCTCCACTTTCTACAACATTTCCCTTTGTTTCTTCCACCCTTTCCACCAACACTGGCATTCTCTATGGAATTAACAGACACAATAATAGTCTTATCATCTTTGATCGCTTTCAAATGGAAAATGCCAATATGGTCGTTTTTGCCAAGTCTGGCGCTGGAAAAAGCTATACCGTGAAATTGGAAGTTCTGCGCTCAATGATGGTGGGGACTGACGTGATTATCATTGACCCGGAAAATGAATACCGCCACCTTTGTGACACAGTAGAAGGCTCTTTTATCAAAATCTCACTCAACTCAGACAACCATCTCAATCCTTTTGATTTGCCACGTATCACCGAAGATGATGATCCAGAGGATGTTTTGCGCGGAAATATTGCTAATCTTCTGGGACTACTTCACATTATGCTCGGCTCCATCACTCCAGAGGAAGATTCCATTCTCGATCGCGCTATTCATGAAACATATTCTATCAGAGACATCACAGTGGAAACCGATTTCAATAAGCTTTCTCGAGATGCCTTTCCTACTATGTCTGATTTGCATCAAGTTCTTCGCAGCATGGAAGGTGGAGAGATGATTGCTATTCGCCTGGAAAAATATACGGAAGGAATTTTTGCTGGCTTTCTCAATCACACCACCAACATTAAAGTAGACAACCAATTAGTCGTTTTCAATATTCGCGATATGGAAGAAGAACTTCGTCCCGTAGCAATGTATACCATTTTGCAATTTATCTGGAATGAAATGCGGACTAATGTCAAAAAACGGGTCGTTCTAGTCGATGAAGCCTGGGTGATGATGAAATCAGAAGACGCCGCTTCTTTTCTTTTTGGCATTGCCAAGCGTTGTCGCAAATATTTCACTGGCCTCACCACAATCACGCAAGATGTTAATGACTTTTTGTCTTCACGCTATGGCAAAGCAATCGTGACTAACTCTTCACTTCAACTCCTACTCAAGCAATCGCCAGCTGGTATTGACGTGATTTGCGATACTTTCTATCTCACTGATCAAGAGAAGTTTCTACTTCTTGAAAGTAATGTGGGAGAAGGAATCTTTTTCGCCGGCACCAAACATGTTGCCATTAAAGTGGTTGCGTCCTATTCTGAAGATCAAATCATCACTACTGATCCATCGCAACTTTTGGAAATCGAGCAAGCCAAAAAAGATTTTGATGAAGAAAATGCCTAGATTAAGCGATAAAAAATATGCCTGACGAACAAGAGCGTAAGCAAAATTTAGCTGATGCGCGACAAGAAGATCGCCAAAAAGCGGAAAACAAAAAACCTGAAAAAAAATCCACACCGACCAAATCTCCTCAAAAAAAGCTACTCAATAATCTAAAAAAGGCTTCCACCACCGCAAAAGCAATGCTCTTTTCCATTGAAATGCGTGATATTTTTTTTATCGGAGCCATAATGATGGCTGTCCTAAAAGATATTTCCGATTTTCCTGGAATGGGGTCCATCCCAGTTATTGGAACAGTGCTTACTCTGATGGCTTCCATAACCATTATTGCGGGAATGCTTGTCTCAGGAAGCTACAAATCAGGGAAGAAAAATAAATCCAACGTGAAAAGAGCAATTAAACGCTGGGGAACATTAGCTGGTGGAACATTGACAGAGCTTTTGTTTGGCGTTAACTTTCTTCCCGTGGAAACCCTGACCGCACTTATTACTTTTGGATTGATGCTTCTTGAAAGAACGGAACTAAAAAAAGAAGAGGCTGAAAATAATGCTAAGAGCGACAATTGATTTTTTTGATTCTTAATGTAGTGACCTAAAAAATTTGATTAAAATGTACCAGCCAAAAAAACTTAAAATTAATCTGAATTCACTCTCTCTTAATCAAGAATTGCTAATTAGCTTTGGCGTAGCCTTGCTTTGCCTATTTTTGGGTCTTTTCTTTCCCTCGCAAAATTCCGCTCAATTGATTACTAAAAATATTTTTTTTCTTATTCTCTTGCCAACAATCTACGCTAGAATAATCCTCAAGATGAAATTACCAGAGCTAGGCCTTAATTTGAAAAATAGGCACGCGGGATTAGTTTGGAGCTCTGTTTTAGCCCTTTTTCTCCTTTTAACTTTTTATCTTTTGCTCAATTACACCTCTTTTCGCACAAACTACAAACTTTCTCCGGAAATCATGTCTAATTTTTGGTTTTTTCTTGGCTATGAACTGCTCTTAGTTAATTTTATCGTTTTTATTAATGAATTTTTCTTTCGCGGATTCATCCTTTCTCTTTTCCGTGAAAAATTAACTTATTGGGCAATTGCGCTCCAAGCACTGATTTATTTTTTAGCCCTATGGCTCACTAATTCTTTTTCTTGGCAAATATTGCCTTTCATTTTATTTTCCGTGAGTGGGGGGATTTTGGCCTACAAAACTAAATCTTTTCTTTATTCGTATTTTATGCATTTTTTTGTTATAATAATTCTAGATAGTGTTCTAATTTATTTAGCCAGATGAAAAAAATATTCAAAAAAATTTTTCTAACCTTATTTGTTGTTATTAACATTTTTTCACTCAGCGTGCCATCAGCCTCTGCTGGCATAGAATCTTTTCTCTTGGGAAATCCCGTCGGAATCAAGGATGAAATCATGAATAGTCTCGGCGTTAACCAAGCAGAGCTTAAAAACACGATAAGCACGATGAATGTGATGCGCCAGAAAGTTACCCCACCGCAACTAATGCTCTCTTTTTCGCCCGCAAATCCTGTCCCAGGAGAAAAAGTAACTGTCACTGCCACACCTACCTACTTCCTTAATCCAACCGAAAGTCAATATTTCACCTGGTACCTCAAAAACAAAAAATGTACCGACAAAGAGTCTGATAAGGATAAATATAGCTATGTTAGCGACTGCGATCTTGATACCAATCAAATTATTGACATTGAAGACTACAAAATCAAAGCGGGACGCATCATCGCTGGTAATGATTTTGTTTGGGATACGCCAAGCACGCTCTATACTTCCGATTCCGATCATGATGGCTATGAAGCGTCTAGCGGAGGAGATGATCAAAAAGGCAAAGAACCGCATTGTTTTTTTCATGATGTCGCGTCCGGCAATGACTATGAACTTTCTGGTTGTGATGATAATAACATCTCCAGCAGACATCTTTTTCCCAAGGCCAATGGAGAAAAAACCGGGGATGGAAGTTTCGGCGCAAGCGAAGAATCTTTTTGGCACACCAACCCAAATTCTGACGACACAGCGGGAACTGGCAATGTTGATGAAGCTAATGTGGCGGGAATGGGAATGCAAAGTTTCACTTTTACCTATAGCACTGGAGATAAGGTGGGCGTTGTAGTTGAAGGCATTGCCACTCAACCAACCACGGAACCCGACGCTAGCTACAAAACTATGTGGGCCTTTTCCAATAATACCTGTGACGCCGACAAATTAAACGCCGACCCAACTGGAGATGACTATCCAAAGAGCGCTTCTGTTGGACCAACCTCGACAACCCTACCATCTTCTTGCACAGTTCCAGCAGGAAACACCTGCACAGCCACTAACACCGTTGAGACCGAGGCTTCAATTGTTGATGGAACAAGAATCAATGACTTAGTTACCATCCGCACACTCACCACAACCACCACCAACATTACCTGCGTCGATCAGATCACGGGAGCACCAACCACTCCTGCTCCCTGCACGACACCCATCATCACACAAACAACAACCTGTCCAGCCAGCTATTCCGAAGGTGATCAGCCACGCACACTTGGCGCTACTGAAGCTGGACCAAATAATGGCATTACTTGCTCAGGAGCGGATGAGGACAATCAATCTGCTCTTGATAGCGATTCAATACCAACCGTCAAAAGTCTTAACAAATGTCTTTATGATAATTTAGTCACACCCTCAGAGGGCGGTGGAGCTAATCAAAAAATGGATGTAGCCATTACCTATGGACCACAAAATCCGCTAAACGATGCTAGTGATTTGGGCAATGGCGATCAACTCTCTTTCAAAGGAACGGTTACTGGCGCGCAAAATCCGGACTATTTGAACTATGAATGGCAAGTTTTTTCTGGGGACGCTCCGGACACTGACAATTGGACCCAAATAGCAAAAGCTGACTTGCCTGACGCGACCCAAACAATTGGTTTGGGCATTGATAGTTTTAAATTTAAGCTAAATTTTACCAAAAATGTTCCAAAATATCTCAAGGTAAAATTAATTGCTAAAGATAGTATTTCTGATACCGAAACAAAAGAAGGGCATACCGATGTGGTCATTCCAATTTCATCCGCTTCCGAAAGGATTAAAATCTATCCCACAATAGCTAGTTTTAACGCAAATGGCGAATCTTTGATTAGCGTCTCAGCTGATGCGAAAGAACTTTGCCTTTTCAAACTAACCCCAGAGGATTCATCCACCACCCCGGACGCTATTTGTGAGGTGACCAAAAATGAAATTTTGGCAGTGAAAGTTGACACTACCGCTTATAATGATTTTCTCTGGACGTTTGACGGAAAAACACTCACTTGTCCTAGTAGTAATTTTCAAAATTGCTTGTCAGCTGATGCGGCACCAACCCAAACCAACACCAGCTATTTTCCAGTTCTCAAAGAAATTGACGAGGAATTTACCATTAATCTGTCCGCTGTTGACAAGTCCTCCGGAAAGCAACTCAGCCTATCTCGCGCTTTCAAGGTGGTTAATCCTTCTGTCAAAATCACTCCCGTCGAACACGCTGACTCAACTGATGCTAATAAATATACTTGCCGAGGAAATCTTTTAGGGCAATATATCGACCTTGATGGACGTGCATGGGATGATCGAAGCACGACAGAATTCCAAGCTCTCACTGGAAGTGAAATTAAACTAACCCCAGTTTTTACCGGAGCAAACCTGTCTCAAGAAACTGATCGTAAAAAATTCCAATGGATTGTTGATGGAAATACTATTTCAGAGACCAATGTCACAGAATATGGAGGATACGGCATTAAAGACGGAACACTCACTTTGCCACCCAAAGCCTACAGCGAAACCTATTCGATTGAATTTTCGACTCTTTATACGCAAGATTCAGATAAAAAACAAGCACTTAACAGCTATTGGAATGTTGGCTATAATGACTTCTATGAAAAGAAATTGAGTCATTCTATTAAAATCAAAATGGCTAGTGTGGAGCTGGCGAAAGCCCAAGCGGGTAAAAAAGCTATTCTCGCCACCATTTCAGCTGGAATCCCCACCTACATCGCTTTTCTTTTCCGCCTAGTCCTTGCTGGTTTTGTGATTATTTTTGCGACAAAAATTATTTTTTTTATCCTGCCTAAAGCGAAAAATTATTATAATGAATATTAAAATCAATTTCAAAAAAATACTATTTTCCTTGCTTTTCTTGGTGCTTTTTTTGCCGACATTTTCCTATGCCACGCTAAGTGCCGAAGAATTAGTCTATACTCCAATGGAAGAAATTCCTGGATTTGACAGGCCGACAAGCTATAGCGGATATCTAACAGCTATCTATAAATTTGGCCTTTGGACTATTGGCATCTCGGCGATGGTTATGATTTCCATTGGTGCGTTTATGTATATAACCAGCGCCGGCAATTCCAATTCTGCCAATAAAGCCAAAGGAATAATTATTGATGCTATCTCCGGCGTAGTCCTGGCTATGGTTTCCTATGTTCTGCTCTACACCATCAATCCTGCACTTTTACAAATTAGTCTACCGGATATGATTAGTGGCGGAGTTACTAATGGTATTAGTGGCGGTAGTGGCGGTAGCGGTGGTAGCGGGGGGACAGGAAAATGCGAGCCGATTACAACTGGTCCCTGCTCAGTTGAAAACCTTAAAAATACTTGCTTTGGCACTAATGCTGAAATGGCCTCGGCTATTTGCATGAAAGAAAGCAGTGGACAGGAAAACAAAGAAAGTGGTGACAAGTGCCAGCCAGAAAACTTTTCAATTTCCTTGGGACTATTTCAAATCAACCTTTCTGCTAACAATCTCACGGGCAGTTCTTGTTCTCAACAAACCTGCGCCACTTCCGCCGCCGCACCAATGTACACTGGGAAAAAGAAGAATGTTTATTGCACTAAAGGGACAAATTATACTAGTTGTGTAGACTCCGCCACCAACAAAGATTGCAACATTCAAACCGCTTGCGCCCTTTCTAGTAATGGAACACACTGGGGTAAGTGGGGAGCCAATTCAGAGTGCGGTTTTCCTAATTAGTTTTTCTACTAATTCATTTTATATTCATCTTATGTCCAAAAAGGCAACCATACTTTTATCTATTTTTCTTGGCCTAACAATCATTGGCCTAATTATTTATTTTGTTTTTCCCCAAAAAGAAAATCAATTAATTGTAAAAACGCCCAGCGGAACAGTTTCCATTAACGATCCACATAAACTTCCCAGCGGAAAGCCTCTTTCCATGGACGGTGTCAACTTTAAGGAAAACACCAACTATTCCATTGATTATTATCCGCAAGATCAAGGATTTATTATCGCTATTCTTAATCCCAATATTCAAGCCGCTCGAGATGCAGCAGAAAAAGATTTCCTGAAGACACTCGACATCACCAAAGCAGCTGCTTGCAAACTAAAAGTAACCCTGTCCGTCCCTTTTGATGTTAATGAAAACGCTTCTGGAAAAAACTATCGCCTCAGCTTTTGTCCTAATGGGAAAGCTTTTCCTAAATAATTTAAAATGTCTTATGCAAAAAATATTTATTAAAAAATCAGCTCTTAGCGTTTCTTTTTTCTTAGTTTTTCTCGTTATCTTTGGTTTTTTTCGCTTTGCTTCCGCTGCCAGTGGGCTTGTGCCTTGTGGCACTGGCGCGACTGATCCTTGCACACTTTGCCACCTCATTGTCGGCTTCAAAGGTCTCCTAGATTGGGGTATGACCATTCTCGTTGTCGCCGCAATCACTGCCGTTACCATTTCCGGTGTAATGTATATCATTTCTTCCGGCAATCCTGGCCTAATCACATCAGCAAAAGGACTATTGACTAATTCCTTAATCGGTTTTGCTATCATGCTTGGAGCTTGGCTTATTATCAATACAACACTCACACTCTTATCTGTAAAAACTGACCTCGGCATTCAAAAAGACGGTTGGTATAAATTTTCTTGTTCGGTTGAGAGCGCCACTGTCACTGCCACAAGCGGATCAGGTATTCCGGTTGTTAGTACCGTTACCGATGCCAACTCATTAAAATTCCAAACAGACAATATTAAAGCTCAATATACCAATGGCGATGCATCATCAGACCTACAGCTTCTGCTCAATTGCCTCGCGGAAAAACTAGGTGGGGCAGGCAACTTTACCATAAATTCAATTTCTGACAATAATGGTGGTGGAGCTAATTGCTATGGAAACAACCCTTCCTGGATTCAATGCACCGAAGATTCACAACAAAACTGCTGCCATCACGCCAAAACCTCCTGTCACTATGGTGGAACCAACGCTAGTTGCGCCGGAAAATCATACGCAATTGATGTGTCTGAAGTTAACAGCACAATTGACGCTGCTGCCGACAAATGCAATGCAAAACATAAAGCCGAAGGGACGCACACACACATCAGCGTTCCTGGTGGTTGTGGGTGTGATGCCGGTTTATAATCTTTTTAACGAAAACAAGAGTTATGCCTAAAAGTAAATTGATTTTCTATATTTCATTAACCCTCTTTTGCCTCTCGCTTTTGTTTTTTGGCATCTATAATCTCGCTTTCAAAAAAACAGCTCCCACGCCCATAGCTACAATTGAGAACACGAATCCCAAACCACAAACAGAAACACCCAATGAGGCCCCAAAAATGAGCCTTGCGCCAATTCTAGCCCTTAGCGATGAAGCTGTGCTCGCTCCAACCATTGCAAGCGGTGAAAGCGCAATCAAATATTATTCCAAACTCTCTGGCCAAGTTTATCAGGTTGATTTTGATGGTAACGGCAAAAGAACACTTTCCGCAAAAACATTACCTGGCCTAGTTTTTGTGCTATGGTCCCCAGACAAAAGCAAGGTAATCACAAAAATAGTAAATGGAGGAAATGCTAACTTCTATTCCTATGATTATGCCACTCTTAAAAGCAGTCCTCTTCCTGAAAACATCGACTCGATCACTTGGCAAAACAGCAACAACCTTATTTTCTACAAATACTTCGATCCCAAGAGCAAGAAAAGCACGCTTAATCTTTCCGCTCCTGATGGAACTAATTGGAAAAAACTAACAGATCTTACCACTGGAAACATCAAAATCGCCACGATTCCTGGAACAGGAGGGTTAATTTCCTATTGGAATAAGCCTGATGCTTTTTTTACCACTAGTCTCAAAACTCTTCCCCTTATGGGTGGAGCGGAAAAGGAAATCTTCAAAGAAGCTTATGGCGCTGATTATCTCTGGAACAGAACCGGCACAAACGCACTTATTAGCAGTTCCGATTCCAAGGGTGGAACAAAAATCCAGCTGTCTACTATCAATTCTAATGGGGGAGAGTTGAAAAACCTCAATACACCAACTTTTGCGTCTAAATGCACTTGGCTTGGTGACAACAAAACCATTCTTTGCGCCCTCCCTGGAGAAATCCCAGTAAATGCCGTTTTGCCCAATGATTATGATAATGGAAAATTTTTTACTGCAGATACTTTTTGGCGCATAAACACCCAAACGGGAGAAAAATCACGCCTCATCGAACCTACTAAAATTGATCAAAAATATGACGCCACCAATCTTTTTCTCAATTCCGATGAAAGCTTGCTTTTTTTCCAAAATCGTACTGATGGAAAAATCTATCGCATCACTCTTTAGCCGTTAAAGCAATGTGAATAGGAGCCAAAAAATGACCGCTAGGTCATTTTTAAAATAGGTCGTATCAAAAAGACCGTGCAGGAGAATATAGAGCATTATGCCCAGTCCCATAAGTTTTAAATTGGGATTTTTTTGTTGTGCAAAAATAGCTCGAAACCAAAGAATAATCAGCCAAAAAAAACTAACCAAACCAATCAGTCCTGCATAAAGCCAAAAAGCGAGATATAAATTATGCGGATGAGGCACTGCCCATTCTAAATAGGGCGAAAAATATTTTTGATACTCCAGATATTTGGTTTGAAAATTCCCCACGCCAATGCCCCAAAGCCAATCCTCTCTAATCATTTTTTCAGCTGATCGCCAAATCATTTCTCTTGACGTCAAAGATGATCTTGCATCAAAGCTAATGAGATTGGAAAATTTATCCTTTCCTAGCTGAAGAAAAATAAGCGTCCCTATAATCAGAAAGACTGCGAAAGCCTTACGGAAAATCGCCTTCTTTTCTATTACAAACACTAGTGCAAAAGCCACCGCCAGTGCTAGCCACGTCGCATAAGAATAAGTCAGATAAACCGCAAATATAAGCAAGCTCAGCAAAAATAGAATGCCTTTTTGCCAGCGCTTTATTTTCGTTTCTGGAAAAAGCAAGAAATAACCCACAAAAATAGCCGGCGCCAGATACATCGCCAAATAATTGGGAGAGTTAAAGATGCCCGCAAGTCTTCCATCATACGTCAAGCGACCGGAAATGAAATAGGCGAGTGAGATTATCGCAACGAAGCTTGCAGATGCATAGTAGGCGCCAAACAGAGCAGCTCGTCTCTCTTTTTTGATAGCAGAAATCGCCACAAAAGAAAAAAGTATCGGCAAAACAAACCAAGCCTTTATGCTTCCTGCGCTTACCACATAACTTTTATTTATACACATTGACAAAATAAAACCTAAAAAAATCAAGCCAACTGGTAAAAAAAATGCTTTATACTTTCCAAAAAAATCAAGCCAACTATTTTTTTTCGCCCGGAGCAATAGCCACCAAACTAAACAGACTCCAATCAATACTTCCAAAAGATTACTTGGCAAACCAAAAAAACTCACTTTCCAAAGATAACTTGGCAAAGCCAGTATTGAAAAATAAATCAAATTCTCCAGCTTAATTATTTTTTTCATCGGTAATTTTCACAACGCCCAAAGAGGCAATAATTAGAAATAAGGGTAAAATTATCGGGGAATAGAGCGGTGTCTCCACCAGCGCGTGCGCAGAAAAAACCACTAGACTTAAAAAGAGCCAGAAAAAATAAGTTTCCCTGCTTGCCTTTTTTAAAAAACCCACGCTCAGCGCAACTAGAAAGCCAAGCCAAGCCAAAAGACCAAGTAGTCCTGTTTCTGCCGCAACATCCAAATAGAGACTGTGCGCATAAATTGGATCACGATAATCCGCTTTTGGATCAATTTCCAATGCATAATTGCCAATGCCGACGCCCAAAAAAGGATGCTCCCTAATTATTTTTCCCGCCTTTTTCCAAGTTTCAATCCTGCCCATATTTGACCCTTCCTTGAAGTTAAAACTGGAAACGAAGCGCTCTGAGATCGGACCAGGAACAAAAAGCATTATCGCTCCGGCCAAAAAAACAACCCCAAAACCCGTTCTTGCTGATTTGCCCAGCCTATTCCAAAAAAAACCAATCGCCAAAAGAAAGCCCGCAAATAGGCCCAGATATCCTCCCCGAGAAAAAGTCAAAAGATCAGCTAGAAACATCACAAAAAAAGCCACTAGATAAATCCTCCTTTTGCTTTTTAAATATAGTCCCAACGCAAGAGGAAGAAGCATGCCTAAAAAAAAGGCTAGCATGTGTGGATCAGGAAAGGTTGCCACAGCGCGCAAATAGGTCGTCCCAGAAATATTCACCAGCCAACTAGGATTTTTCAAAACTGCCGCTGTCACATTATGACCCAAAAAAACAGGTGAAATAAAAGCTGCCCAAAACTGATAAACCCGATTCAAGCCAAAAATAAATTGAAAAAAGAATTGGACTAGCGCCATGGTTGCCACAACAAAACCGCTAACCACCAATGTTTTCATAACTCGCTCAAGCTTTTCTTTTGTATCAGCGAGAGTTGAAAAAACAAAATACAAGGGAAAAACAGAAAACAAAAACAACAATTTTCGCGCCGACCAATCAGTATTTTTGGCAACTGCTAATGAAAATAAATTTACAGCCAAAAAACAAACCACAAAAAAATTAGCCAAGCTATTGCCAATAAGCACCTTTTTATTTTTCAGTCCTTCCAAAAGCCACAAAAAAAAGAGTAGCAAAATAAACACTCGACCACTCGCCAAATCAATTCCCGCACTTGGGTTAAGTGCCAGCTGAAATGGCAAATAGAAACAAAAAATTAGACAAAGTCTAAAAAACATAAGTGATGGTGCGTAATATTTTTAGTAACCACATCTTTCCCAGTCCATAATGTTTTTGAAAATAATAATCCTGAGACTCATAGTAATTTTTCTTTTGGGTTCTTTTTTCGCCATAACTCTTACCACCATGGTGCACAACCGAAAAAGCAGGAAAATAGAGCACCACTTGACCCAGTTTTCTTGCACGCGTGCACAAATCCACGTCTTCAAAATACATAAAGAATCGCGAATCAAAACCACCAAGCTTTTCAAAAAGACTTTTTCTCACAAACATCGCGGTGCCGGACACCCAAGACAATTCTTGCTCTTTCTCGCCTAAAATTTCCTTTTGCCCTAGGTTATTTTTCAAAATTTGAACTAGGTTTATTTCACGTCCCGCGCTCCATTCCTGCACCTCCCTTTTTTCCGTAAGTAGCCGACTGCCAACAATGCCAATATTATTATTTTTCTCAAACTGGCGAATCACTAAAGAGATATCTTTAGAAAAAATTTCTGCATCTGGATTAAGAAAAAACAGGATTTCTCCCTGAGCTAACTGCGCGCCTAAATTATTACCGTGGCCAAAACCAAGATTTTGCTGATTTTGCACAATTTTCAGCTGCGGGAAAAGCGCCACCAAGCCAAACAGTTCCTGCTCAAGTCCATTATTCACAACAATTACTTCAAATTCGCAGGCGTTGTTAATTTTATCAAAAACTGATTGCAAACACTGCTCCAGATAACTCCGGCTTTGATAGTTTACAATAATAATTGAGAGTTTCATTGTTTAGCTCTAAACTGCTTAAAATCCCGGTAAGCCTTTTGCACAGCTTGCGCAATTTCATTATGCGCATCTTTTCTTAAATCAAGTTTATTTTTTATTTTACGCAAATACACATAGAAACCATACCAAGCTTTAAGATAATTGGAGGAATTTTTCTGGAAAAAAATTAGTCCTGAAAGCACCAGCCAATAAGTTTTGTTTTTTTTGTTTTTTTCACTTTTTTCAAAATGACGCACAACTGCTTCGCGCACAAGTAAACTCTCAAACCCGGCCCGCCTAGCTCTTAGCGAAAAGTCTGTATCCTCCCAGTAGAGAAAAAAGTCTTCATCAAAAAGACCGATTTTTGCGAAAACTTCCGCGCGAATAAGCATTGCGCAACCAGAAAGAGCGTCAAGCGCCCCATCAATATGTAGTGTTTTCATGCGCAGCCAATCAATTTTTGCACCGGAAAACCACACGTCCTCCGCACTGCCCGCCAAAATCAGTGGACTAACCAAGCCCGCCCTTGGATTCTTCTGCGCCTCATCAACTATTTTTGTCAAAAAATTCTCTTCTACTTCCGTGTCATTATTCAAAAGCAACACAAAATCAGCCATTTTTTCTAAAGAATAGCGAATTCCCACGTTGTTGCCCGCCGAAAAACCCAGATTTTGATCATTTTTAATGTAACTAACTTTAGGGAAAAATTGCTTAGCCTCCTCCAGGGAACCATCCTCGCTAGCGTTATCCACCACCACCACTTCGAAATTGGGATAATTCAGACGAAAAAGACTGATGAGACATCTTCGCAAATCATCTTTTCCATTATAATTCAAAACTACAATACTAACCCTAGGAAATGGTTTCATAATCTTTTAATCCTTTTTTGCTAATTATGCTGGAAAGCTCTGAGATTTCAACTGCACCAAACAGCCACAGCGAGAAAGCATATATACAAATACTGAAAAATCCAACCAGATAGAAGTTGTTACCGTGAAAAATAACCAAGAAAATAAACATCATGAGTCCAGAGAGAAAAATTCGTCCCAATTTCGATACTTTTGGCGCATAATCTAGCTTTCGATAAACTAAAATTCCCGCTGCAACCGCCACAAACACCTCAGTTGCTACAGAAACAACTGCAGCTGCCAAATAGGAAAAATAGGGGATAAAAATTAAATTTGCCGACACATTGAAAATGGCTGCAAAAGATAGAATGTACATCAGTTTTTTTTGCAGATTTCCTGCAATGAGAATCGCATTGAAAAAATTACTAAAAAATATGGCAGCTAAAGCAAAAACTAAAATTCGCAGCACGCTGGCAGATTCAAAAAAACCAGCGCCTCCAATGAGACTCACGACTCCCTCAGAAAGAAAAACCGCACCAATAACCAGGGGAAACACGAGAAGCACAAACACTTTAAATGTTTTATTAGAAATATCCCGAAATCTCATCTTGTCCACAAAAATCGCCTCGGCAATAATGGGAAAAATAAGACCGACAATCATAGCTGGGAAAAAAGTAATATTTTCCAAAACCTTATAGGCCACATTATAAATTCCCACTTCAACATTGCTCTTGAGCATAGAAAGAAGGATTGTGTCCATCTTGAAATAAATAAAAACCACAATAGCCATAATGCCGATTGGATAGGATTCGCGAAGAAAGGCTTTCCAATAGGAAAAGTCAAAGCGCCAAGAAAGTTTCAAATATTTTTTTGACCAAAAATAGATTAACGCAAAACTTAAAACCATATTAAACAAAAGAGAGGCCATGATCCAAGAGAATCCCAGGCGCAGCTTGATTGCCAAAATCACCATCAAAAGCTGCAAGGTTTTCCCTAAAAGCTCGGCGATAGCCACGCGATCCATAGCTAGATGTTTTTGGAAAACACCATTCAACACTTGATAGCTAGAAGAAAAAATAAAAGAAGCCGCCACGAGAATAATGCCCCACCTAACTTCCGGGGTGTAGGGCAAAAAATAGACCAATAGTGACGCAAGTAGCAAAACAAATAGAGAAAAAGTAACGCGCATTGAGAAAGCGTTACTCATGATCTCATTCTGATTCGCCTTGGGACGAGAAATCTCTCTGGTAGAAAACTGATAGAGGCCAAGGTCAGAAATGGCCGAAAAGAAAGCTAAAAAAGCGAGAACTGTGGCATAGTCACCAAAACCATCTTTGCCCAAATAGCGCGTAATAAAGCCAATCGAGACTAACGCCAAAACCGTAGAAAGGACTTTTGAGACGCTACTAATGAGCACGTTATAGGCTATTTTTCTGGCAATAACCATAAAAGTATAATTTTCAATTTATAATTTTAAATTTTCAATTCAAGTCCCTGTCCGGCAATTGAAATTTATCGCTCTAGTGGGGTGATCTCGATACGCCTCTCTTCTCCCTCGCCAATACTCACCACTTTCACGCGATCATCTTTATCAAGTTCCATATGAACAATCCGCCGTTCATATGCCGTCATTGGACGCATAACGACAGCCTCTTTTTTGGCACAAGCTTCAGAAGCTAAATTTAGCGCCAATCTTGAAATGGCCTCATTTTTTTCTTTGCGATAATCATTCACGTCTAACACAAAATTAACCGGCTCAGCAATTCTCTTACGCACCAATACGCGAACAATGTGTTGCAAGGCTTGTAAATTGGTGCCATATTGGCCAATAAGAAAGCTAGATTCCTCTGTCTTGATATTGCAAATAAATAAAACGCCTTCTCTTTCCGAGCTCTGCGTTGTCTCTAGTTCCACCGAAAAACCCATCTTTTCAAGCAGTTCCTGCGCGATAGCACTAATTTCGCATTCTATCTGATTCTTTTCCATAAAAATTATTTATAAAAAAATTAAATTATCTTTTTCAGCTTCAACTCTTTCTTTTCTCCAACTGTTTCTGCTGTATAATCATAAACAAAGTTGAAACCAGCCAATACAATGCAAGACCGGCGGGAAATTTTATTCCAATAAACAGAGTCATAATCGGAGCAAGATAGAGCATCTGCTTAGACATCATGCTGGCAAAATCTGGCTCCTTAGCGTCTTTTTTATCTTTCACGACAACTTCTTTTTCTTTTTTAGTCGCCATTAGCATTTTAGTCTGCACATATTGCGCCCCGGCAGCCGCCACGACCAAAAGAATATGCGCGACAGTGGACACATTGAGCGCGCCAAAATTAATCGCCGCGCCAGAAAG
Organism: Candidatus Moraniibacteriota bacterium; assembly: GCA_049304095.1. Lineage (GTDB taxonomy): Bacteria > Patescibacteriota > Minisyncoccia > Moranbacterales > UBA2206 > UBA9630. Next base: position 61,163 of record JBAQNU010000029.1, on the reverse strand, counting down.
ATCAACGAGTCCTAGAAAAAAGTGGTTTATCTGTCCAGGATTGTGCACAAAAGCATACAAATCAGCGCTATTTGCCATGAGCCCGTTTTGAGAAATATTATACAATACGCGATAAATGGCAATCAGAAAAACCATCTGAAAAATCAAAGGCAAGCAACCGGAAAAAGGATTAGCCTTATTTTCCTTATAAAACTCCATCACCGCCTTGGTTTGCTTTTCCTTGTCGTTTTTATATTTATCTTGCACGGCTTTCAGCTTTGGCTGAAGTTCCTGCATTTTCTTTTGCGACTCGATTTGTTTTTTACTCAGAGGGACAAGCACTAATTTAATAATTATAGTCACAAAAATGATCGCCACACCAAAATCATGCCAAGGCAGTATGTTATAGATAAAAATCAAAAGATTATAGATTGGGCGATAAACCAGTTCGTTAAATAAAAAAGCCATTTTGTTTTAAATAATAATTTTTAGATATATTGACCACTCTTGGCAAGTAACTTTGAAATAATTTCGACTGGACTTTTGGAAGAGTCATAGCCTTTTTGCAAAATGATAACAATATCTTGCCCGGGCTTGATTTTTTCTAACTCCGCTCGAAAGAATGCTCTAATTTGACGCTTTAACTGATTGCGCAAAACGGCACTTTTTGAGAAGTTCACTCCAATAGAAATGCCAACGCGCACAACCGGAAGCCCGTTTTTCGCCACCCTCATCACTAGTTTATCACAAAAAAGAGACTTTCCATAGCGATAAGTCTTTTCAAAGTCTTCTTTGTTTTTTAGTCTATTTTGGAAAGGCAACATCCAGTTTGTTTTTTTAAAAAACAATTAAACTGTCGTAAGCTTTGCCCGACCACTTCTGCGCCTTGCTTTCAAAACATTTTGCCCCGAAGGAGTGCTATTTCTTTTTCTAAAGCCGTGTCTTCTCGCTCTTTTTAGGCTTTTTGGCTTATATGTCTCGCTCATATTTTTAGAGTCTGCTCCTTAAATAATTAGTTCCTAGACGTATTCAAAGCTTACCAATAATCCCCAAAAAAGTCAACTAACTACGGCCAAAAATAGGTTTTACATGTCTATACACAGCTTATCCCCAGATTTATGCACCATTTTTCTTGCGATTTGTTTTTGCTGTGCTATACTCTCTCTAAATAGCAACGCCTTAAATTGCGTTCTATATTTCTAATTATTTTCCACCATTCCCATGACCAACGAAGAGCTTTGGCAAGCCACTTTAGCTGAAATCGAGGTCTCTCTTTCAAGGGCTACCTTCATCACTTGGTTTAAAAAAACCGCCATTCAATCAAACAACTCTGGGCACGTCATAATCAGCGTTCCTAATGGTTTTGCCAAAGAATGGCTGGAAAATAAATTCAATTCTCACATCCTAAAGGCTCTTCGCAATATTCAACCTGACATCAAATCAATTTCTTGCGTCATTGATGCCACAAAAGAAACAGAAAAGCCCATCCGCCGAGAGGTGATGATGGATGCGATTATTGCGCCACCAAAACAACCGGCAAGAAACCAAACCTACGCCGAAGCAACACCTATCGACCTAGAAAATAATCTTAATCCAAAATATACTTTTGAAAACTTTGTAGTTGGCTCCAACAATGAGTTAGCTAGAGCGGCCTGCTTCGCTGTTTCACAAAACCTAGGCCGTATCTACAATCCTCTTTTTCTCTATGGAGGCGTGGGACTGGGAAAGACCCACCTCGCTCAATCGATTGGCAATGAGCTACTCAAAACAGATCCCGGTTTTCGCATAAAATACATCACCTCAGAAAGATTCACAGCGAACCTGGTAGACGCACTCCAAAATCAAAAAATTAACGAATTTAAAGCCTATTATCAAAAAATTGATATTTTAATTATTGACGACATTCAATTTATTTCAGGCAAAGAAAAAACCCAGGAAGAATTTTTTCACATTTTTAACTTCCTCTATCAACTAAACAAGCAAATCGTCCTCACTAGCGACCGACCACCCAAAGAAATTCAAATTCTGGAAGATCGTTTGCGCTCACGCTTTGAGGGCGGAATGATCGCCGATGTTTCAAAACCCGATCTCGAAACTAGAATCGCTATTCTTAAGAAAAAAGCTGTTGCGGAGCACATTCCCATTGATGACAACGCGCTGCTATTCATTGCCACAAACATTAAAAACAACATCCGCGAGCTGGAAGGCGCCCTAAACCGCCTCGCCGTCTTGGCGCAACTAGGCAATATTAATGAAATCACCAAGACTTTTGCCGAGGCACAACTCTCAGAACTAATTTCCAGTGGAAAAAAGAAGGGTGTTACCTATAAACATATCTTCAAAGCTGTTGCTCTTTTTTATGACACCACTCTTGACGAACTAGTCGCAAAAAACCGCAAAAAGGAGATTATTCGCCCCCGTCAAATCGCCATGTATCTTATGCGTAGCGAGTTGGATTGTTCATTTCCTGGTATTGGGGAAAAAATGGGTGGCCGAGATCACACCACCGCCATTCACGCTTATGAGAAAATAACTAAGGATTTGGAAAAAGATCAAAAATTAAAAGAAGAGCTCACCGCAATTCAAGAGCAAATTTACAAAATAGTCTAATAACTTGTGTATAAGTTGTTTAGAACCTCCCCATATTCAGAGCATAACCCCCACCACAACCTGTTAATTAACTGAAATAAACCATCCCAACCAAAAACACGCCAATCCCTATCCACAACCTCAAATCCTCAAAAACCAACACTTATCCACAACTTAATCACCACACCTATCCCATAACTAAACTAAAAAACATACTTATCCCCAGATATACCTTACTCAATAATAACAATAAGTCTTTTAAATATTTAATAATAAAGAATACTAATATGAAACTGATTTGCACAGGAGAGAATTTTAAAAAAGCCATTATTAATTCTGAACGAATTGTATCTAAGCAAAATTCACTACCAATCTTAAATAATATCCTCCTTGAAGCAACTAAGAGTTATCTGAAGGTTGTGGCAACAAATTTAGAGATTGGAATTGAAATTAAAATTGGAGCGAAAATTGAGCAGGAAGGGAAAATCACTATTCCAGCTAAGTTTTTGGGTAGTTTTTCTACTAATTTAATTGATGGAGAGAATATTGAATTAGAAAAAAATGGAGATAATTTGAAAATAAAAAGTGGCCTAACAAAGGCAAATATTAAAGGTTTTTCAGCGGAAGATTTTCCACTTATTCCTCAAAAAAGCACCGAAGCAATTTTGGGTGTTTCTAGTGGGCGCTTGCGGGATATTTTTGCTAAAATTTTAATTTCCGTTGCGCGCAGTGACGCTAGACAGGAACTTTCTGGGATAAATGTGGTTTTTGATGAAAAATTTATCTTTTTTGCTTCCACTGATGGTTTTCGTTTATCAGAATATGTGCTAGCGATCACGGATTGTGAGTGTGATCTAGTGAGATATCAAAGTTTTATGGAAAAAACCAAAAGTATTATTGTTCCCGCGAGCACAATAGTGGAACTTAATCGGATTATTTCTGGTAATTTGGATGAAAAAAGTGTGGTGCAAATTTTTATTGAAGAAGGACAGATATTTTTTGAGGTTGATGGAATAAAAATTGTTTCGCGCCTCATTAATGGAAAATATCCTGAATATAAGCATATTATGCCGGAGAGTTATAAAACAACTATCTTAGGAGAAAAAAAGATATTACAAAATGCGCTAAAAATCGCGGGAGTTTTTGTGAATAGTAAATCCAGTGAAGTGGTGCTTAAAATCGACGAGACGGCGAAAAATATTTTTCTCAACACCAAGAGCGCGGAAGTGGGTGAAAACTCCACTGAGATTAAATTTGAAGTGCAGGGCGCATCTCAAGAGGTGGTTTTCAATCTGAAATATCTTCTTGAAGGAATCAACGCTATCACCTCTAATAAACTAGCTCTCCTAGCCAACAGTGATGCTTCGCCAGTGGCATTGCGTGAGGTGGCTTCTGAAAATGGAGAGCTTGTCACTGGCTTTACCTATATCGTGATGCCAATTAAAAATTAGTCCCTATGAAAGCTCTAGGCGACCTTTTGGGTGGCAAAAACTTCAAAAAAGTCCAAGTGCTGGATGATAAAACAGTCTTTTTTGTCTTTCGCAAAGTCATTCGCGCGCAGTTTGGCAATATTGGCGCCGAAAAATTTGTGCCGGACTATTTCGCCGGAAAAACCCTGTTTGTAAAAAGCGAAAGCTCAGTCTGGAAAACCGAGCTTTGGACCAATCGCGGAAAAGTTGCCGATTTAATCAACAAAGAAATTGGCGAGGTGGTGGTGGAGCGGATTCGGATGAAATAAAAATATTCACATGATAATTGAAATAAATCAAAATATTGTAGGGGTTCGATTCATCGAACCCAGGTGTAATCCAATCGCAATAGGCGTGGATATGTCGAGGTTTGACGAATCGGGGTTTATTTTGCAAGGGTTTACCGCGCCAGGGTTTGATGAATCAAACCCCTACGGAGGGAATAATATTGAAAATATATCCAGATGGAATTATAAACAATATCGTAGGGACAGACCTTGTGTCTGTCCCGAACCCAGGAAAATCACAAGACATGGGGAAACCGCAAACCCCCAAAAAAGGACAAATACAAGATTTGTCCCTACGGAAAATGCAGAATTGTTGCTGGTTGTTTTTTTTAGTTTTTCCTTCTTAATTTTAGTAATATCCCTGTCGGATCGGTTTCATTTTCATCTTCGAACATCGAATAGTCTTTTTGTTCTTCCAGGATAAAATTTTCAAGGCAAGTTTTTGAAAGATAGTCTTTCAGTGTGTGCGGAGGATTTTCAACGATGAATTTTCCTTCGAAAATTGGAATTCTCATTTTTTCTCCCAGTTTCAAATTTTGTTCGGCAGCTATTTTTGCATCATGATCTGGATGAGGTGCGGCAATCAAGAATAGCCCGTCTTTTTTAAGAACGCGCGCGACTTCCAAGATGGCCTCGTCAAAATCTGACATGACATGGAACGAGTAACGTCCCATGATGGCATCCATACTATCGTCGGCAAGGGGAAGATGCTTCCAATTACCAGCAACTAGTTCTATATCAGGATAGTTTTCGCCGAGTGTTTTTTTAGCTTCAGAAAGCATGGATAGGGACGGCTCAATCCCAATTACTTTTTTCGCTCCTAGTTCTCTGTAGGTTATGAGATCATCTCCGGCACCGCAACCGATATCAGCGATAGTCATTTTTTCAATGTCAGCTCGCAATGAGTCTCGAAAAAATTCACGTCCCGTATCAGGAGCCTGGGAATAGAATTTTCTTTGATTTTCGACATATTCTTTTCCGTGTTTATCAAAAAAAGAGATGGAGGAATCTTTTTTGAGTTCGTTTGTTGAAGTGAGTTTTTCCATATATTGAATATGTTAGTAGTTGGCCTCGTAACTGATCGAATTATAGCATAAAAGAAATTATTTGCTTGCCCCGTCCCACATCACCTCAAAAATTGATTTCAAAGTGTTGAAAATAGTCTGACTGGAGATTATGATCCCTAGCTTATCTTTATAGGCAATGATGCCTATTTTATTGTGCTCATAAAGACAAATTTCACTTTCAATTTTAAATTTTTCATTGCTGATAAAGCGCGATTGGCGCAACTGCTCCTCATTATTTGAAGCCAGGGCGCGCATTGATGGGTCTTCTGGGTAGATTGAGCGGAGCCAAATTTTTTTTCTTTTCCGCTCGGGAATAAAATATTCAAAAAAGAATTTTTCGTCAAAAAATTCCTGATAATCATTGGAATACCAGGCCAACATCTCCGAGTTGGGCGTTTTTAGGACGTCTTCATAGATTTTCTTGATCCCTTCTTCGCCCTCGAAATACTTTACTTCCGGCTTATTATCAATAAAAGCAAAGCTAGCCAAAAGGTTGGGCATTATCCGTTCCAACACAACCTTCTTTTTTTCCAAATCACCCAGCATTTTTCGCGGATCTTCGGCATAAAAAAGCGTTTTATTCTTTTTGACAGTTAAAAGCAAGCCCTTTTCTTTTAAGGTTTTCAGCGCCAAATAGACTGTGCTACGGTTTATGCCTGATCTAAGGCTAATTTGAGCGATATTAGCCTCTCCAAGCTCAAGGATGGCGAGATAGATTTTAGCCTCCTTTTCTTTTAGCCCAGCTTCCTCGAGGTCTTTATGGGGTGTTTGCATATAAATGATATTATTTATGTCATCACTAATAGTATAGCAAATTTAGTTTATTTTGTCAATTAATAAGCCATTTTTACGTTGATTTAATTTTGCTATTTTAGCAATTTGACATACTTTCCACCATTTTCTTGAATTTATGGTATAGTTTTGAGTCAAGCTGAGGAATGGCCAAAGCGAGACGCAGTACCTTAAATTAAGCTAAGAAAAAAGGAGAAACTCCATGATAATTCCAGAAATAAAGGTCTACGATGACAATGCGTCATTTTGGACCGAAAAGGGCGACAGATTAATGGTTATGGGCGACTATCTTGGTCGCCTGCCAGCTATTGAACTGCTCAATCCACAGGTGGGAGAGAAAATCCTTGATGCCGGATGCGGCGCGGGATTTTGCACTCGCCGGCTGGCGTGGTCAGGGGCAAAGGTTCTTGGTTGCGATAGAGCAGAAGTCTTGCTCTCAGCGGCCAGAGACTTGGAATATTCAAAGCCTTTGGACATTGAATATTCTATGGCAGATATCACCAATCTGCCATACGCCAGTAACTCCTTTGACGCAATTGCCTGCATCGCAGTTTTGTTGCAGGATAGCCCCGATGAGTGCCTAAGCTTTTTTCGAGAAGCTTACCGAGTTCTGAGATCTGGCGGTCGTGTAGTCGTATCTACATTAAACGAGTATTTGTTTAGTGTAGATAGTCCAAATCGGACCGGTCGGTCTAACTGGGCAAAATATTTCCCGCTCAGTGATAGGCCACTAACGGAGAGTCAGCAATTCCGTGAGGAATACGCCAACTCACTAGGAGAAGTATTTCATTCGGTGATTTGGTGCCATCCGCACCAGGCGCTCGTGGATCTCCTAGTAGAGGCAGGTTTCAGTGTAATGCACTCGCAAAGCAAGTATGTCACGGCAGAGGCCCTGGCTGCCTGCAACCAGTCTGGCGAGACTGGCTACCCTGCCTTCTGGCAGGTAATCGCCAAAAAATAACCACGAGTCAGGATGTTTATTGTAGGCATCCTGACTCACCTAATTTTATCAAGCAACATTTTTCATATAATCAAGCAAAATAACTTAACTATTAGAAAAAATTTATGAAAATCAATCCAGAATCAACAATTTATTTTCGCAATCAAATTAAACGTGAATCTGAAAAAGGAGCATATCCGATGAGTGTTAATTGCGTGGGAAAAAACATTTCACTCAAGATCTTTCCCGAAGTATTTCCGCCGCAACAAGAATTTTTGCTCGGCGAATTTGTGAAGAATTTTCCTAATCTCGCGAATGCCGAAGTTGCTGACATTGGCACGGGGAGTGGAATTGAAGCAATTAGCGCAGCTCTTTTTGGAGCAAAGCATGTTGACGCGATTGATATAAATCCCGAAGCGTTAAAATGTTCCAAGGAAAATGCTCAAATAAACAAAGTAGATGAAAAAATAACATTCATATTGTCAGATCTTTTCGCGAGGATTGAGAGCTCTAAAAAATATGATTTAATCTTAGCTAATCTTCCCTTTATTGATTTTGACGGAGGAAAAGACTTAATCGACTTGGCGCTATATGACAATAATCACATAATCCACAAAAACTTTCTAGCGCAAGCTAAAAAACATCTTACTAATGACGGACGAATTTTGTTGCCTCATGCTAATTTGCAAAGTGGAAAGAGGGAAAATTCAAATGCAGACTTTGATGGTTTAGAAAAAATGATTATTGATGCCGGGTATGAGTTGCAAATCATTGCCGAAAAACCCTTTCGCATGGATTACAAATGGAGATTATATGAGCTAAGAATAAAATAATTTTTAAAGTAACAACAATATGTACACTCTAAGATTAACCACAAATTTCAGTGCAGCGCATCAACTGACCAATGCCTATGATAAAAAATGCAACGATTCGATTCATGGCCACAACTGGAAAGTTTTGATTGAAATAAATTCAAAAAAACTTAAAAAAAATATGGTCATCGACTTTACTAAGTTGAAAGAAATCGTGAATGAACTTGATCACAAAAATCTCAACAAGCTTTTGCCTTTTGAACCAACAGCGGAATTAATCTCCAAATATATTCACGATAAGATCAAGCTTAATTTTAAAAACAACAAAAACACAAATATAGCGATTACAGTTTGGGAAGCAGATAATTCATCAATAACTTATGCTGAATAATATGAACACGAAAAAATTAGCAAATTTAGTAAGAAATATTCTAATTGAACTTGGCGAAAATCCATCTCGAGAGGGACTCGGGGACACGCCAGATAGGGTGGCGCGGATGTATCAGGAAATGTTTTTGGGCTATGATCTAAAAAAGAAGCCCAAGTTGACCAGCTTTAGCAATTCCAATTCAAGTTCTGAGCAACTAGTTTCTGATCATGGCTATTTCTATAGCCACTGTGAACATCATATGGTGCCATTTTTTGGAGAATATTATTTTGGCTACATCCCAAATGGCAAAATCATTGGTCTGAGTAAAATTGCTCGCCTAGTTGACTATTACTGCGCCAAACTGCAAGTTCAGGAAACTCTAACCAGAGAAATTCTTGATGCGATTGAAAAAGAGTTAAAACCAAAAGGCACAATCCTGATCATGAAAGCCCGACATCTCTGCAAAGAAATGCGTGGAGTCAAAAAAAGTAACGGCGAAATGACCACAATGGACGCCCGGGGAATTTTCAAGGAAGACCACGAGAAGAGAAAAGAGTTTATGGATATGGCGCTTTAAGTTTGTGATTTGTGGCTGTTTTGCTATAATATTGATTATAGAGATTTAATCAATAACTTTGGCAATTCATTTGCCAGCAAAAAAATATGGGAATCAATGAAATGCCAAAACCATTAACAGCTGAACAAATAAAAAATTTTAAGGAAAAAAGAAAGAAGTCCGATGATCGTTTAAAAAGTGGTGGAGCGATTGAAGGAAAGGATGGGCGTTTTAATTTGACTGATGGCCAAATGGATTACATGCAATCAGTTAATATCGGCCATCAGTGTAGCGGAGAATTTAATGGAATTAAGATGTTTATTACTGAATTCAGCCCCAGCGAGGGCCAGCATTGTTTGAATATTGGTGGCTATTCTGTCTGGGATGTGGGTAAAAACTTGGAAGAAGTAAGAGATGTTTTTGAATTTGCAAAAAAATTAGCTGAAAAAGGAGAAGATGCTAAGGCTGTTTTTGAAAAAACGGAAGAATATGTCGTCGAAAAGGAGAAAAAACAGGAGCGAGAAATGGAAGAGAAAGAACTGAATTAAAATCAAGGCATTTAAAATAAAAAAGGGGAGCGTTGCGAATATGAAAAATATCGAAACAATAATTATTGGTGGTGGTATAGCTGGACTGGCCTGTGCGAAGAGGTTGGATGAGGCTAAAAAAGATTTTTTGTTAATTTCAGAAGATATCGGCGGGAGAATTTTAACGTCAGATGATGGAAATGTTAATTATGGCGCGTATTTTGTTTGTGAGGACTACAACCATTTTCTTCAGCATGTTTTTTTGGGCAGGAGAATCAGATTGTCAAAATTTTTGTTTCACAAAAAGTCTAGAAATTATTTGCTTTTTAGCTTGAGATCACTGATTTATTTGCCACAATTCGTGCGTCTGATTTTTTTGTTGAGAAAATTTAGAAAACACTTCTATGTATTCAGAAAAAAGTCTGAAACTATATCGCAAAAGCAGGCGCTTGAAGAGGATGACTACCTTTTGCAGCTTTTTAAAACTAAGGTTGAGGATTTTATCAAAAAGCATCAATTAGAAGAGTTGACAAGAAATATTATTGCTCAAAGTCTGAACGCGTGCACATTTTCTCCGATTAGTGATATGAATGCTTTTAATTATTTGCAATTTTCATTGCCACTTATTGTGCCATTTTATGAATTTAGATTCAAAAAGGATTCAATGATTGCTCGGTTTAAAAATAAAATCATTATAGATTGTGTGATTAAGATTGAGAAGGAAAAAAATAACTATATTGTCTGCACAAAAACAGCTACTTATAAAACAAAAAACGTTGTTTTAGCCACTCAAATCGAGACATCGAGAAAACTAATAAAAATAAAAGAAAAAATTAATAAGCCAGTTGATGCGCACATGTTCCATGTTAAGGGAAAACCGAATTTCAAAATCAAAAAAGGGGAGTTTCAAATGTTTGATCCAAATATGGACACTCTGGCGATCTCTCGCCAGCTAGACGGTACGTATCTTTATTATTCAAAAAAACAAAAGCCGAATTTTAGAGAATTTTTCACAGAAGCTTCCGTGATTGAGCACAAATTTTGGAAACCGGTCGGCAATATCAACGGGCACAGTTTAATTGAGGCAAATGTGGATGACAACTTATATCTTATTGGTGATTATAATGTGGTAGGGCTGGAAGATGCATTTATAACCGGCATATATGCCGCGAATAAAATTGTAGAAAAGTAAAAACTTAGATTTTGAAATTTACAGCCTAGTCAAACTCAGCTGGAAGGAATTGTGGTGGTGGGATATGGAGAGCGGTGCGCGGCTAAAATAGCTGAGCTCCTCAGTTAACCTAAAATGCTAAATACTTAAGAAATTTTTTAACCGCAAAGCCAAAAGCCAGCAAGAATTTTTTGATTCTTTGTGGGAGCTGGGAGAATGATAGCGTGGAACGAGACATGATATAATCTAGCTAGGGTCATAATTAGCTTTATTTAAAATGAATTTATGGAAAAAGAAATTATAAAATCACTGACCAAGAATTTTGAATCAATTGGTCAAAAAGCAGTCAATGGTTTAGAGTTTTGGTTGGCTCGTGACTTGCAATATTTGCTTGGCTACAATGAATGGAGAAATTTTGTAGGTGTTATAGAAAAGGCCAAAATAGCCTGCGATGTTTCAGGACAATCTATTCCAGACCATTTTGTTGACGTCAACAAAATGGTCACCATCGGCTCGGGTGCGAAAAAGGAGATAGATGATATTATGCTTACGCGCTATGCGTGTTATCTTATAGCCCAAAATGGTGATCCGAAGAAAAATGAAATCGCTTTCGCTCAAACATATTTTGCCGTTCAGACAAGGAAATTAGAAATAATTGAGAAGCGGATTTTGGAATCAGAAAGATTACAAGCCAGAAAAAAACTTTCAAAAACAGAAAAAGAACTTTCTGTTGTTATTTTTGAACAAACGGGCGATAATCGAAACTTTGCTTTTATTCGTAGCAAAGGAGATAAGGCGCTTTTTAGTAAAACGACACAGGAGATGAAAGTAAGATGGAATATTAAAGATAGCAAGCCGCTGGCTGATTTTATGCCAACCATTCTTCTCAAAGCTAAGGATTTTGCGACGGAGATCACGATTTTTAATGCGAAAAGGAAAAATATGCAAACAGAGAGCGCCATTTCCAATGAGCATATCACAAACAATAAAAGTGTCAGAAAAACTTTAATGAGTCGTGGCATTGTGCCAGAAAATTTGCCACCGGAAGAGGATGTGAAAAAGGTGGAAAGGAAAATAAAGTCGGAGGATAAGAAGTTAATTAGGGGTGCGGGGAAGAAAAAAAGAAATAAATAAACAGGAACAAGATTATAATAAAATGAAAAAACCAAAACCAAATCTAGTCATTGTGCATTCATTTCCGACCAATAGCTTTATTCTCAAGGGCTTCTATGATTTTTTGCGAGACTATTTCACGGTTTATCCAATCGATCTGCCTGGCTTTGTTAAAACGATTGCGCCGCTGAAAAAAATCGAGTTGGAGAGCTATGCGCTCTATGTAAAAAAAGAAATCAAAAAACTCAAATTGGAAAGCTACTGGATCGCTGGGGTTTCTTTTGGGTTTGTGGTGGTGAATTTAGTCAAAGACAAAAAGCATTGCAAAGGGATTCTCGCAATAGAGCCATATCTGGGAACAGCTTCTTTGAACCTATCAACTAGACAAAAAATTCTTTTTGTTGGTATGATTTCAGTTTTGCGGTTTTTCAATATTTTCTATCGCGCGTGGCACAGCCCGTTTTTTCAAGGAAAATTTTTGTTCGGCTCTAGCGCGAACATTAACGAAAAAATCAAAAAATATTTGAACGAAATTGATGCGCGAACTTTTTTTGAAACGGCTAAGATACTTTTGGTTAATAAGAATCATGGTTGTTCTCTTGGAAACCGCCCGTATATTTTAGTAATAAATAAGCACGACGGTTCAGTTTTGGCGGACAAAATTATTCATAAGTTTCAAGCCGAGGCATCAAATCTTCTGATTACCCACACCTCAGCTGCGCATTTCCCCAAAGATATGACCAAAGAATATTTTCGCAAAAATATTAAAAAAAGCGAAATCAAGAAAATGATAGAGTTTATGGAAGGGTGCTAGTTGGTATGAAAAATAAAAAAAGGGAAGCGTTACGATGAACACTTCCCTTAGGTACTACTTCTCAAGATCTTCAATTTGCTCTAGTTCAATTCTCGCGAGCTCCTTCCTGAGATTCAGGAATTCGCAAGTGGATGTGTTTACAAAGAGTTCTTCAAGTCTGCATAAACGACTATACAGCTTTACTACGGGAATGGCTTTTTTTTGAGTCTGATAATCCAACTCTCGAAAAGTCTCGAGTGGCAGAGAAAGTTCCCATAGCAAGAAATCTTTCTCCGTTTCAAACTTGCTCGCCCCTATGCGAGCTTTTCCGTATTCTATAGAATCACACCAACATTGAGTTTTCCAATCCAGCCACTTCAAATTTTCTAAAGTCAGATGAAATTTTGCTGGGTCATCACTCCAAGTGGAAAATCTTACAAAATCATGAACGAAACGATCGGAACATTCTAGTCGGTGACAACCAAACCGACTTGTTCCTCTGAAGGACACCTCGTTGAACTCGCGTATCCATTTGGTTAGCCTCCTTTTCCACAGCCTGTCAGAGAACTGGGAATATTGGTAGGTCCATTGTTGATGTGCCGCCCCATTATATTCATAGGTGCTCCGGAATTTTTCGAGCGCCACTTCGATTAGCCCCGTCGGTGCATTCTCGCAATTTAGTGCTGCACAAACAGCGCTAGATGCCAAATGGCACTCTTTTTCTGAAATAATTATCTCCAAGGCTTTTTCAATACAATTGGCTTTAATCAACGCAGTCAGGTGGTCACACCTATTTATTCTTTCCATGGTATTCACTCCTTTTTTTATAGTTTTTAATGTGCATGTCACGAATTATTTCATGACTTGTCATTATAGCTCATTTTGACAATTTTGTCACTAGTTGCGATAGTGTCTTGAATATAATAGAAATATAGATTACGTAATTTGGCTTATATATTGACAAAATAGGCACAATTTGCTATACTTAGAATAACGACGCAAATGGCGTTAATAGCTAGAAATATATGGTTTTACAACAATTAATCAAGGCAGGACTGGGGGAGCGCGAGGCCAAGGTCTATCTGGCGATTTTGGAGTTGGGCGAGGCGACAATTGTCCAAATTACAAAAAAGTCGCAGATAAAGCGCTCTACGGTCTATGATATGCTGGAAATTCTCAAGGAAAAAAGGCTCATCAATCAATCGCGTCACAAAACCCGGCCGGTTTTTTTCGCTGAAAACCCGCAAAAAATGATTGATTCGTTGGAAGAAAAGAAAAAAGGCTTGGAAGAAGCGATGCCCCAGCTGATCTCCATGATGAACCTTTTGGAAAAAAAGCCACGGATTAGCTATTTTGAAGGAGTGGAGAGTGTGAAAGAAATTTTTGAAGATACACTAAAATATCCAGACAGCGAAATCCTGACTTGGATGCCCTATCCCTATCTCAATTTGGGCGAAGAGTTTTTTTGGGAATATTACAATCCCAAGCGAGTAGAGAAAAAGATTTGGATGCGCGTGCTTGCTCCGGATACACAGGTGAATAGGGAAGCCTCACAAAAAATGCAAAAATTCATTGTCGTAACCCAGTTTGTGTCCAATAATGTTTTTTCTGAGTTTGATATTGAAATAAAAATCTATGGCAAAACGAAAATCGGTATCATTTCCTATGGGGAGGATCTCGGGATTATCATTGAGAGTCAAAAAATCCACAATGGCTTTCGGGCGATTTTTGAGAGCATGTGGCTTGGGGCGAAAAATTCAAGTAAAGGTGGTGCGTCTGAGGTTGAATAAAGAAAAAAACAAAACCAGTGCGGAATTGCGCTATTGACATATTCTCAGAACCTGGTAATATTAGAGATAGAAAAAGGCTTTCGGCCGTGGTTTATACACCACACTTAGCGGAGGGTCTTTTTTTATTTGTCCACATCGCTCGGGCCATCCGCTGGAAAAAAAGCCAAGACTTGGGCGATATTCAAGAGCACGCGAGAGGCGAAAAACATTTAAGTTGAAAGGGGAGAAGACGTTATATTGAGCAACCAAATTAATCGTGTCCGCCATCTACGACTAGAACGCTTCCTGTAATATAACTAGCATCATCACTTGCAAAAAATAAAATTGCTTTTGCTATTTCCTCTGGTTGCGCAAATCTTTTCAGATATATCTTGCTTGTTTCATCTTCAATAAATTCTTTGGATAAATCTTTATTCATGTTAGTATCTACCCAACCTGGAGCAATTGCATTAACCTGTATCTTTGGAGCAAGTTCTTTCGCGAAATCTTTAGTTAGGGTTATTATGCCCGCTTTTGAAGCGTCATAATCAATCGCGTCTGGGCTGAAGCTATTTATGGCATTTGTTGAAGATATGTTAATTATTCTTCCGCCAGTCTTTTCTAGCATTTGCTCGGAAGCATATTTACTACAAAGAAAAGTTCCGAGCAAATTGACATCCAACGTCCTTTTCCATTGTTCAACGCTTCTTTCAAAAAGCGGGACATCATAAACAATTCCTGCGTTATTAACAAGAATGTCAATTCCTCCGAAAGTTTCCACTGCTTGGTTAATCATTTCAATAACTTCATTTTCTTTGGAAATATCACATTTTATTGCAATTACTTCTGAGCCTATTTTTTTAATTTCATCAACAACGGCAAATGCCTCTTTCTCAGAGGAAAAATAATTAACTACAACTTTTGCGCCTTCTTTTGCGAATAACAAGGCGGTGGCCCTACCAATCCCCCTGCTTGATCCGGTTATTAAGGCAATTTTATTTTTTAGTCTCATATTTCTTACTAGCTAGTATTAATTTTTAACATTTATGGCTCAGGTAGGTAATTTTACCGTATTTTGATTATAGCATAAAAAATCCACAATGGCTTTCGGGCGATTTTTGAGAGCATGTGGCTTGGGGCGAAAAACTCAAACAAAGGTGGTGCGTTTGAGGTTGAATAAAGAAAAAAACAAAAGCCAGAACCAAAAAGAATTTGTCGATTTTTTAAAAATAAAAAAGGGAAGTGTCGCGATGAACACTTCCCTTGAGACTACCAAAGAAATACCCAAAAGAATCGCGTTAGCAGTACTGTCACGACTAACAATGCGATTCTCTGCCATCCTAGATATTCTAGGATGTTTAGGATTATCGCAACTGGCAATAAAAGCCAGTCGACTAGCGTTATTTTTTTTCTTTCGTACATTTTACCTCCTTCGCCAGTAATCACTGACCATTGATTATTAATGAACTATGACAAGCTAGTATAGCAAATTTTAGTCAATACGTCAATAATATCGGACTAATAGCGATGACTAATTATGTTAAAAAGCTTTAAAATAGCCATAGTTATTTTATATTAGTATAAAATGTGACGAAAATTATTGACGAAACTTGGAAAACATGCTAATCTAGGCTTATGGAAAATATTAAAGAAAAACTTAGCATTTTAGGCTTATCCGCTAAAGAAATAGCTGTTTATCTGGCTATTTTAGTTTTAGGCAAAGGAACGATCACGGATATTTCTCGCAAAACTGGCATTAAAAGAACGACTGTCTATGAATACATTGAAAGTCTTTCTAGTTCCGGCTTGGTCTATAAAACAGTTGATGGAAAGCGGATTTCCTATTGTCTTGAAAATCCAAGAAAAATCACGGGGCTTTTGGATGTGCAAAAAAGACAAATTGAAGAAAAAAAAAGAAAAATGGAAAAAGTTATTCCAGAGCTCGAGTCGCTTTATTCCGCAAAATTTCAAAAACCCAACATCAGTTTCTATGAAGGCAAGGAAGGGATAAAAAAGGTTTATCAGCAGATCTTTGATACGCATAAAAATATCTATTCCATGTTTTCTCCTGACAATCTCTTTAACCTCTTCTCAATAAAAGAAAATCATGACTTGCTCATGATTCTCTATAATAATGGCGGAATGCTTTATAGTTTAGTCGAAAAAACTGAAAATAATATTGAAACACTAAATAATCCGGAATATAAAAAATTTATCAAAAGCAAACAACTGCCAGAAGGATTCAAATTTGAAACTAATCTTCTTGTAGTGGATGATACAGTTGCTTTCATCTCTTTCAAAAATCTAATCGGTGTTATCATTAAAGATAAGGCGATTGCTGATTTGCAGAAAAACTTTATCAATTTTATTTGGAAAGGAATTAAATGATGATGCTTTTCGAGCAATTTTTGAGAGTGTGCGAGGGGAGAAAAGCAATATAAGTCAAAAAAATCTGTGGTATGATTTAGGTGCTACATAGATTTCAATAAAAAACCTAAACAATAATTTCAAATGATTTTTGATAAAATATTTTTTTACATAAGAAATAGCAAGCAAGTTTTCAACGAAAAAATTCCTGCCAGAAAGCTTGTGAAAAAGAAGCTCTGGCACAAAAAAGGATCAGAGGAGTTGTTTGTCGTTCTCCCTCCTTGGGGAGGGCGACTTTATCTTAATTATTTTCTCAGGAAAAAATTGCTGAGGCGCGGATACTCATTGCTTGAGTATGAATTTCCCGAAGCGATTTTATCTTCAAATTGGGAAACGACCGTAGAGAATTTTGGCAAAATACGAGAGGCTGTCAAGGAAGAAGTTAAAAAAATTAAAAGAAAGCATAGATTTAAAAAAATAAATCTCATCGGCGTTAGCATTGGTTGCATCAATACTTGCATGGTGGCCAATGGCAATTCGCTCATTGATGAAATTTTTTTGATTATTCCTGGGCGTTGTTTAGCTGAATCTTTGTGGAAAGGGATTAGTACGCAAGAGATAAGGCGGGCCTATGAAAAAAATAAAATCACCCTAAGAAAACTAAGAGCCTACTGGCGCAAGCTGGCTCCGGAAAATAATATTAATCGGTTGAAATGCCAAAAAATTTCAATTTTTCTCAGCAAAGCCGATGTGATAATTCCTTTTCATTGTGGACAGAAATTTTTGGAAGAAATGAAAGCGTTTAAGTATAATATTTTCTACAAGGATAATAAGTTTCTTGGGCATAATCTCACTGCTTTGTCGTTCTATTTAAGACCCGGGAAGTATTTATTTGATAAAAATAACAGTATGGACGCGGACATTACCAGCAGGCCTTGACTTTTATCTCGGGATGTGCTATGATATGCAGTTGAAATGGAGCAAGACCATATTTAACAAGTTCTTTAACCTTAGTTACCGCCAGCTTCGGCGGGTAAAAATAGAGCGGAGGTAATAATGGCTCAATTAAAGTGGATTGTTGATTTGCTGTTTGCTGGACTTTTGTTTTCTATCGGTGGAGGTGTTGTGGCCGGCGCAGTTTCTGGCTCACACTGGATTGTGGCCCCCGTTGGATTATTACCGATCGCAATGGCGATATTTATCGTCAGAAGGAGGTATAAGATATCATAAAAAGTTTATCGTTCTATATACTGAACGGTTATGCACCCCAGCAGAAATGTTGAGGGTGTTTTTTCTTTGTATGCGAAAAGTGATATAATCCAAATAGGATGGTGTGTAAAATATAATCTAAAAAAATATGAGCATAGATAATCAAGGAGAATATAAATCTGGAGCAGAAGAAATGCCAAAAACTCCAGATGAAAAAGCGACTGAGGAAATTTTAGATCCAGGGTTAGTTTTGCTGACTAAAAAACAAGAATTAGCTGAAAGTGCAACCCAAACAGAGCAAGTCATTGAAAAGAATAAAGCCGAACTGAAAGCTGCCCGAGAAAAATTAGGCATCGCGGAGCCTGAAATTGAAAACGCGCCGAGTATTGTGCTAGCAAAAGAAAGCTTGGCAGGGGCAAATGAAAAGTTATCCGAAATAGAGGAATTGACTAAGCAAAATGAAAACGGGAGAGAGATTGAAAAACAATCACCGGCAGAAGTGGCGTTAGAAAAGATAAAATTATATAATTTTTCAGATCAAGTCATTGGCTTGGCGAGAGCTTTGCGTGCAAGAAACGAACATGAGTTGACGCCTATCATCCATCCTGGCGTAGCAAGCTATCTTTATTCCAAGGCAAGTAGCTTGGAAGAAATGATTCAAAGCAAAAGGGCTAAGCCGGAAGAGATTGGACAAGCTATTCTTGAAATAGTTGGAGCTGTCGATGCCTTTGGAAAAGACGTGCCGATGACTGGAGGGGTCAGGGAGGATTCGCGCAGTTTGGGACACGTTGCGTCGGCGTTGGAAAACTTAGAAGAAAGCAGTCGCGACATAATGATTCAACTTGGCGGGGAGGAAGATTGTAACTTGGAAGATGTCGTTGGTCGGTTCAAGCAACTCGTCATTATTACAGAAAAAGCAAAAAGATATGCTACGGGGAAAATGAATCTTTTTAGAAGGTATGAGGAAAATTGATATTGAGATGAAATAGAAAAAATGCAGAATTTAGGAAAAATCAAATCCGAGGATAAGAGATTAATTAGGGGTATTAGGAGATGGAAGTGTATAGAATATGTATAATATATGTATAAATTATACATGTATTGACAATATGTATAGAACGTGTATAATATATGTATAAGTTGTATATATCCTAAATTATATGCATTATAAGCTAGAAAAACCCGATTTATCAAATGTTGACAAGGAAAAAGCAATAAAATTGCTTATTTCAGAGAGGAAAGAAGAGCTTTTTCCACTTATTGATGAGACAATGGAGCCGGTTTATCAATATTGGGATAAGGTAAAATACAAAAGCTTACCACTAGGAATCTCTGCCGAAGAATTTTGGTTTCTTGTGAAAACAATAAGGGAGGCTCAATTCGCAAGGAGTCCAATCAGGACAGAAACAGGAGAAAACTTTAAATGGTTAAAATTGCCTAGGTTGGAAAAATTTTTGCATGAAATTGATCTTAATATGGGTGGAAATTTATTTTCCTTCAGCAAAGACATAAACGATAAAACAAAATACAAATTTATCTCGAAAGGTGTCATGGAGGAGGCGATCGCGTCTTCTCAGTTAGAAGGCGCCGTAACAACTAGAAAATTAGCTAAGCAGATGCTTCGAGAAGGGAAAAAACCAAAGACAATTTCAGAGCATATGATTGTCAATAATTACGAAGCGATCAAATTGATCGAGGAAGACTATAAAAATAAGAAGTTAGATTTAGCATTACTTTTAGAGCTTCACCGGATAATCACCAAAAATACCCAAGTTAATCCAGGGGATCAGGGGCGTTTACGCCTGGACAGCGATGAAATTATTGTAGCTAATGAAGAAAATCTAATTTATCATGAGCCACCTAGTGAAAAGTTTGTGAAGATTGAAATTGAGCGGTTTATTGCCTTTGCGAATGATGACTTGGAAGAGGCTTTTTTGCACCCAGTGATAAAAGCGATAATGCTCCATTTTTGGATTGGATATTTGCATCCATTTGTGGACGGAAACGGAAGATTGGCACGGCTTATGTTTTATTGGTATTTGTTGAAGAAAAATTATTGGGCTTTCGCGTATTTGCCTATTTCTCGGACAATAAAAAGGGCGCATGCTCAATATATTAAGGCCTATGTGTATACTGAACAAGATGAGCAAGATCTTACTTATTTCATTGATTATAATACGAGAAAAATCGAATTGGCGCGTAGAGAGTTTGATGATTATTTAAGTGACCAGTCAAGGAAAAATTCTCAAATGGGGGCTATTGCTAAAAGTAAGCACGAGCTTAATGATAGGCAAATAAAACTTCTTCAATATTTGTGTGACAATCCAGACGGAAGAACCGCCATTCGGGCGCACATGAGTATTAATGATATTTCAAGGATGACTGCCTTTAATGACTTAAAATATCTTGAAAACAATAAATTTCTTTTTTCAAAAAAAATTGGAAGAGAAGTGTTTTATTATGGTGCAGAAAAAATAAAAGAATTATTTTAAGAATTTACTAGCAACACAAAAAACAGTCCCGATTTCCAGGACTGTTTTTTAGCGCAAGGTCTAAACTTTTTACGTCGTCGGAATATTAGTGTCGACTTTGATTGAATCCGAATCGGAGTTACCCTTGTCATCTTCCGCCTCAACTTTGATTGTTAGTGTGGATTTTTTCTTGTCATCCGGAACGGAATAGGAGGTGCTAAAGGAGTCGGAGCCGTTAGAAGAAATCTCTTTTCCGTCAACACTGATGGTGGCTTTTTTAACGCCGAAAGGAGCGGAGATTTTAACCGAAATATCAAAAGAGGAGGAGGTGATTGGATTTCCGCCGGAAGCGGAAATGTTGTCAATACTGATTTCATATTTTGAAAAATCCTTGTCGGTGCAATCCTCCGTAGGAGCGGCATTGGCAGAATCCTTATTACTTTTCAACCAATCCTTAATAGCTTTTTCCCAATTTTTAAATTGTGGTTCATCCTCGGGATTTTTGGGTGGATCTCCGCGTGGATCATCTTTATTGACATAATAGAGAATACTATGCGAATCGGAAAATTTCTTTTTTTCCACCTCATCATCAGGGCAAGCAGAAGAGGCGAGGCAATAATCATTTTTGGAGCCGGGAATTTTGCAGACCTTTAATTCTTTTTTCATTTCTAATTTTCCATCAAGGACGGCTTTTCCGGTTTCTTCTGGTTCATATTTAGGAAACTGTTCAATATTGTAGTTGGAAAGCGTTTGATCCATAAAACTACGCCAAATCGGAGCGGCCACAAAAACACCATCCGCACCTTGTTTCATGATGGAATGATCATTGTTGCCTGCCCAAACTCCGACAGCCAGAGACGGCGTGTAGCCCATTGTCCAACCATCACGCCATTCGTTGGTTGTGCCGGTTTTGGCAGCCACTGGGCGGTCAGTAAAACTCAAGGGATTTTTATCGCCAAAAACCGGAGCGCGTAGAGCGTTGGTGGAAAGAATATAATCAATCATGGCGATATATTTTTCTTCAATCACTTGCTCGCCCGTTTTTGGCGTATATTTTTCCAAGACAGTGCCTTTATTATCCTCAATGCGTAGGATGGATGCAGTGGGATGTTGGATTCCGCCGGTAGCAAAGGTGGAAAAGGCATTGACATGGTCAAGTAACTTTACTTCGCCGCCACCCAAAACAAGTGATAGTCCATAGCGATCCGGCTCATTGAGCGTAGTGATGCCCATCTTTTTGGCTGTTTCGATCGATTCTTTTACGCCAGCCAAATAGAGGGTTTTGACGGCTGGAACATTAAGCGAGCGGGCGAGGGAGTCTTTCATCTGCAGAAGTCCAGAATTTTTTCCGTCATAGTTTTTGGGATCATAAATTTTTCCATCATCTGTGCTGAAATTAGTGTCTACATCCCAAAGATTAGTTTCTGGTGTGTAGCCTTTTTCAAAAGCGGTGAGATAGACATAGGGTTTAAAGGATGAGCCTGGTTGCAGGAGTGATGTCGCGACATTAACATTTGGCTCAAAGACACAATTTTTTCCGGAAGAGCAACCTTTTGGCTCGCTTTCTTTGAAATAGTCTTTGCTACCCACCATTGCGAGAATTTGTCCGGTTTTCGGGTCCATTGCTACAAGCGCGGCATTGCCGGCGCCATAGATTTTGGCGTTTTTTTCTGCGCCTTCACGCACGGCTTTTTCAGCGGCCATTTGTTTGTCCCAATCGAGCGTGGTGTAGACCTTGAGACCACTCTGTTCAACTGCATCACCACCATACTTTTTTTCTAAATATTCTTTAATATACATCACAAAATGTGGGGCAGAAATGTTTTCCGATGGTCTTTTTATCTTAGAAAGAACGTCCACTTGTTTGGCCTCATCAGCTTTTTCTTGTGAGATATAACCCAGCTTTGCTAGTTGAGTAAGTGCGTATTCCTGGCGACCCTTTAGGGCGTCCGTGTGGCTACCATAGGGGGAATAATATGATGGAGCTTGAGGCAGAGCGGCGAGCAGGGCCGATTCGTCGAGAGTGAGGTCTTTGGCGGCTTTGCTAAAAAAAGTTCGCGCGGCAGATTCGGCCCCATAGGCATTGGAGCCATAGGGAATCTGATTGAGGTACATCGCCAAAATTTCATCTTTGGAAAATTTTCTTTCCAGTTCTAGTGAAAGAATTACTTCTTTGACTTTGCGCGAAATGGTTTTTTCCGGGGAAAGCACGGATTGCTTGATGAGTTGCTGAGTGATGGTTGATGCGCCTTGCGCAACACCACGATGCAGAATATCTTTCAAAACGGCGCGGACGATAGCGCTCAGCTCAATGCCATGATGAGAATAGAAACCTTGGTCTTCCAGGGCGATTGTGGCAAATTTAAGCACATCAGGCATTTCAGAGAAGGGAATTTGAGTGCGTTTTTCTTCGCCATGCACATCATAGAGCAAATGCTCGCCGGTGCGGTCATAGATTTTGGTTGATTCGGCAATGAAGCGATTATTGAGGTTGTTGGGATTAGGGAGATCCTTGTAGAAATAGGCGAAAACACTAATAACGAACAGAAAAACAACGCCTGCGCCAATGCCAAAAAACTTGAAAATCAATTTCCAATTCCACTTTCCCGAGAACCAATGTCGTTTTTTTGGCTTAAACTGGGAAGGAAGCTTGGGAGATACGATATTTTGCATAAAACTAATTCTAAACTAATTAGCTAATACGCAGTTTAGCATTTTTTGGGGGGAGTATCAAGGGATTACTTTGCCAAATTGGCTTCGAAATATTTTTTTATATAACCAATGGTTTTTTTGTGATTTTCCCCTGATATAACAACAACAACATCTCCAGGCGTTACTATTTTTGAGGCTTTTTCTATGGCAGATTTTTCGAGAATAATTCTTTCCGCCACCCCGCGTTTTTTTGATCGCAAAATTCCTTTAAGAAAAAGGCTGGAAACCTCCCCTATTTTTCGAGAAGGAATATTCCCAGAGCCCTTATGAGTTTTTTTATTTACACCGTCAATTTTGTCATAAATAAGTAGATAGTCATAATTTTGGGCAATAAACTCGCCCGTATTGATAATCATCTCATCGGTTCTGTCGGGAGAAAGTCGCAAAACTCCGACAGCTTTTCCTTTGGTAGTTATTTTTTTAGCTAATTTTCCAATTTCTCTTAAGGAATATTTTTCATGGGCAAAATCGAGAATTATTTTTACTCCTTTTTTGTTTTCAAACAACGTTAGTCTTCCACCCTGCTCGTCTAGGGTATATTTTTCTAACAGCGCAGTTAAATTTTTAGGTATTCTTTTATCCTGATGAGCGTATATTCCTCCGATAATAAACATTAAATTATAAATTGAGGGCAAATAGTTTCCTTCAAATGTCCAGCGGATATTTTTCAGGTTAAGAATTTTTTTTATGGTCGTCTTAGTTTTTAAAATGAGATAATCATCTTTTTTTGAAATAGCCATTCCACCAGAATCTAAGTGGCTTTTCAGGGGAAAATATTTAAAATTAAAACCAACCGGAATAAGTGTTCCAATAAATCTTTTTGGGATAAATTTTAGCTGTGAACAAACCAGCTTATCATCGGCGTTAAAAATTAGATAACCGTATTTGCTGACTTCGGAAAATATAAAGCGCTTGGCCTTAGCAATATCACTTCTCTTTTTGAGCCTTTTTGTTGCACCGAGATGATCCTCAAAAACGTTAGAAAAAATTCCAATATTGTGATATCCATATCCCAATCCAGGAAGGTTGCTACTTCCGATGGCTGTTTCAAGTATGGCGGTGAAGTTTGGATGAAATTTTTTCATTTCCCAAAGAAATTTTCCGGGACATACCGTTGGAACCAAATGGAAAAAGTCGGCGCTATCGCGAAGAGTGCTTTTTTGCTTTTCGTTGATATAGTGGCCATCAGTATCGACGCGGAGAGTTGTGATTCCAAGCTTGTTGATCAAATAGCTGAGCCCTCTTGTGATGGTTGTTTTTCCTTTTGTTCCGGTGATTGAAATTATTTTCATAAAAGAATGTTTATTACTTAAGTTCTAGTTTTTGCCTAAAGATAGCCAATAAAGAAGCGTACATTTCCAGCATATAGGGTTTTTCCTCGGGAGTAAAAAATAAACCAGGCATCGAATTGAGTTCAACGATCCATGGACGCTTTTTTTTATCAAACATGAGGTCAATAGAATATATTCTGGGTTCGAAAGTTTTAAATAGCCTGTTGGCGTAACTAATTATAGGTCGCAGAGATTTCGGAAGTTTATCTTTAGGAACAATAAACAGGCGACCGCCCTGGGAAAGATTAGCCAAAAAACTGTCTTTTTGAGGCTCACGGATATAGGTATAGATTATCTTATTGTTCACGAAAACCAATCTAAGATCATGCATTCCATAACTTACACCCGGCACCCCGGAAGATGAATCTACAAACTCCTGAAGAATATAAGGGCGGTCGATGGTTGATTTTTCTAGAAGTTTTTTCTTGGTCAGAATTTGTATGCCTTTTCCACCGCTCTCTATCATGGGTTTCAGAACGGCTAGGGAAGTTTTTATGTTAGGAAGAAATTTTTTCAAATCAGCCTTGTTATTTATGACCCAGTTTTTTTTGCACCATCTTTCAAGCAATAGACTTATTGTGAGTTTATCATCAATCAATTGAGTGAAGTTCAGATCATTTATAAACGGATAATGCTCTCTCATTAACTCTTTTTTATAATATACTTCCATCCTAGCCTTAGTCTTGTCATATATTAGATCAGGCTTAATATTATCAACTTTCTTCCATTTTCCGCCCTTGCCTTCAAATATCCAGGCATGCCTAAAGATATGATTTTTATAATCATACCATTCATAGGAGGCTCGATACATTTGAATTCCTCCTTTTTTGCAGATGTCATAAAAATATTCATAAGAATACATATACTCTTTATTGGAAAAAGGCTTAGCTTTTCTCCAATCGCTTTTGCCGAAAAGTATCATTACTTTTTTCATAGTTTTTCGATTAAATTTAAATTTTAGAATCCCTTTTTAGTTTTAAGATAAATTCGATGATATTTTTTATCACATCCCTAGTTTTTCCATGAGTAGGGTTGTAATGTATATATAAATCAGGCCTGCGGTTAGCTTCGATGATGTTTATCTTTTGCTCTAGCGGACTTTTTGTTATGTCGTCACATATAACATCCAGGCCAGCTAATTTTTTATCAACAGCCCTGGCTGCCTTTATGCAGAGCTTTTTAACATCCTCATTGATGATGTCGGTTGAATCAGTTGTTTCTCCTCCTTCAGCCAGGCAGGAGCTCGTTCTTAGCCATATCTCCTTGCCTTTCTTTGGTATGCTAGTTAGCGTCTCTGCTTGTTTTTGCAAAAGCTCTACAAGAATTGTATCAAGCGGGGTTCTTTTCTCTGTTTTTTCTTGCTTATTTTCTATTAATTCTCTGGTGGTCTTTTCTCCATCTCCAAAAATTCTAGGAGGGATCATTTCCAGAGCACCAATAATCCTGTCTTCCAAGACTAATATTCTATATTCTCTTCCAAAAACCATCTCTTGGGCAATAAGAGAGGGAAATTTTTTTATTTCTTTTAAAATAACCTCTCTCGCCTCTTCCTGATCTTTTATATCAGTAAAAACACCTAGACTATACGATCCACTGGCGTCTTTTATTACAATGGGGTAGGAAAGCTTTTGAAGTTCTTGCGCCATCTTTTCTTCGGTCAGGGATTTTCTGTAGAAACAAACCGTATTGGGCGTAGGAATGTCATTATCCCTTAGAAATACATAGGTTAAGTCTTTGAAGTTAGTTGGTTGTTTTCTGGAGAATAAGTCGCTGTTAATGACGAATTTTTGATTGATAAATATTTTTTCTTCTCCTAGTTTGATATAATAATAACTTCTTTCGGGAATTATCCTTTCTATAGTCCCGCCCATTTCCTGGACAACTTTTTTTATAATAGTTTGATTTTTTAGCATTATTTGTTCACATCAATTAAAAATTTAGTCAGATTTCTTTTGCCGATAATAATTGGGTAGTTCAGATCAGAGCGGTTGATGATGGATACTTTTGCCAAAACATCAAGGTTATCCATCAGGATATTTATTTTTATCATCGGCCGGTAAGTTGTTCCATGGGACGAATGGATAATGGCTGTGTCTGCTAAATCCGGAATTGTTTTCAATAGTTTATCTTTTTCTTCTTTATCCAGATTGCGTGCGTCTTCTTGGGATAAGAATTGAGGAAAGCCTTGCTCTTTGAATTTTTCAATTGTCTCTGCGAAACCTAGGCTTATTGCTAAGTTCTCGTCAATCGATGAGAATCCGGCTCCCGTATCAATTTTGGCTTCCACCTCGATTTCTTTGCCATCCTTGCCGATGAGTTTCACTTTTTCCACGGTGCCAATCACTTTTTTACCGGAAATTTCTTCCAATTCTTCTTCGATTTCTCCACCAAAAAGATCCATGCCGACGCGAATGCCTTTTTTGAGAGTTTTAATTTTGATGCCAGCGGCTTTTCTCAAGCGTCCTTTTAAGCCATCAAGATTAGCTACTTGGATGGAAAGCCCTGGTCGAGCATTAAGTTCCAAAATGACCGGACCGCGCTCATTGTCAATAGCCACATCCACACCCAAAAAACCTAAACCGGAAATTTCTTGTGAACGGACAGCTAATGTGAGAATATCCATCCAATAGGGAATTTTAATTCCAGAAAGGAGCAGGCGTGTGCCGGGTAGATATTCAATAATTTTTTGTTTTCCCGCCACTGCTGTAGTCGTTACCCCAGAAGCCAGGTCAATGCCGACACCGATTGCGCCCTGGGTTAGATTCGCTTTTCCATTGGAGTCTTTAGTGGGGAGGCGAAGCATGGCCATGATGGGCATTTTATTGAAAACAATAATGCGAATGTCCGGGATGCCTTTGAAAGCATAGGGCTTGAAAAGCTTTAAAAGTTTCAACCTCTCCTCAAAAAAAGCAATATCAGGAATGCCAGAGAGAGAATATGATCCATCTAGAATATTTCTGGTGTGATTTTTGAGGTCATCGATAGTGATGATTGAGCCATCAGCTTTTATCCAAGCGTCCTCTCTATTTTTCTTGCGACCATAGACAACGATGATTCCTTCACCACCAAATCCACGATTCGGCTTTAGGACAAAACTGTCAGGCAAAGTTTGCCAATCGAAATTGTCCAAATCGTCCAGCGTTTTTATCTGTGAGATGAGCGCAGGAACAGCGATGTCATTTTTTTTGAGCATTTTTTTGCTAAGCAGTTTATTGTCAGCAATTTTTTTGGCGCGAGCACGATTATAGGGCCGGATATAGTCCAGATTTCGGGCGTTCATTCCCAAAACATTGCGACTGGCCTTCTGGCAAGCAAGAAATTTTTTGATAAAGTCAGACATAAATAAAAGCGAGCTAATTTCTTTTTATAATCTCCCCAAAACGAAAATATTCACTCAGACGCAGTCCAGTCCATTTGCCCAGCGCGATATTCATGGGAACAGTAAGGAGAATTGTCCAAGGATAAAGAGCGATGAAGTGAATCAGTGCTTCCCAGCTGGCAAGATAGAAGCCCAAAACGGAAATAATAAGTGTTTCCGATGCCAAAATAATTGCTGCGCGGTCGCCTTTTTCAATTTGTACGGCAATGAATTTTTCCACTAGCGTAATCATGATGAGAATAGGGAAAATGGAAACGGAAGCAAGGCCTGTTCTTTTCAGGCTTCCGCCAATGGCTAGCATTACCAAAATAGAAAGCGCAACTACTGTAATCAGGATCGCTACACGAGGCAAATAGAGCAAGCGAAAAGATTTGAGTGCAAGACGCATTAGCATCCCGATGAGAATAATGGTAATAAAGATAACAATTCCATAGCGCAAGCCGTTTGTGGCGAGAAAGGCGAAAGTAACCAAAAGTGGCGTATAAATTCCAAAAGCCTTAATTCCTGCTACCTGGCGCAGAAGGGCAATAAGCGTGGCTATGACGGGAAGCATGAGAATTAGCTTGATTGTTTCAAATGGAACGCCAGTGTCAAGAAAAAAGGACAAAACAGGGCTAATTTGAAAATTAATTTCATTCATGGTTGTTTTTTAAATTAATTAAAATACGACTATTGGCGTGGCACACTGCAATTGCCAGCGCATCAGCCACATCGTCTGGCTTGGGCAGGGATTTTAGGTGCAGTATATTTTGGACCATCAGTTGCATTTGTTTTTTTTCCGCTCGGCCGTAACCCGTGAGAGCTTGCTTAACTTGGAGCGGAGTATAACTGGACACTCTAACACGATTTTGCTTTAAAGTCAAGAGAATTGCGCCACGCGATTGAGCGACTTGAATGACCGTTTTTTGGTTTTTGAAAAAGAAAAGACTTTCAATAGCGGCTTCAGTGGGCTTGTGTTTTTGGATTATTCTGGCTAAGTCGTCAGAAACCTCCAAAATTCGCTCATCATCGCTGTTATCTTTCGATGTGCTAATGTGCCCATAGGCTAAAGGCAAAAGCCTGTCGCCCGTTTTTTCAATAATCGCCCAGCCAGTTGTGGCTGTGCCAGGGTCAATGCCGAGAATTTTCATGGTGGTTAGATTTACAATAAAAAACAAATAAACCCTATTTAACGCCTCTTCTCCCCTCGGGAGAAGGTGGCCGAAGGCCGGATGAGGGAGTTATGTTTTCACAAAGAATGTTTAAATTTTATCCAAGCTTTCTTTGATAAAAAACACACCCTCACCTGTCCTCCGGACATCCTCTCCCGGAGGGAGAGGATGCTATTTTTTTCTATTCTAAATTACTATAAATTTCACTTACATCATCATGGTCGTCAAGCAGTTCCATGAGGTTTTCGTAGCTTTCGCGGGTTTTTTCAGGAACTGTGATGGTGGTTTTGGGCAAATAAATCAGCCCTGAATCAAGAATTTTAAGCTTTTCTTTAGTTAGGCTTTCGCGCACGCGAGCAAAGTCTTTCTGATCAGTAATGATAATTAAAACCTCTTCTTCTAAAATTGTGTCCCTTGCCCCAGCTTCAATGGCTTGCAGTTCTAGCTCATCCACAGCTTTATTTTCAACATCCACACTGATGCTTCCGACTTGCTCAAAATTCCACATTGCCGAGCCTTTTTCGCCCAATTTAGAGTTATTCTTCGTCAAAATTGTTTTGACTTCCGAAACGGTACGGTTTTTGTTATCTGTAGTGCAGGAGATGAGTAGCATGAGTTCACCTGGCCCAACTGCTTCATAGAGGATTTCTTCAATCAGCGCGCCCTTGATCTCGCCCGTTCCGCGCTTGATCGCCCTTTCAATGTTTTCTTTGGGCATATTCATCGCCCGCGCTCGGTCAACCGCCATACGCAATTGAAAATTGGTTTCCAGCTTTCCTCCGCCGTCGCGCGCGGCAATTGTGACCAATTTCCCATATTTGGTAAAAATTTTGCCACGCTTGGCGTCATTGACGCCCTTTCTTTGTTTTATTCCCGCCCAATGAGAGTGTCCAGACATAATGGTTTTTAGATTATTTTTCTATTTTTAGTCTAGCATTTTAAAGATAAAAATTCAAGGGAAGAAGCTCAGCTCATGGCAAGCTAGAGCATTAAAATAAGCTCATTTAATTGGGCGTTGATTTTTTTCCAAATAAGATTAAGCGAGAAAGTGGATTCCAGGGTTTTTTCCGGAGTAGTTTTGACAGTTGAAATTCCCAAGACCCGGCCTTGATTTTGAGCTAATATTTTTGGTGGAGAAACGTTTGACCCAGCAAAAACGAGTGCGATTTGCTTTTTTTGCTTTTGTTGCCAGGCGGGATTTTCGCTATATTTACCCAAAAGTGACAAATCAATGTCGACATTGATTTCCTCGGGTTTTTCTTCGGGAAGAGTTTCTGAGATGGGTGCTACTGGTTTTTCTGATTCCTCATTTGTAGATGTGGGTTCTTTCTCTGGCGTGGTCCAATCCCAGCCGGCAGTTGTTTTTTGATAGAGCTCATCTTCCGAAATCGAGTTATCTTTGCGATTATATTTAATTTTATCCGCCACTTTTCCGTCAGGATAGCGCAGCTCGATTTTAGCTTGTTTGTTGCCTAGCGCAAAAGCGCAAAATTCACGCGTCAGTTTTTTTGTTTCGCCGGCTTTTAAGATAAACTTTTTGGTGATCGGATGATTATAGAGATTTTTCCAGCCGGTCGCTACGCTCCAACCCTTGAGATCAATTTTTTTCTTGGTGTTATTGAAAATTTCCAACCATTCATTGTCGCTGTCTGATCCTTTCGGATTGGCCGAAAGTCCAGTGATTTTCATTTTGGCTTTGCCAAATTTTTCTACCTCGACTGTAAAGCCGATTAAATTTTCTTTGCCATCACCAGTGATTTTGAGTGATGCGTCATAGGTGCCTGCTTTTTCATATTTATGACGGGTCTTTTTAAGAGAGCTTGTATGGGAGTCGCCAAAATTCCAATTAAATTTTTTTGCCTTGCTATTTGTTTTTGCTTCAAAATTAGCATATACCCCAGCATAAATCGTTTTATCTTTTTTGATTTCTCCCGCTAAAAGTTCATCAAACTCATTTTCCGCGTCTTTGGTGACTTTGCTGGTCCATTGCCAATTAGATCCGTCAAAGGCGTAGGCATAAGCTGATTTGGCTTTATCATAAAGCAGTGAATCAACCTCAACTTTATTTTCGTCAAAAACCCTGGCCGTATCGCTAGGGGTGTTGAGATAGAAATTTCCTTCAAAAGCGTATAAGTCGTTGGACTCTAGAAATAAGTCAGTGTCTATGGTTGTTTTTCCCTCATGAATCGAGTCACTTGCTGACCAGTTTTTAAGGTTTATTTTTTCAGTAGAAGTGTTTCTTATTTCAATGAATTCTTTTTCCCCTAACTTTGTATTCGGGCTAGGATAGACTTCATTAATTTTTATTTTTCCAGCATGACTCTCTTTTTCATCTTCTTCGGTGTCGCCTTTCGAATCGTCAGATTCCTCTGAATTTTCTCCTGAAGAATTAGTTGGAGAGGGTTTGTTTTGTGGGGAAAAATCTTTGAAATTATTATCCGTGTCTAAGTGATTTTCATTTCTTTCTACGCTGGCACCTTTGGGGGGATTTTGCGTGGCCTCAGCTTCAAAATCCAAAGCCTTTCCTATTCCTACCTTATCAATCAATTTTCCCTCAGAATCATATAGTAATATCGTATTGTCATCCGTAATATAGTATGAACTTGGATAAGATAAATCAGCAAAAAATTTTAATTTAAAATTAAGATGTGTGATTAGAAAATAACCGCCTGCAGGAATTTCTCCTTGAAAATTAGAAGATGTAATTAAGGTGCTCTCAGTTGTTATTAGATTATCTTTTGAATTAGTTTTCTTTGTAAGTTTAAAATTTTTAAGGCTAATTGATTGCAATCCAGGATTAAAAAGTTCAATAAATTCCTCTTTTGAGTCGGCTTCTGTTCCAAGCATAATCTCATTAATCACGATTTCTGTTGAAGCCAAGCAATTTTTTCCAAACCAAAAAAGACTTGCCACCAGCCAAACTAAAAATATAAATGAGCTTATTTTTATATTTTTGTTTTTCACCTCTTTTTGTGTCATTCCCGTGAAGACGGGAATCCAGGTTCCACTAGTTATAAACTTTAGAATTCGAATTGTTGAAATTCTAACTTTATGTTTTCGGTAGCTTATTTCTTGATATTCTGTTTTTCTTTTTTTATTGCCTGAGGCGCCTGGATCCCCGCCTTCGCGAGGATGACAGATTAACTAATTTAATTCTTCATGAATTTCTTTGCGAATGACGGCACCGAGATTATGTGCTTCTTTTTTCTCATAACTTTTTTGCAAGTTCATAACTAAATTCTTGATAGCATAGGGATCAGGCACGTGTTGAAAAATGAAGCGCTCTTTTTCGGCAGCTGTTTGTACATAGAGGTTGCCATAGTTGAGAAAAGTGGGGATGACGCCCAAAACTTCCACCGTGATATCTTGAATATTTTCCAATTCCAGCTCACTAATACTGCGAGAAAAAAGACTCTTTTGTTCAATGTTCACGATCCGTTCATCGGTGACAATCCAAACATCGAAATAGTAATCAATCCAGATGACGAAAAAAAGCATCCAGGCGACAAGCAGAAAGAGATTTTGCAAAAAAGAGAGTAGTGTGGCGTTAGCGCCAATCACAAGCGAGGGAAAGAGTATTGGAGTGATGATGCAGCTAGCAAGTAGAAGAATGATCATCACAAGAATGATGAAAAATTGACTCAAGATATCAAACCAATGGCGATGAGTCACCAGCAAAATCTTTTCGCCTAACTTTTGTCCTTTAAAATGAAATTCATTGAAGTTTTGCATGGGATTAGAAAGGGTTAAAATTATTAGAAAAAGTGGAAGTCAAAATCAGTTTCCAGTCAACAGCAGAAAAAAGCAAGAAATTGGTAACGATCAGTCCGAAAGAAACGAAACTGAAAAAAATAACGACAATGCGACTGGTGTGTGGGTTGATCGAATAAGCAACTAAATGATAGACAATAAAAAAGTAAAAAAGAATGTTCATGAGAAAAATAAGGGCATAAAGAGCATAGATGGTCGCGAGCATATTTTTGGAAATAAACTAATTAAAGCTAGACTAACTTTGCAGGACATTTAATGCCTAGGTGCGCATAAGCTGCTTCGGTGGCTATTCGTCCTCGTGGAGTGCGGGACAAAAAACCAATTTGCAAAAGATAGGGTTCATAGACATCTTCAATCGTTTTGATTTCTTCTGAAGTGGCGGCGGCGATCGTGGAAAGACCAACTGGCCCGCCAGAGAATTTTTCAATAATGGTGCGCAAAATGTGTTTATCAGCCGGTTCAAGGCCAATGTGATCAACGTCAATCATTTCCAAGGCTTCCCGCGCACGGACACTATCGATAGTGGGATAGTTTTTGATTTGCGAAAAATCTCGCACGCGTTTCAAGAGGCGGTTCGCCACACGAGGAGTGCAGCGAGAGCATTTGGCAATTTCAATGAGGCCTGAATCTTCCAAGGGAACATTCAAGATGCGCCCTGAGCGCTCAAGGATGCGCCTAATCTCATCTTTTTCATAGAACTCTAGTCGGTGAATCGCTCCAAAGCGATTGCGCAGGGGATTGGAGAGTGAGCCGAGTTTGGTCGTGGCGCCGATTAGGGTAAATTTAGGTAGATCTAGCTGAATAGTGCGCGCTGAGGGACCTTTACCAATAATGATGTCGAGCTTAAAATCTTCCATGGCGGGATAGAGCACCTCTTCAATGGATTTGTTCAGGCGATGAATTTCATCAATAAACAGAATGTCGCCATCTTGCAAATTAGTGAGAATTGAGCCAAAATCACCCACGCGCTCAATGGCCGGACCAGAAGTGGTTTTAATATTCACGCCCAACTCTTTGGCGATAATGTTGGCGAGTGTGGTTTTTCCAAGACCCGCTGGGCCATAAAGCAAAACATGCTCAATTTGCTCCTCCCTTTTTTTGGCTGATTGAATGAGAATATCGAGGTTTTTCTTGATTTTTTCCTGTCCCACATATTCGCGAAAGCTTTGTGGACGCAAGGTGTTGTCGAGGGAAATATCCTCAATTTCTTCGTGTGAGTTGGTGATCATAAAAGGCGCTATTAGAGGAGTTATTTATAATCAAAGTATACACCCAAAAAAGGCATTTGACAAAATTCCCCAGTTGTGCTAGGCTGAAAAGTCAGTGTTTTTATATTTTTATTATAAATGCAGTGGCTAGCAGTAAATTGCAGGCAATTGGTGGCTTCTATCTTTGGTCATCAATATTGGGAACTTTTTTCAAGATACGGGTAGGGTGGATGTGTTGCTCTTAGCAATATGTCTGCGCTATACCTCGATATAGTTCCTTTTCTCGGGCTCCTAGTTCGAGATTCTTGCCTGCAAATTAGTGCTTGTGTCTGAACCACTGATTATCACTGATTCTAGTGATTTCACGTGAAATAATAATGGTTTTTTTGACAATCAAGGAGGAAGTATGGAAAGTAGATATAGAGAAGCGGATAGCGACTACGGAAAAGCGGAGATGTCGCTTAATGGTCTTGAATATAGCATATACTACACCGCACAAACGGAGTATGAAGAAGAAAAGTGTCAGTGTCTGTCGTGTGGAATTGATATGAGCTATTTTCCGGTTACAGTAGAAATAACTGAGATGTATAATGCAGAAACAATGGTCATCGTCAATGTCAGTGATGATGACATGAAAAATCTCAAAAAAGCATTACAGGAAAGAGAGGAACATGTACACAAGTTTTGTGAAATATGCTTCAATGTAAGTTTAATTTAAAAAACATTTCTTGTAAAAAGTAAAAAGCAGACCTGGAGGATCTGCTTTTTTTAATTGTCTGAACCACTGATTCGCACGTGATTGAATTTGCCTTTCAGTGAAATCAGCGTAATCAGTGAGAATCAGTGGTTCAGATTTCAGTAACCCGCTCCACCTCTTCCAAAGTCGTCTCACCTTCTAAAACTTTCAAGATTCCATCTTGCGCCATCGAAAGCATGCCTTCTTCGATGGCTTTTTGATTGAGTTCTGAAGTGATTGCGCCACGCATAACGGCTTCTTGGATTTCACGGGACAGCAAAAAGACTTCGCTGATTGTGGTGCGACCCTTGTATCCGATATGGTTGCATTTTTCACAGCCATTGGGTTTATAGATATTTTCTACAGCAGGAATATCTATTTTAGCATTGGGGCTGATGGTCTTTAGAACCGCTTCAATTTTTTGTTTTTCTTCTGGCGTGGGTGTGATTTTTGTTTTGCACTCGCATAGCGTACGCACCAGGCGTTGTGCAATAAAGGCATTAACGGAAGAAGTGATATCTTGCGGGGCGATGCCCATATTGGACATTCTGGCGACGGCTCCGGCGGCATCGTTGGTGTGGATAGTGGAAAGCACGAGGTGTCCCGTGAGAGCGGCTTGGACAGCTACTTGGGCGGTTTCGTCATCGCGAATTTCACCAATCATCATAATATCTGGATTTTGACGGAGAAGTGCGCGCAGAGCCGTGGAAAAAGTATAGCCTTCTTTTTCATTAATGGGGGTTTGCAAAATTCCAGCCATTTGATATTCAATCGGATCTTCCACGGTGATGATTTTAATTTCCGGATTGTTGACATAATTGAGAATGGCATAGAGCGTAGTGGTTTTTCCGCTACCAGTTGGGCCAGTATTGAGCACGACGCCGTTGGGTTTTGAAATTTCATGTTTAATTTTTTCCAGGTTTTGTTTTCTGATGCCCAATTTATCCAAATTTAATTCCACTGTTGATTTGCTGAGGAGCCGCATCACAATTGTTTCGCCGTATCCTCCTAAAATTATGGAAACGCGGATATCAACTGACTTTTCTTTCAAATCAGAAATATCATCATCAAAAACAACACTAAAGCGGCCATCAATTACCCCTTGACGCACTTCAGTTTTGACACCGCTCAAAAGTTTGATCTGTCCAATGAAAGTTGGATATTCTGTCAGGGGGATGGTGCCAATTGTTTGTAAAATTCCGTCGATGCGAAAACGAATTTTGACGGATTCTTTTTCTGGTTCAATATGCACATCGCCAACAGAGAGAATTTGCGCAGCTGAGAAAATTACACGGACCATATCGATTGTTTTCGTCTCCGAAAACAGTGTTTGCAATTTGTCAAAACTGGAAATATTCGCAAGTGTTTTCTCATAGAGCTCTTTTTTGATGTTTAAATTGCTACCCAGAAGTTGGGACATCAATTTTTCATAGATATTTTCCAGAAATTCTCCTTGTCCGGTCACTTTTTTCACTTCATCAATTGAAGTGGTGCCACTAATGGCTTTCAAAATTCCATCTTGAAGCATGGTGACCATGCCTTCTTCCAGCACGGACATGGTAATTTCCGTCTCTCCAGCGAGATCCATGATTAGTTTTTCTGTTTCTGGACTAATCATGAGCACTTCAAAAATACCAATTCGGCCCTTATAGCCAGTATTGTTACATTTTAGGCAACCTTTCGGACGATAGAGTTTTTCGATGTTCTTTGGAATCTCCACTTTAGCGCGAGGCGAAATGATGGAGAGCACTTTTTGCAATGACTCGACACTTTCTTTGGCTGGAACATATTCTTCTTTGCAAGAGCACAGTTTTCGCACGAGCCGTTGCCCAATAATAGCGTTCATAGCAGGAGCAATGAAAGAAGGTTTCACTCCCATTTCAATGAGGCGCGGAATGGAAGCGATGGCGCTGTTGGTGTGAAAGGTGGAAAGCACAAGATGTCCGGTGAGGGCGGAATTAATGGCAATATCAGCCGTTTCATCATCACGAATTTCACCAACCAAGATAATGTCCGGGTCTTGCCGGACAATAGCACGCAAGCCACTGGCAAATGTGTAACCTCGCTCTTTTTCAATTTGAGTTTGAGAAATGCCTTTGAGTTGATATTCAATCGGATCTTCAATGGTAATGATTTTTTTGTCCGTCGTATTAAGCTTATTGATAATAGAATAGAGTGTGGTGGTTTTTCCGCTGCCAGTTGGTCCTGTGGTGAGGATCATCCCGTTTGGTGCTTCAATTTGCTTTTGGATGATTTCATAGGCTAGACCTTGCAGTCCCAAATCATCAATTGCCACATGGATGGCGTCAGGATTAAGTAGGCGGATTACCAGTGATTCGCCAAAGCTTCCGGGGATAGAAGAGACGCGAGTATCAATTTTTTTAGTCCCAAGATTGATGGAAAATGTTCCGTCTTGGGCAATGTCAGCCAAATTCAGTTTCATTCCCGACATCATTTTGATGCGAGAAAGAATGCTTTTATAGACATTGAGTGGGAAAAAAGCTACGTCTTGCAAAATTCCATCCACGCGATAGCGCAGACGAAAGTCTTTTTCTTCTGGCTCAAAATGGACATCGGATGCGCCAAGTTCGTTCGCACCAGCCATCACAATTCCCAATACTTGAGTAACGGGTAATTCTTTGATGCGTTCTTTCAGGGTAACAAGGTCACGCAAAGATTTTTCAAAACCAG
Organism: Candidatus Moraniibacteriota bacterium; assembly: GCA_049304095.1. GTDB lineage: Bacteria > Patescibacteriota > Minisyncoccia > Moranbacterales > UBA2206 > UBA9630. Next base: position 23,903 of record JBAQNU010000029.1, on the reverse strand, counting down.
ATTCATATTCTCCAGCAATGTTTAGATCAAGCTGATCAAGGATTTCTGTGAAAACCAGCTTTTTGTATTTTTCCAAAATTTTCTCAAAGTTATAGTGAGAAAGGACAAATATTTTAGATTCGAAGCCTTTTTCTTGACAAAAGCTCTTAATGAAAGTGCGCGATTCTTCTCGAGAGGGGTCAGGCGATACTAGTGTGACAAGGCGACCTTTTTTTTGGATGGCGGCAACTCCAAACTTCCTGGCGTCTTCTTCTTTGATCAGTTTTAAGCTGTCAGAGGCGATTGGCACGATGTTGGTGTCAATGTAGGGAAGCTCTAATTTCGCCGCAAATTGTGATGCCTCCTCTTCTTCTGAGCGGTGATGCATGGCCGAAACAAACTTATCTGAGACGGCTTTTTTTGAAGCTGTGTCGTCGAGCGCTTTTTTTGTGATTTTTATCATAATTTTTATTTTCAAAACGTGTGTTAGGCTAGATTTATTCTAGCACAAAGAGCGAAAATAAAAAAATGAAAATTACCCTAGAATCTTTTCTATTTTTTCTAATGTAGCGTGCGAAGCTAAATCTAGATCACTTTGATTTATGGCAATTTCTGCCAAGTCGCAGTTGGCTACTACGCCAAAAGAGGATGTGATTTTTCGCAAAACTTCCGCACTAGTTGTTTTTAGGCTAGCGCGGGCGCTTCCCGGCGTGTCGTTATAGAAAATGCTAAATATTTGTCCATCAGTATAATTTTCTTGCAATTTTTCCAAAATTATTGGCAGATTCTCTGGAGTGGTTCGGCTTTGCACGAAATCTTCAAGTGAGAGATTTACCCAAACCAAGTGATTTTTTTCATCCCAATTTAATTTGCTCATTACTCGTCCGAGCAACTTTAGAATGTTTAGTGGTTGAGTTTTATACATAAAACGGATAATGCCTTGTTGGTTGGCTCCGCGATCCATCAGTTCCGCTGCAAAAAGTAATGATTTTGGGGTGGTATTTTTCTTTTGGAAATTGTTAGTTGCCCCAATGATGCCAGAAAGGAGACAAGTGGCAACATTTTCCGAAAAACCAAGCGCGTCAACGCTTTCCAGAGCGGTTTTGAGGATTTCAGCGCAAGATGAAGCGGTTGCGTCAACCAAATTAATTTGACCGAAATTTTCATTGTTGCTTTTGTGATCAATGTTCACAATTGGCACTTCAAAAAAAAGATCGGAATTGTTGATATATGTTTTGCCTAAAGAGGCCAGGTCTGGACTATCGAGCACAACAATGAGGTCATATTTAAATTTGGCCAAAATGAAAGAAAAATCGCGCGGATCAATCGAGCCTTTTTCTGGCGTGAGATAGACATTGAAAAAGTCGCCCACTGTTTCCTGGCGCAGTCCTGTGATTTTGTTGCGATTAGTATTGAAAGACAAGACAAATTCGCGTGCTCCGGAAATTTGGGGGACAATCTTTTGCGGTTCAGGCAGGAAGCTAAATTTATCTTTTGTATAATCTGGCGAAACAAGCGTGGCGGAAATATTCCTTTCCTTGAGCCAAAAAGACAAGGCAAAAGCACTGCCCATTGCATCAAAATTAGGATTTTCTGGAATAAAAATAATCACCTCTTTCGAGTCAGTGATAAATTTATGAAATTGCTCTTTTGGCTCAAGACTCATATTGAAATTGCAGTTTTTAAGTTAGTAGTGTAAAGTAGCAAGCATTGGAATTTCTGTCAAATTGAGTTAAAATGAGTTTATGCAAACCGAATTTATTACCGAAAAAAAAGAAGAGACGAAAAAGCTGGGAAAATTGCTTGCTGGTGAGCTAATTGGCGGGGAAGTGATTTGTCTTTGTGGCGAGTTGGGCGCAGGTAAAACTACTTTTACCCAAGGGCTTCTTGATGGATTGGGCGCGGAGAAGCCCTATACTAGTCCGACTTTTGTGGTGATGAAAGAATACGAGCGAAAAATAACAAAATCCAAATTTCCAATTTCAAATAAAATTCGAAAGATCTATCATTTGGATGCTTATCGGGTGGAGGCGGGGGATATAATGAACCTTGGTTGGGAGGAAATAATCGCCGATGAAAGCAATATTTGCATTATTGAGTGGGCGGATAAAATAAAAAAGATTGTTCCTGAGGGAGTAATTTGGATTGAATTTGAGTGGTGTGATGAGAAGCGACGAAAAATTATTTTATCACGGTAGAGACGCAGCACTGCTGCGTCTATGAGGCACGACTTGCTAAAATCCCAAAGGCGTGCTAAAAAGAATAGACGCTATTATTATTTATTTTAACCTAAAATTATGCCAATCAAAAAAGCTGCTAAAAAGTATATGCGGGTGACGGAAAGAAAGACTGAGAAGAACCGCAAAATCAAAGGGGCGCTCAAGAGCGCAGTGAAATATACCCGAGAGGCGCTTGCTGGCGCTGACGGCGCAAAAGCGACTGAATATCTCAAAAAGTCCATTAAAGCGATTGATAAAGCTGTTGAAAAAAATGTGATGCACAAAAATACCGCAGCCCGAAAAAAATCTCGCCTGAATAAAGCCGTGAAAGCGTTGGTTTTCAAAAAATAGATTTTCTTTATTTCGAAATAAAAAACCATCCGGAGATTTCGGATGGTTTTTGTGTTTTTACTATAATTCAACAATAAATTTATCTAGCGCCAACTTGATGTCGATTTTTCCTGTTTTTATTTTCGTGTCGAGTATGCCTAGCTTTTTGTGAATAGCAATTAATTTTTTCTCCCCGAAGTTTCTGGCTTGGCTGGCACTTTTTTTGACAACGAACGGGTGGAGCTTGGCCAATTTGGCAATTTCAAATTCGTTGAAAATTCCATTTTCTTGGAGGGACGCGATGCGCAAAAGATTTCGAAATTGATAGACGAACATGGAAAAGAGATAGAAGAGATCATCACCACGATCAAGGTGCGCGCGCAAGAGTTTCACGGCCAGTTTTTTATTGTTCGATGCCAAGGCTTCGATTGTTTTGAATATGTCGCTTCCCGATTGGGATTCCAAAAGCAAATCAACCGCTTTTTCGTCAATGATTTCTCCGTCTTCGTAGCTGATTAATTTTTCAATTTCCTGGCTAATGGAAGCCGTGTTTCCGTCGGTATAGATAATTAGTTTTTCCAGCGCTGGTCGAGAAATGCCAGCGCCTCCGCTAGTTTTTATTTTTCGCAAAACCCACTCATCAAGCTTGCTTCCCACGAGCTTTTCAAAGCTTTGTTTTCTAGCCTCTGCCAAGAAAAATTTAAACAGAGCATTGTTTTTTCGGGGATTTTCCTTTTCCCAAAAAATTATCACCGAATCCAAGTCATCTTTCAACTGAGTAATATTTTTTTTCAAAAAAGCTAAAATTTTTGCCTGTTCCTCTGAAGGCAGCTGAGAGATGCTATTTTTCAGAATAAGTAGTTTTTTGCTGGAGAATAGCCCGGTGTTTTTTAGGGCGCGTTCAATTTTTGGGCTGATATTTTTTTCGTCCAGCGCATCAAAAGAAGACAAACCCGCTCCGGATTTGTCATTCAATTGAAACTTCTTTTTTATTTCCAAGACTTTTTCCAAAGAGCGGAAAGAATCTTCGCCGTAGAGAAAGAAAAGCATACTTTTTTTGGCTGATATTTTTGAACTTGGAATTTATACATTTCCCCTCGCAGCCATATTGACTAAAAAAATAACTCGAACGCTCTTTTTTCTTTTCAAAACTTTCCCTCACGGGGCGGCATCCAATGGAAAGTTTTGAAGAAAAAAGGCAAACTCAGACAGGATTTTTTTAGCCAATACGGCTGACTCGGGAAAATGTGTAAGCTGTAAAACTAACTTGGTATAATTACTTCACTTCCCATCTGAGCGCTTGTCCTGGTTCCAAGATTTCTACCCAGATTTGTCCTGGCACAAACTTCACCTCTTGTCCGCTGGCATCATAGAAAAATAGTTTGCTGTCTAGCTTCGCGCGATCTTTTTTCCAAGTACCTTTCATTTCCTGGCCGTTCATATAATAGTAAGCATCGCCGGAATCGGAAGCGTCATACCACGGGTCACCAATTTGCACATTATTATAGCGTCCGCTAATGCTTTCTACGCCAGTTTTCTTGATTTCCTCAACATTTTTCCAGGGATCTGTGAGGCCTTGTCCTGTATAATCTTGAGTGTTGGTGATTTGTTCTGATTTAGCAAAAAGCACTACGACATTCTTGGGAGCAAGTCTTTGCTTGTTGTTTCTGTCTGTGTCTGCCTTATCATTCCATAAACGCAAATAGGAATTAGTTTCCTTGTCATAATCATAGGTGGCGTCATAGGGATTAGCAAAGGCGACGCGCAAGTGTCCGCCAGCCGGTCTTTGGTCTAGTGGCGCATCATCTTGGTGCGGATAGCCGACAAAAGTGTTTTCTGCTCTAAATTTCAAATCTTTTATAGCATTTGTCACTCCATCTTTTGTGATGTGCCCAGAATCCTCCATACGCATAATGGGATCATTTTTCCAGTCCCAACGAGAACAATATTTTCCTTCATAGGCGAGACATTCAATATGATCAATAATGTTTTCCTTGAGCAGGTCTAGCGCAAAATGTGATCCTCCCCAATGCACAAAAATGGCGTCGAGGCCCTTAGCTAGTGCGATGTAGTCATGGCGAGAGCTTCTGATGGCTCCAATATCAGGAATATTGCAAACATAGACGCCCATCAGACGAGTAACAGAAGAGGTATAGGCGGGCATTTCAAAAACCATATCCGCCTGGGAAAATCCGGCGGCTGGTCTGGCTGTGACGTCAGATGGCTGCATCACGGCCACGGCGCGCCCTTTGTTGTTTTCACAAGGCAATCCGGAAAGATAGCTAACATTTTCCGGGTTTCTTGGCGTTGTGGTGTCAATTTTTTGATTTAAGTCAATTTGTTTTTTGGCCACTGATGCGGTTTTCTTTTTGAGAAAAAAGTAACCACCCAATCCGACAATTAAAATTGCGACAATAGCAATAATAATCTTTTGCTTCTTTTCCATTGATTTTGAGTCTTAAAAATTATGCCTTCAGTATATATTAAAAAAGCGGACTTGACAAAAAAAGGACTATTTGCTAATTTAGCGCTATGCAACACATAGTTCATACATCCAAGATTAATTGTTTGCCAGTCGCCATTAGACTGGTCGGCTTTAGTTTTTGGGAAATGATTGCATAGAAAGAAAAAAATCATTTTTGAAAATACTTTAGCCGACCTTTCCCAAAAGGCCGGCTTTTTTTAGTTCTTTTTGGTTCATTGACAATTGAAGAAGTTTTTAATTAAAACCGGAAAAGGAGAGGGAAATATGAGTATAACTTGCGGAGAATGTGGAGTTTTTCAGGAGCGTTACTGCCTCCTGAAGAAGAAAACACTGGCGGGAGATTGTTCGCTATACCCAGAGATACCAACGATTCTAGTAAGCGATCGAAATCCCAAATGCACAAAGGCAAGACCAAAAGGAGATTGTGGTGTATTTTCGTGGGGATATCGGGAAATTTCGGTTAGTAGTGCAGGATCTTCGTATCAGGAAAAAAGTGATGTCAACAGCTTAGATTCGGAAGTGCGTCCTGTTTCCTGCGAAGATGATATTCTATGCACTAAATGTAGCTGCTTTAATAAGGAGCTGAATAATTGCCCGGTCTTTTCCCAGAATAAAAATTGGGATTATGCCAAGCGATGCAAGAGCTTCGTTTCGAAAAAAATCATGGAGGTGCAAAATGGTAAAAACATGTAGTAACTGTCGTTTTAGTGTGTTTGTCAGATTTTTGTCGAAAAATATTTGTTCTCGTCACAATGGACTCGTTATTCAAAACCCGCTAAAATTGGCGGAGTTTTGTGAGTTGTATGGCGAAAAGCAAGATGATGACGTAGTATGTCCTGATTGTAGCTATCTCGGGTTGGTCGAGAGGCGCTTATGCAACTAAAAGGACATGATTGGGCGATGGTTCTGAAATCAGAATCATCGTCCTTTATTTTTTCTGATGTGTTTTTGTGCTAAGATAGGACTATTAAAACTTAAGCTAAATTATATGAAAAAAATTGCTTTTAGTTTGATTTTGTTAGGTGCTATCTTCTCATCAAGCGGTGATGTTTTGGCGCGAACTAATGTTTCCGACTGGTACATTAAAGATTTTCAGTCTGAGATTCAGGTCAACAAGGACTCGACGCTACTTATCACCGAAAAAATCATCGCGGATTGTGGCAATGCTTCTGGCAAACACGGAATCTTTCGTACATTGCCGACAGTCCTACGGACAACCGATAAAACCATTCCCATGCCGATCGAACTTGTGAATATCACGGATTTTTCCGGCAAGAGCTTGCAATATTCCTCGCAGACCGACTATACAAACAAAACACTGACCTGGAAAATTGGGGACCCTAATGTGACAGTGAGTGGTGAGAATGATTATTTGATTACATATAGAGTAAAAAATGTTATCAATTTTGATAATCCAAATTTTGATGAGCTGTATTGGAATTTGAATGGTAATTTTTGGGATTTAGAAACTGATAGCTTCACGGGAAAAATAGTTTTTCCCAAAGAGGTGACAAAAAATAATACTCAGGTTGATTATTATGTCGGTGCGCTAAATAGCAAAGGCAAGGATGGTGTTGGCTATGAGTGGGTGGCGGATAACATTTTGCAGTTTAAAGCTGATAAAACTTTGCTGGTTGAAGAGGGAATTACGGCCTCTGTGACATTTCCGAAAAACATTTTTACACCCTACGCGCCGACTTTCACTGAAAAATATGCACTCTATCTGTGGCTACTCATTCCGCTCATTGCATTTATTGTAAGCTTCAAAATTTGGGAGAAATATGGCAAAGAACCGGCTTCCAGAAAAACCATCATTGCTGAGTTTGATGTGCCTGAAAAACTTTCTCCACTAGAGCTGGGGACGCTTTTTACTAACGGAACACTAAAAAATGAATTTATTACCGCTTCAATCATAAATCTGGCAGTCAAAAAAATAATCCAAATTGAAGAAGTGAAAAAAACTGGCTTTCTGACTTTTGGCAAAGACTATAAATTAATAGTGATTAGTAGGGATAGTTCAACTGAGCTTTTGGTTGCTGAGCGGTCTCTCTATGAGGCGATTTTTGAGGGGAAGGAAGAAATTTTACTTTCCTCACTCAAAAACGAGTTTTATAAAAGCTTGCCTGAGATTAAGAAGGTGACGCTAGGAAGCTTAGAAGAAAAAAAGTTGATTGAAAAATCCGGATTGACTTATCAGATAGTTTTTATTGTTGTGGGAATCTTACTTGCCGTCGCAACTTTTTTTCTCGCGTCTTTTTCACTGCTTAGTCTGCCGGCGATGCTTCTCGCAACGCTAATCGTTTTCGTTTTTGCAATTTTTATGCCCAAAAGAACGCCGACGGGCGCAGAAGTCAATTGGAAAACCAAGGGCTTTAGACTCTACATGGAAACGGCGGAAAAATATCGCGCCGAGTTTTATGAAAAAGAAAATATTTTTGAAAAACTTCTGCCCTATGCCATTATGTTTGGGATGACAAAACTGTGGATCAAAAAAATGAAAGAAATTTATGGCGAAGACTATTTCAATTCCTATCATCCAATGTGGTTTATTGGTGGCAACCTGGCAAATTTTGATGCCGATAGCTTCGCAGCGCATATTGACAGTCTTTCAGAAGCTATGTCTGCCAATGTTTCTTCTGGCTCCGGTTCCGGTGGTGGCGGATTTTCCGGCGGTGGCGGTGGAGGTGGCGGTGGGGGAGGATGGTAAATTCTGAATTTCAAAATTCTAATTTCCAATTTCAAATTAAATTTCAACTCCTCCTCTCCCTCCGGGAGAGGATGTCCGAAGGACAGGTGAGGGTTTTCACCTATGCAACAAGTGCTATTCACTAAAATCAAGCCTCAATATTTTCGAGAGCACCCTCATCCGCCCTTCGGGCACCTTCTCCCGAAGAGCGAAGGGGATATAAATAAAAACTTATGAAACTAGGAAAATATAAGCACTATAAAGGCAAATACTACGAAGTGTTGGGTGTGGCGCATCACAGCGAGACACTGGAAGAATTGGTGGTTTATCGTGCGCTTTATGATAGTAAAGAATTCGGAGAAAATGCTCTGTGGGTACGGCCAAAAATGATGTTTCTAGAAAAAGTTATGGTTGATGGCAAGAAGGTTCCGCGGTTTGAATTTGTAAAATATAAATAATGTAGAGACGTAGCACTGCTGCGTCTTTTCTATAAAATTAGAAAAATAAAAACAGGTCATTCCCGCGAAGGCGGGAATCTAGTCTCAAGGCTATGTGAGGTTGTAGAATCGTTTTGGTTAGGGTTGCTTTTTAAAAATAAACTAATTCACACTGCACGTTATATTTATTATCGACACACCAAGATTACGTTTTTTACTAAGTTTTTCCACTAGATTCCCGCCTCCGCGGGAATGACAAGGCCGGGATTTACTTCTGACACTTCTCACAAAAAAACACACTCCTTTGCGCCATTTTTTTGCGTAAGATTTTTCCGCCACAACTAGCAGGGCAAGGCAATTTGTCTCGACGATAAACTTTAAGAAGCTCTTGAAAATGTCCCGGCGCGCCGTCTGAGTCGCGATAATCACTATCCGATGTTCCGCGCATTTTAATGGCTAATTTTAGGATTCGCTTAGTGGCGAGAAATGTTTTTTTGCGCTCGTCTTTTTTTAAACTTTCATTTTTTCGTTCCGGCAAAACGCCAGCTGAAAACAATATTTCACTGCGATAGATGTTGCCAATGCCGGAGATGATGCTTTGATCAAGGAGGAATATGCCAATGAGCATTTTTGGTTTGGCGTTTAGTAGCTCGTTAAATTTAGCGAGGGTGAATTTTTCACTCATCGCATCAATCCCGATCTTTTTTTCCACCAAATATTTTTCCAGCGCCTTAGTCTCCAAAAGTAGTATCGTCGCAAATTTCCGCAAATCAGAAAATTCCAGAGTTTTGCTTTTATTCAAATGCCAGATGTGATGGATATATTGATTGACTTTGTCATTGAAAAAATTCGCATTTTGCATTGTTTGTTTCTTGTTTCTTGTAGCTTGCTTTCCTGTCAGAGCTTTAGCGTAGGCAGGTTTTTTGATCAAGAGATGTCCTGTCATCCGCAAATGAATATGCAAAGATTTTCCACCGGAAAGATTGAGAAATATATTTTTACCCACCCGTTGGGCGGAAAGGATTTTTTTGCTTTTCATCTCACGCTGAAACTGCAAAAGCGTCGCGCCTTTTATGGCCGACGGAAAATCCGACCAGAATTTTTCGATATTCAAGCCTTTAATTTTTTTATTTAAATCTGTTACGATTGTTTCGACTTCGGGTAGTTCGGGCATAAATTTAGTTTAATTGATTATTAGACTCTGGTGATTTAGCTGGAAGCATATTCCACATGGTCTTGTGAATACTCAAAAGACTTTCATAAATCTTTTGACTTTCAATAATGAGACCAAATTGTTCATCAAAAGACATGATACCAACCTTATTATTACCATAGAGATTGAGACTGATTGTGATTTTAAAAAACGTTGGATCGACTGCTTTGAAACGGCGAAATTGCTCGGTGTTTTTTTTGGCGATTTCCCGGAATTGCTCATTATCCGGGTGGAGACTATTGACCCAAACCTTATTTTTTATTCGAAGAGGTATATAGACCTCATTGATCCATTTTACATCAAAATTGGAAAGCCAAGTTTCTGAGTACCAAGAATAGGTTTCTTTGACTGGGCTGTTTACCAGATCTCTAAACACTTCCTTGATGCCTTCCTCGCCGTCAAAAAAGCGAATGACAGGCTTTTTATCGATTAAATTGGTAATTGAGAGCAGTTGGGGCATCAATCGATCCACGGCCTCCATCTTCTCTTCTAGCTTGTTTTTGATTTTCTTGGGGTTTTCCGCGTAATAGATTGATTTCCTTTTTCGCTTATAATGGCTGATTAGGCCTTTTTTGCCCAAAGATTCTACAGCCAGATAGACCGTGGTCCTTTTGACGCCGGATTTCTTGGAAAGTCGCTCAACACTGGTTTCTCCTAGTTCTAGTGCGGCCAAATAGACTTTGGCCTCATTAGCAGAGAGATCGAGATTTTTTAATTCATTAAAAAGCATAAATTTTGAGTTATTTATTATTTTGTCATTAAAAATGACAACAAATATAGTATATCATAGTGGCTAATTTAAAGCAAGTTTTGCGAAGAATGAAAAAAGCTATCCATAATCTATGGACAATTTGACAATTTTCTGATATACTACGTTGTTAAGATGAATTGCTGAAAAAGACAAGTCTTAACAAAAGATCTTTGAAAATTTAATAGCAACTAAAAACAGCCGCCTGTATCGGCGGGGTAAAAATGGAGCAAGGAGATATTATGAAACATGAGATGCAGTCTAGGGGTATTGACGGAATCACGTGCACTTGTGGAGAACTGATTCAAAAAGACTTTTCATTCTACTCCACTGAGGCATTGTTTTGGCACCATAAAAATAGAATGGAAAAAGAAGAAAAAGAGTGCGAGGAGTTTACCAAAAAGTATGACGGAACAAACGTTCTGCAAATTCTTGCTGGTGAAGATGGGCCATTGGTAATCACCAGAGAAGAGAAAAAATATTCCCACGATGTAGTAGCAATACAGTATTGTTATTGGGTTTATAGACAAATATCTATAAATTTGACACGCGTGGCTTTTTTTAAGAAAAATAAGGACGGATATGTTCTTATAAAAAAAGATGTTGATTTTTCAGTGGCTTTTTCGTGGTCTATGCCAGATAATAAGGAGATAACGTTAGATGTAATCAAGGAAGTTGAAGAAAAGGAACGAAAAAGCTCTTTTCGTAGCGGTGTTTTTTGTGGGGCGTAATGGGTCTAAAGGGAATTGCTTATCACAGCGATTCCCTTTTTTCTATGCTCAAAAAAATTATTCTTTTCCCATCTTCCACAACACTTCAAAAAAATTACGATAACCGGCGGTAGTTTTTTGATTTTTGAAGGAAAAGACGGTAATCGGGTCACCTTTCAAGAAAAAATCTACTGCATCGTTGAAGACGCAAATTCCGCCATAGCTGTGATGATCCGGCAGGAAGCGGTATCGCGTTCGGAGGCGCGTTTCATCTGATTTTTTAGCGACTTTGCGCAGCCCTTCATTTAGGATGAATCGGATAGAAATCTTTTTTTCATCGCGTCTCTTTTCATAGGCATCCAAAAAATCTGTCCGCTTTTCAGTAAACAACTCGCCCCAATCGGTGGAAATAATTACCATTTCACTGCCTTCCGGCATGATTTCCAATGTATCGAACTGCCTTTGGATATAGGCGGTTTCGCCTTGGTAAACTTCAAATTCTTGCCCGATTGGGCGGACGGCGATGTCACGTAGTTGTTCTAATGTCTTTTCTGTCACTAGTCGTTTTTCTTCGATCAGATTGTTGATACGTGCCGGAGAATTGGCTTCAAATTTTTTGCGACCATTCATAATGCTGTGCTTGACCAGTCCCTTCTCTTCCAAGGCATAGAGCGCGTTATAGACATATTGCCCATGAAGTCCGGTGCTGGTCACAATTTTCGAACTACCGACTGGCCGGGCTTTTTTCAAAAGATCGACATAAACAACCGCTTCTTTTTCAGACAGGCCTAGTGTTTGGAGGTTGGTTAATAAATTTTTATCAAGATTATTTGACATATTTGTATTATACACCCTTATTAGAGCAAAGTCAATGTCATTATTTTATCATCAAAATATATTGACAAAATTATATTTTGGTGCTATACTTTCTCGTTAAGCTGAATATCCAAGAAATGACAAGTCAAAATCTTAACAAACTAACCATTAACCAAAAATCTATGAAAATGCTCCTAAATAATGGAACAGTAATCAATAATGCTCCAATTATGTCCGAAAAAAACAGACAATATCTCAGTCAATTTTGGAAACTTCCTTCTAAGGAAGAAGTTGAAAAAGAAAAAGAGAAATATTATGTTTCGGAATATAAAGGAGAATGGAAAAAAGAGAAAGAAACAGTGATTGAAAATGAAATTACCATATAAGTTCTAGTTGGAGACAGAAAAAGCTTCTGTCTCTCCTAGAGCCTATCCAATGTTGGATTGCTTTGTTCTTTGAAAATTTTAAAAAAGGAGAAATAAAATGGAAGAAAAAGAATTTTTATCACCCGAGTGGCTAGAAGAGCATAACATAGTAGAAGAAAAGATGACATATACTTGCAAAAGCAAGAATCCAGAAATCATTAAAAATGCTATAAGCCAGCTTATGATAATTGCTGGTGCGTACATAAACTGGATGATCCAAAACGATTCAATTGGGTTTAATTATGGAGCGCTCAAGGAGTACAGACTTGGCTGGAGTCAAGTAAGAGATCTCCTGGTTACTGCTATTAAAGAAAAAGTGAAAGATCAGGAAGTGGAGTATGTTGCAATACTGAATGTGGCCTACTTTAATACCAGTAGCCTTTGCGTAGTTGTCAATGGCGCTACTGAACTCACCGTGTATGAGGTGTGGCAAGACATTGGTTCTAGCGAGACTGGTCTCTCTAGGGTAGAAAAATCAATTGCGGATGGACTGGCATTTCTCAAAAGAGTTAGATTTTAGTTTTAGGGATGACACTGAGGATGCGCTCGCTATGCAGTAGTTTTTTCGCCCATTGGGGTCAAAAAGGGAACCGTCCATCGCGACAGTTCCCTTTTTTCTATGCTCAAAAAGCAAATAATATTACTAAAATTGAGTTATCTACAATTTGTAGATAGTTGAAATTATGTAACTGGTAAAATAAAAAGGACCAGGCTTTAAAGTTACCCCTACAATGTGATAATGGAATTGAGTTATCGACAAATTGTCGACCGCTGGTAACGCCAGAAAAGAATTGGAAATCAAGCTAGGAAGATCGCTGGTTTCTAAAAAGAATTTTATTAAAAATCCAGAGGATAAAAGACTTTTAAATAAATGATATTTATTGGGAAAGGGGGTGAGTATTCACCGGTGAGGACTCACCCCCTAATTTATTACAATTCCCCCCAATTATCCCCAATTTCAACATTCGCCACTAGTGGAACTTTAAGCTTGTAGGCATCTTCAAGAATAGTTTTAACTTTTTGGGAAACAGCTTCCGCCAAGTCTTCACGCACTTCCAAGATAATTTCATCATGCACCTGGAGGAGCATGCGAACATTGGGATTATTTTCAAACTCTTTGGCGACGTGGAGCATGGCGATTTTCATGATGTCTGAAGCGAGGCCCTGGATAGGCATGTTGATGGCCATTCGTTCAGCGGCGCTTTGGAGCTGAAAGTTGGATGAGTTGATCTCGGGGATATAGCGGCGGCGGCCAATTTCTGTTTCGACGTAGCCATTGGTTTTGGCAAATTCGCGGATGCCTTGCATATATTTGGCCACGCCTTGGAATTTTTCAAAATAGGTATCGATAAATCTTTTGGCGTCATCGCGCGGGATGCCGGCGCGGGCGGCAAAGCCAAATGAGCCCATGCCATAGATCACGCCGAAATTCAATTCTTTGGCGGTGCGACGGATTTTGTCCGTCACTTGCGAAGGCGTGAGATTGTTAATTTCAGCGGCGGTAGCGCGGTGGATGTCTTCTCCTTTATGAAAAAGTTCAATCATTTTTTTGTCTTCGCTCACGTGCGCCACAACGCGCAAATCAATTTGCGAATAATCGGCGCTCACTAACTTATAGCCATCTTCAGCGACAAAAGCCGTGCGCAAGAGTTGTCCGAGATCAGTGCGCGTGGGAATATTTTGCAGATTAGGGTCAGAAGATGATAGGCGACCGGTGGCGGTGACAGCTTGATTGAATGTGGAATGCAAGCGTGAATTTTTATCGACCATTGTTGGGAGTGTATCGAGATAGGTATTTTTCAACTTCGTTATTTCGCGGAATTCTTCGATTTTTTCAATAATTTTATGCTCACCGCGCAACTTGTCCAGTTCCGCCGAAGCAGTGGAGATGACGCCGGATTTGCCTTTTTTGATGTTGCCAACAGGCAAGTGCATTTTTTCAAACAACACTTCTGAGAGTTGTTTGGGAGAGGCGATATTGAAAGTAATACCTGAAAGTTTATAGATACTTTCTTCTAGTTTGGCAATACGCTCCGTGATCGTTTCCGAAATACCGGCGAAAATCATTGTGTTTAGTTTGATTCCCGCAAGTTCCATTTGCGCTAAAACTTTGGCCAGGGGAATTTCAACTTCAGAGAAAACTTTATCTAGCGTGTGCTTCGGGGAATTGTTATTTTCCACCTGCTCCGCGCTGATTTTTTCGATCGCTTCTTTTTGGATATTTTTTAATTTGAAAATATAGTCAGCGACGGTGCAATTTTTCTGAGCTAAATCCTCGGCACTTTCAATCTCAAGTCCGAGCTGGCCCCTTTTTGCCTCTTCGGCAAGTTCTTCGTGCAGATATTCTGCTACGAGATCCGGCAAAGTGATTTTTCTGCCCGGGCTAAGCACATAACTGGAAAGTAAAATGTCAAAATAGTCTCCCGCCAGATTAATGCCTGCGTTTTGCAAAATTTCTAGGTCACTCTTTAGATCAAAACAAATTTTTTCTGTTTCAGGACTTTCTAGAAGAGTTTTTATTTCAGAAGATATTTCTTTGTTTTCTAAATCAAAATAGATTGCTCGGCCGGTTTTATAACTAATGGCGATACCATTTAGCGCGCTTGTGTGAACGCTTGCACCGTTAGTTTTGAGCTTGATAGCAAGCTCTTTTTGGTCTTTCAAGCTAATTAAAAGTTCTCGGTAATTATTTTTGTCAGCTATTTCAAATTTAAAGTCTTTGATGCCTTCAGGTTTTTCCGTGGCAGAATTTTTGGTGCCTGATTTAATCGATTTGGCTTCGCCAGCATTTCCGAGTAGGCGTTTTTTGAGACTATGAAAATTTAGCTGGGTGAAAAGTGCCACTAGTTTTTCTTTATCAAAATCTTTCGTCACGGCTTTTTCCAAATCCAGCATGACTGGCACTTCTCTTGAAATCGTCGCAAGACCTTTGCTTTGGATTGCGATCATTTTGTCTTTTTCCAATTTTTCGCGCACTGGTTTTTTAATCTCTTCCAAATGGGCATAAACATTTTCCAATGTGCCGTAAGTCTTCAAAAGTTCAATAGCAGTTTTTTCGCCAATGCCCTTTACCCCAGGAATATTATCTGATGGATCACCGCGGAGACCTTTATAGTCAATCAGTTGTTCCGGCGCGAGCGAGAAACGCTCAAAAATTTCCGCTTTACCATAGAGTACAGAATCAGTGAGGCCTCGGCGCATTGTGTAAACTTTTGTGACGTCATCAACCAGTTGCAATGTATCCATATCGCCAGTGACAATAATTGTCTCTAGTTCTTTTGAGTTTTCTTTAGCTTGCTTCGATAGGGTTCCAATCACATCATCTGCCTCAAAACCAGACACGGCATAAATCGGAATCCCAAAAGACTCTGTTACTTCTTTCACCCGCGGAATCTGCGCATAGAGCGCATCATCAGCCTTCACGCGCGTCGCCTTGTAATCCGCATATTCAACATGGCGAAAAGTCGGACCAGCTAAGTCAAAAGTAGCGATGATATATTTTGGCTCGAACTTAGCAATAATGGAAAGCAAAGTCGAAGCAAAGCCATACACCGCGTTCACCAACTCGCCATTTTTAGTGGTGAAAGGCGGGAGAGCATGATATGAGCGATGAATGATGGCATTGCCATCAATAAGGATGAGTTTTTCGGGTTTGGTGGTTTCCATAGAAGTTTTAAAAATATTTAAAAGCCAATCCGCTTTTTTGGCTCGGCGTCTTCTTTCATTAATCGCGCTATCATTTGAAAGACAACCTTAAAGCTTTTGTCATATTTATCCTCCATCAGTTCCACTTTTTCGCGCAGTTGTTTGTGGGTGGACAAAATTTCTCGCAACTTCACAAAAGTTCGCACAATTTGGATGCTGACGGCAACGGCGCGTTTGCTTTTGAGGACGGCGGAAAGCATCGCGACGCCTTGCTCGGTGAAGACAGTTAATGGCTTCCTTAGTCCTTTCGCATCTCCCTTGGAAGTCACAATTTGTGACTTCCAAATATTCATTTCTGAAGCTGTTAATTTAAACATAAAGTCAGCAGGGAATCTCTCTAAATTTCTTTTAACAGCCTGGTTGAGAACTTTTGGAACCACGCCATATAGCCTTGCTAAGTCTCGGTCAAACATTACTTTTTCCCCGCGGATAAAGTAGATTTGACTTATTATTCGTTCATCTGGGACTGCACTTGATATCACGATTTGCGATCTCAAGTTTTCTTTTTTTGTCATAGATTTTTTTTGTTATGTTTTATTATACCAACCACGGCCAAAAATGCACGTTTTTGGCTATTTCTCTAATGCTTTCCAATTGATCTCAAAAATACTCTTCAGGGTGTTATAGATTTTTTCACTTTCAATGATGAGGCCGATTTGTTCTTCAAAGGCCATGATCCCAATCAGTTTTTTGCCATAGAGATTGATTTCCACTTCAAACAGCGTTTCGCCTTCCGGCGCGAAGCGGATTTGGCGCAGGTGTTTTTGGTCATAGGATTTGACGTGGCGCATTTGTTCATTGTCTGGCGCGATCGTTCGCTCCCAGATTCTGTTTTTTAATCTTGCCGGAACATATTCGTGCCAAAGATATTGGGCGTCAAAATATTTCAGAGCATCGTCTGTCGCCCAAGCTAAAATTTCTTGGTCGGGATATTTCAAGGTGTCTTCATAGACTTCCTTGATGCCAGAAATTCCTTCAAAAAACTTGATCTTGGGCTTTTTTTCCATGCGATTAGTTATGGATAACAGTTCTGGCATTACTTTTCGGATAATTTTTTTCTTTTCTTCAATCTGTCGTTCCAATTTTTCCGGGTTCTCAGCGAAAAAGAGCGTGTGATTTTTGCTTTTAGTTTGGCCCAGAAGGCCTTTTTCCTTCAAGGAATCGAGAATATCATAGACCGTTGTCCGCTTTACGCAAGATTTTTTGGCAATTTGTCCAATATTAGCACTGCCCAACTCCAAAAGCGCCAAGTAGACTTGGCACTCTTTTTTGTCTAGGCCGATTTTTTGCAGGTCGTCTTGGAGCATAAATTTGGCGATTTATATAATGATGACGACAAAAAGGTCGTTAATATAAGTATAGCAAATAAGCCAAAAGATGTCAATATGGCAATGGCGCTTGACCTAAGTAGTGACATTATTTGATTTTTAGGATATAATAGACCGTTAAGCTGAAAATTAGGTGTTCTAATTCGATGCTTAGCGGGTTATTTGACAACTAAACAAGGAGGATAGGTTATGGAAAATGAAATTAACCCTGATTGGTGGGATGAGGAGTATGATTTTTTTGGTGAATTTTATATGGAGGGGGATAATTCCAAGGAAGGATATTTGGAAGATAAAAACAGAACAATTACTGAACGAACAGTGGAAGATATCGACGGTGTTGTTAGATTGTTGGGCTTGACTGGTGACGAAAGAATCTTAGATATTCCTTGTGGCTATGGCAGGCACAGTATTGAATTGGCGGAGAGGGGGTTTGCCATTATTGGTATTGATATAAACACAACGCATCTTAAAAATGCAATTGACCGATCAAAAAAACTAGGCGTTGCCGTTGATTTCAGGAAAGAAAGTATGTTGGATATCACTTATTCCAACCAGTTTGATCACATAATCAATATGTGCTATTCATTTGGTTTTTTTGAAACTGACGGAGAAAATCGGGAAGTTTTACGAAATTTTTTCAGGGCACTGAAACCCGGTGGAAAATTTTTGATGGAAACCGACGTCAATCTGTCGCGAGTGAGAGCAGGAAAGTATAAGGAGAACGAGACAAGGAAACTATTGTCCGGAAATCAGCTTCAGATTATTGATCAGTATAATGCCAAAACAAAAAGAATGGATGGTACATGGATTATCACCAAGCCTGACGGAACATCGGCGAGAAAAGATTATTCGGTCAGAGTTTTTGAAAAAGATGAATTTGTCGATTGGTGCCTTGACGCTGGATTTGTGTCTTGTGGCGCTTATGGCAATTGGCAGGGCGATCCGTATGATGAAAATAGTGAACAGATTATTTTTGTTGCTCAGAAAAAGTAACAAATATTCAAAGAGGGAATTGCTTATCGCAGCAGTTCCCTTTTTTGTTTGGGCGTGCAATTTTTGGCGGGTTCGTATATAATTGGAATATGAAATAGCGTTAATAAAATAGTGGGTTGGGTGAATTTATAGCTCGTTTATCTATAATTTATAGCCAGTGGTGCCTGGATTCCCGCCTTCGCGGGAATGACACGGAGTAAAAATATGATCGGAAAAATCAGAGGGAAAATTGAATCAGTGCGGGAAAACTATGCCATTGTGGATGTGCATGATATTGGGTATAAGGTTCAAATGAATAGCTATTCTTTGGCCAAAATTGCCGGACAGGAATTGGTGGAACTTTTCATCTATACTCACGTGCGCGAAGATGTGTTGGCGCTCTATGGCTTTTTGACTGAGGAAGAACAGGAAATGTTTGAGCTTTTGATTTCCATCTCTGGCATCGGTCCAAAAGCCGCTTCGAGCATTCTGGCGATTGCCAGCCCCAAAACGATTAAAGCGGCGATTGTTAATGAGGACACATCAATTCTCACTAAAGTTTCTGGCGTGGGAAAGAAAACTGCTGGACGAGTTATTTTGGAACTGAAAAACAAAGTCGGAACGATCTCACAAGGCGATCAAGATGAGACGACTGGGGATTCCAATGCAATTGAAGCGCTGATGGCAATGGGCTATAGCGCCTATGAAGCACGCGAGGCTTTGAAAAGTGTGCCGAGTGATGTGATTGAAATTGGGAAGCGAGTGGGGATGGCACTTAAAAATATTGGTAAAAATAGAAAAAATTAATTTATTAACATCAATAATATGAACAAGCAAAAAATTGCTATTGGCGCGCTAACTCTTAGCGCAATGCTAGTGCTTTCTGGTTGTGGGCCAGATTTAGGCAAGGCAATCGTGGAAAAAACAATTGAATCACAAACGGGCGGAAAGGTGGATGTCAACGCTGACAAAGGAGAGATGACGATTAAAACTGAGAAAGGAGATATCAGTGTATCAGGAGATGGGAAAGCTTCGCTCAATAAAGATTTCCCCAAAGATATCTATATCGCACCGGACGCTCAAATCATGATGTCACTGGCAAACGGTGAGAACAAAAGCTATTCAGTTGTCTATACGACGGCCATGAAATCAGATGAGATTTATGCGAAGTATAAAGAAGAGCTAATGGCAAAAGGCTGGACAACAGATCCGCAAACAGAAATTGTTTTTCAGGATTCCAAAACAATGCAATATAAAAATGGAGCAAAGAGGTTGACTCTAATCATGGGGCTCAGCCAAGATCCACAATCTGAAGGCAGGACTCATGTGCAAGTAATTGGTGCGGAGGATCAGTCGGGAAATTAGTTTAATCTATGGAAGAGCAGAAAATGGCAAAATCAGTGCAAGAAAATTCTCCAGTTGGAGAATTTTTGCAGTCTTTGGAGTGGCGAAAGTTTCAAGAAAGTGTCGGGCGGAAAACTTTTCATCTAGAGGGCGAGAATTTTTGGGCGAATATAATTTTGCATACACTTCCAATTGTTGGGAAATATTTTTATATCCCCAAGGGACCAGAAATGCGCAAGCAAGAAATAGAAGAAATAATAAATTTAGCGAAAGAAAATAATGCTGGCTGGATTCGAATTGAGCCTTCGAGTGAAGAGTCGCTAGAAGTAATTAGAAAAAATACAAAATATAAAATTATCAAAGCCCCGCATGATGTGCAACCAAGGGAAATCTTTGTGATTGATATTTCTAAAAGCGAGGAAGAACTTTTAGCTGAGATGAAGCCAAAAACAAGATATAATATACGTCTTGCGGAAAAGAAAGATATAAAAATTTTTAATATTGGGGATGATAAATATGTCGAAGAATTTTTGCGGCTAACTGCTGTGATGGCGAAAAGGCAAGGAATTACGGCGCATCCTGAAAATTATTATCGCAAAATGCTTGAAAATATTTCTGGTGACATCTTGAAATTATATGTTGCAGAATATGAAGGAAGGGTTATTGCGGCCAATCTTGTGGTTTTTTATGGTGATACCTGCATCTATTTGCATGGTGCGTCGGATGATGAATATAGAAACGTTATGGCGCCCTATCTGTTGCAGTGGCGTCAAATTTGCGACGCAAAAAAAGCTGGTTGTGTGAGATATGATTTTGGGGGTGTAAAAAATCCACCTCACCCTAACCCTCTCCTTACTAAGGAGAGGGGACAAAATGCAGGAAAGAGCCCTTCTCCTTACCAAGGAGAAGGTGGCCGAAGGCCGGATGAGGTGAATCCTTGGAGTGGAATAACAAAATTTAAAACTGGTTTTTCGCCGGAAACGGTGCCGACCATTTTTCCGGGCAGTTATGATATAATTTTAGATAATAAAAAATATTGGGCTTATAAATTTTTGCAAAAGCTAAAAAATATTTTTTAAAACGATGAAAAAAATTATTCCACAATCTATCAAAAATATCTATCATCTGGCACAAGCGGTTGTGGCCAATGTTCGATATGGATTCCCGGCGCGAAAGATTAAGGTTATTGGTGTCACAGGAACGAATGGCAAAACAACAACCTGCCAAATGATTGCCAAAGTATTGGAAGAATCAGATAAGAAGGTTGCGATGATCTCGACAATCAATTTTAAGCTGGGAGAGAAGGAATGGGTGAATGCGACCAAATTTACTACCATTTCTGCCTTTGCGACGCAAAAATTTATTGCTTCGGCGGTAAAAGACGGTTGTAGCTACTTAGTCTTAGAAACATCTTCTCACTCCCTGGATCAGTATCGTGTTTGGGGAATAAAATATGCTACGGCGGTGATCACAAATGTAACGCGCGAACACTTGGATTATCACGCAACGATGGAAGAATATCAAAAAGCGAAAACAAAACTATTTAAAAATGTGAAAACAGCGATTGTGAACCTTGACATGAATAGTCCGGAAGATTTTTTGAACTGCGGGGCGGAAAATATTTTTGGCTACACAACGCAAAATAAAAAAGAAAATTTAAAAATAAAAACTATAAAAGCAAAGAATATTAAACTGGGAATCGATGGTTCTGAATTTGAAATTGATAGGCATAAATTCAAATTAAATTTGCCGGGGCTTTTTAATGTGGAAAATGCGTTGGCGGCGACGTGTGTGGGGATTTCAGAAAAAAATGATTTGCCAATAATTAAAAAAGCGTTGGAAAAAATTACCAAAGTGTCGGGACGGATGGATGAGGTGGAAAACAAACTTGGACTAAAAATTATTATCGATTATGCGCTAACGCCGGACTCTATGGAGAAATTGGGTGCACTTATTTCAGAACAAAAAAAGCCTAATAGTAGGCTTATTTGGGTATTTGGCTCTTGCGGAGAACGTGATCGTGGTAAACGGCCGATGATGGGAGAGATTGTGGCAAAATATGCAGACTATGCAATTGTGACTAACGAAGATCCTTATAGCGAAGACCCACAAGTAATTATCGATGCTGTTTTTGCGGGCGTGCTGAAAAAGAAAAAACTAAAAGAAAATAAAAATTGCTGGAGAATTTTGGATCGTAGGGAGGCGATAAAGAATGCGTTAAAAATAGCAAAAAAAGGCGATATTATTTTGGTCACCGGCAAGGGTGCAGAAGAAACGATGGCAGTCGGCAAAAAAAGAATTCCTTGGAATGATCGGGCGGTGATTGAGTCTATTTTAAAATAGTTGCTAAAAGATAGGTCAGTAAGAATCCTAAAATTGCTCCAACGACAACTTCGCTTTTTCGGTGGCCGACGCGTTCTTTGAGGCGGGGGAATTCTTTTTTACTGATTTTTAGTTGCTCAATAATAAAGTTTAATCGGCGTCCCTGGTCGCCCATATAAATCCGCAGGCGTAGGGCGTCATCAACGACGATGGTGGCAAGCGCGATAGCGACAGCAAAGGCGCCTGAATCCAAACCTTCATAATAGCCAACAGAAGTGATGAGGGATGTCACAAAACCAGTGTGGGCTGATGGCATATGTCCGTAGGTTGTGCCGTGTTTGACGGCATAGTTCCAATTGAAATCGTGCCGTATGTAGAAAACTACAAATTTAATTATCCAGATGATGCATCCGACGGCGACAGGCAAAATAGCGATGTAATAGTTTGATAGGTTTAGCATAGAAATCATTTTTAATTTTTAGCTAATCTGATTTTAGCATAGTTTGCTGTTTTTTGCATTTTTTAGGGAAAATGCTATAATTTAAAAGTAATTTTTAAAGTAAAAAAAATATGATTGGAGTAATCTTATTAGTCGTGGTGGTGGTTTTAGCCATTGCGCTCGTGGGAATGTATAATGGGCTTATTACACTCAAAAATAGAGTGGATGAAGCTTGGAGTGACATCTCGGTGCAACTAAAAAGACGTTATGATTTGATTCCGAATTTGATTAGCACTGTCAAAGGTTATGCCTCGCACGAAAAAGAAGTGTTTGAAAAAGTGACAGAAGCGCGGACAAAAGCGATGAACGCCGGAAATGCGGGAGAAAAAGCGGAAGCTGAAAATATGCTTAGTGGAACATTGAAATCCCTATTTGCCGTTTCAGAAAACTACCCAGAACTCAAGGCTAATCAAAACTTTTTGGAGTTGCAACGAGAGCTGACGGACACCGAGGACAAAATCATGGCCTCACGCCGCTTCTATAATGGCAATGTGCGAGACTTCAACACGAAAATCGAAGTTTTCCCGACCAATCTGATTGCCGGGATGCTTAACTTCACCAAGCGTGAATTCTTTGAGGCAGCTGATAGCGAAAAAGAGAATGTGAAGGTGGCCTTTTAATATGCCTACACTATATACGCAAGCAGATAAAAATACGCGACTGACCTGGGTCTATATCACGGGCTTTTTGATTTTTGTGATTGGCGTGGGCTATATTTTTGCCGGAGCAATGGGCAATAGCACAGTTCTTTACGTGGCTGTTATTTTTTCAGTGCTGATGAGTTTTGGATCCTATTGGTGGAGCGATAAGATTGTGCTCGCGATGAGCTCAGCCAAGCCGATTAATCATGATAGTAACAAGGAAATCTATCACTTAGTGGAAAATCTTTGTATCACAGCTGGACTTCCTGCTCCCAAAATTTATATCATTGATGACTCTGCGATGAACGCCTTTGCCACAGGACGCGATCCGCAGCATGGAGTAATTTGTCTCACAACCGGAATTATTAGTCGTTTGAAAAAAACAGAACTTGAAGGCGTGATTGCACACGAACTTTCACACATCGGAAATCGCGATATTTTGCTTTCTACGGTCGTTGTGATTCTAGTGGGGTTTGTGACGCTCCTGGCTGATTTCTTTCGACATTGGGCATTTTTTGGTCGCCGAGGAGGTGACAATGAGGGCGGTGGGCAATTGCGATTGATTATGATAATTCTTGCCGTGGTTCTTTCGATTTTAGCTCCAATTGCCGGAGTGCTTATGCAACTAGCAATCTCTCGCAAGCGCGAATTTTTGGCCGATGCTGATGGAGCCCTCCTCACGTGCTACCCAGAAGGATTAGCTAGCGCGCTTGAAAAGATTTCAAGAGACACTGAGCCACTGGAAGCAGCGAACCGTGCAACAGCACATCTTTTCATCGCCAATCCGTTCAAGGGTAAAAAAGTGTCAAAATTATTTATGACCCATCCGCCGATCGAAGAACGAGTCAAGGCGCTTCGCGGGATGGAAATTAATTAGATGCTAGCTAAAGTTCCTAAAAATACAGGAAAATATTACTGGACCGAACACGTGAAATTCAAGATGCGGTTTTATGGTCTTAGTGAGCAAAAAATTTTGGGCGTCATAAGTAACCCAAAAAGAAAAGAGGAGGGGATTGTGGAAAAAACTGTTGCGGTGATGAAGCC
>JBAQNU010000028.1:0-13395 GCA_049304095.1 Candidatus Moraniibacteriota bacterium | reverse complement strand
GAGTAGTTAGAATTTGGAACGGAGAAATCAATACTAATTTAGAGGGAGTATTTTTGAAATTAGAAGAATTGTTGTAGCGCACCCTCATCCGGCCTTCGGCCACCTTCTCCCGGAGGGAGAAGAGGATATTAACAAGGAGGGTGCGTGCTATTGACAACCTAAAAAGCATATTGTAGTATCCATTTATTGTGATAACCCCCAACCGAGAAAGGAGATGCCCATATGGTATATAGTATCAACCTGTAGTACCCTTACATCTCAGCGGACAAGGCGGGGATTGTGACGAAGTAAGTCGCAACCCCTAATCACGGAGAATGTAGTTCTTTTCACAGCGAGAGTTTTTTGGTCTCGCACTCGAAATCACCCCGTCGGAATATTCCTGCGCCACTTGGTGGGCGGGCATGTTGCGGGGAAACCTTCGGCGCCGGATTTGAGTCCGTATGCCGGCCATTGCTTTTAACGTATTTGCCGGAAACATATCCGTCAGTGTTGATGTGCTGGCATCGGCATGTTTCTAAAAGGAGGCTTTATGAACCGAGCTTCACCTGCGGGAACCTCCCGCACACTGCAGACCACGTTTGCCGCTATGGATATGCTCCCCGCGGCGGGAGCAAATGTGCGTACCATGATGCAGTACCCGTTGCAGTGCAAATCAGCTTCCACTCGGGGATCCAATATATAGCCAAACGCTAAGGCTTCGGATCAGGGAAGTTCTGAGTTGAGATTCTTTTGGCAAGGAGGAGACCTTGCCACGCGCGTATTACCCAGAGAAAAAGCTTCACCCGTCCCTCTCATTGAGAATTCATGAGAGGGACAAACTATTTTATAGACCCAAAAGGTCTTTTTTTGTTGCTCAAGTGCAAAAAATGGTGGTTTGTGGTAAAATTGGAATATGTTAGAAATTAAAGACCTAAAAATTGCTCTTGTTCACGATTTTCTCATTGATTTTGGCGGAGCCGAGCGAGTGCTTCGCGCACTCTGCGAAATGTTTCCTGAGGCGCCGATTTACACACTGCTTGCGGAAAAAGAAAATTTTCCGACGTGGCTCCAGGGCAAAAAAATTGAAACTTCATTTTTGCAAAAATGGCCCAAGTTTTTGTTGAGAAGAAAAAAATGGCTTTTGCCACTAATGCCCATGGCGCCGGAGACTTTTGATTTGCGCGAATTTGATTTGGTCATTTCGAGCTCTGGCGCGTGGTCCAAGGGAATTGTGACGCGACTTAACACCGTGCACATTAGCTATCTTCACAGTCCAATGCGTTTTGTTTGGGACTCAAGTAGCAGTTATTTGCGTGAGCAGAAAAAAAACAGTCTCATTAATTTTTTCGTAGGCCTCGTCAAAAATTATCTGCGCGTTTGGGATCGCGCGGCCTCTGATCGTCCGGACTATCTCATTGTCAATTCAAACTATACCAAAGAACGCGTGCGAAAATATTATGGTCGTGGCGCGCAAATTATTTATCCACCAGTGTCGATTAGGGAAAATATAGCTGCGCGAAGCGTTAAAAATCTTCCCAAAGACTATTTTCTCATTGTTTCGCGCTTGGCGCCGTATAAAAAAGTGGATGTGGCGATCGAGGCTTTTAATAAACTGGAGTTGCCACTTGTTATTGTGGGCACGGGAACGGAGGAGCGATATCTCAAATCAATTGCCGGAAAAAATATTCAGTTTTTGGGTTTTCAATCGGACGAAAAATTGGCCATGATTTATGCTGGTGCGACTGGTTTCATTTTTCCCGCTGTTGATGATTTCGGCATTGCACCGGTGGAGGCGATGCTCGCTGGCGTGCCGGTTTTGGCCATCAGAAAAGGCGGTGCGAAAGAAATTGTCAAAGAGGGAATAACGGGAGAATTTTTTGAAGCAGTAACGCCAGAAGTGCTCTCTGATGGAGTGCGACGCTTTAAGGAAAATCGGGGGAATTATGACGTGGAAATAATCAAGGCGCGCGCTCGAGAATTTAGCGAAGAAAGATTTAAAAGGGAGATGAGGGAATTTATTGAAAATGTTTATGTCAATCACGGGACATCAAAAAATAATTGCTAGATTGGGGCGGGCGATTAGTCAGAAAAGCGTTTCGCAAAGCTATCTTTTTTGTGGCCCGGAATCGGTGGGAAAATTTTTAGTAGCGACTGATTTCGCCGAAAAACTGACGGGTGCGGAAAAAGGGAAACTAAATCGCAACTTGCTCATTATCGCGCCGGAAGTGGAAGAAAAAAATGGCGTGCGACGTGAGCGGGAAATCAAAATTGATGAGATAAAAAAATTACAAAAAGAATTCAGCCTCACTTCTTTTGGCGAGAATAGTCGTGTGGTAATTATCCGCAGTGCCCAAAATTTGAACAGAGCAGCGCAAAACTCACTTTTAAAAATCCTGGAAGAACCTCCCCAAAAAACTGTGCTCATTTTGGTGGTGGAAAATGAAAAAAAATTATTGCCGACAATCATCTCTCGTTGCCAGCTAGTGCGGTTCAATTTACTTTCCGATACTCAGATTGAGGCGATGCTTGATGCGGATACCGAGCGCAAAGAAGAGATTGTTTTTTTGTCACTGGGGCGCCCAGGTCAGGCGAAAATGTTTCTGACAGATAAATTGGAGCTGGAAAAACAATTGGAACTGGCGGATGAATTCAAATCACTCTTTTCGCTAGAGTTGAACGATAAATTTTTTTTGGCAGAAAAGTTGGCCAAAAATACCCCGGAACTACTAAGCAGGATGGCTTTTTGGATCGTGCTTTTACGACAAAGTCTACTCGGCAAAAAACAAAAAAGAACGATCTCTCCTGCAAAAGCGCTGGAACTAATTGAAAAAATTGAAGAAAGCAAGCGAATAATTGAGAGCACTAATTCCAATGTGCGACTAGTGCTGGAAAATTTGCTGGTGCTTTTTGGGTAGGTGTAGGTCGTAGATTATAAGTATATTAATTACGCTTTTCACCTCGCAGTCGGTATTTTTCTAAAAAAATACCGACTGACTCTGGCACATGCGTAAGTCATAATTCATAAATTATTATGAAAGTAATTGGTTCGCGAAAAATAAAAAATCGACCTGGGCAGATGTCGCCAAAAAAAACCAAAACGGGTGGTCATTTTTTGTGGCGCGCGGTCGCAATACTTTTTGTGGGAACAGTTGTCTATACGCTTTTTTTCTCACCCTATCTGATAATTACAAATGTTAAAATTTTGGGGTTGGAAAAATTATCCGAAGAGCCGATTAGAAACAGAGCAGATAATAAGTTGAGAGAGAAGTATTTCAGCATAATCCCCAAAAATAATTTACTACTTTTTCCAAAGATAGCTCTCGAACAAGAACTCACAGCTGATTTCAAACGAATTGAAAAGGTTAGTGTGCGACGAATTTTTCCGCATACATTGGAAGTGGCAGTGAAAGAGAGAAAGCTCGTGATGCTTTTTTGCGCAGGAGAAAACTGCTACACACTCAATGAATTTGGTGTGAGTTATCCGGCCAATAATTTTACCCAAAGCGAGCTGGCAGAAGAAAATTTGATTATCCTGCGAGATTTGGCCAGTAGTCAATTAGATCAAGAAGAAAAGCCACTCGAAGATGGTTTTCGCGAGTTTGTTTTGGGTCTTGCTCCGTCCGTGCAAACGGAAACGAATCTTGGGCTCAAAAAAACCTACGAAACGAATAATCGTATGTCGGGGGATGTTCGCGTGGAAACGGAAGATGGTTTTTCAATCTATTTTAACCAAGGCGTATCTTTGAAAAAATCTGTGGCGACGTTGCGAGCGATTTTGGAGCATAAGATTGAAAAAGAAAGACAGAAAGATTTAGAATATATCGATTTGCGCATCGCAGACAAAGTTTTCTATAAATTCAAAGACGGAAGCGTGCAGACGGAAGTTGCGCAAAACACGCCAGCTGTTCCAGCAACTGTGCCGGAAACAAAGAAAGAAGAGAAAAAGAAAAAATAAAAAAAGCCTCCTCGCCCTCCGGGAGAGGATGTCACGAGCACGTGACAGGTGAGGGTGTGTTGCTTATCAAGAAAAGCGTAGATAAAATTTAGGCATTCTTTGCGTAAGCAGAGCTCCCTCATCCGGCCTTCGGCTACCTCCTCCCGGAGGGAGAAGGGGATATTAACAAAATTAATCCAAGGTTTTCAAATCACTTTCACTAACATAATAGATAAGAATGGAAGTTCCGACTTGATAGGCGGGTTTGATTTTTTGTGTCCAGCGATATGTCGCTTCGTCGGGATTGTTTTTGTTATAGATACTCCCTTGCAAAAAATTAGTGGAAATGGCATACCAGCCAGCCTCTAGTGGTCTTTTGGTGTCATACCACATTATGTATTTGTCACCAATATAATAACGAATATCCGCTCCGCCAAAATAGTCGACGCGGATTTTTGCGATTTCGGGGTGTTCACCGAGAAAGCTTTTTAGTCTTTTGAGATCTTGCCCCCAATCAGCGTTGGAGTCAGTGACGAGTTGGTAACCATTTTTTGGTCCGCCGACTGTTTCATTGAAATAGGACATATAGGCGGGGTAAGCCGCTACAGTCCCGCCGACTAAAAATAGAGAAAGCAGAAAGATGGTGGAGAAAAAAGCGGTTTTGGAAAAAGAGTCTTTGAGATTGCGACAAAAATCAGCGATGGTTTTGGCTGTGAGAATGTAGACAAAAGGCAGAATGGGAAAAAGATGGCGAAAGCCAATGTTGAGATTGCCTGTGATGCTAATGTAGCTGTAGAGCAGGATAAAAGACAATAGCGCTAAGCTTTCGATGTGGTGACGAATGTAGCTACTAAGAGCAGTGAGCCAGGGAGTTTTTTTGACTTTTTGTTTCATGCGCATAAAAAATGCCATGCCGTTTTTTCCAACTGCAATGATGATTGCTAGGAGCATGAAAAAGAGCAAGATGAGCGGTTCTTTGATGAGAAAAACGGTGGGGAAATAGGCGGGAAAGGCAGCGGAAGAAACTTGCCCCATGAAATAGGCACCGTTGCCACCAGAAACGCGTTTGAAAACCATGGCGATGCCTAGAAAATATTCCGAGAGCGGCCGAAGAATGGAATGTTCATTCATAGCTAGAAGAAGTTGATTAGTATAGACATTTTTAATGTTCGCAGTATCTTCCGGACTGAAATAGAAATTAATCGTTTCAGCCAACTTGGTTTTGGGCATGGCATAATCATTGAGCGCATAGAAAATCCAAACTAAAACCAAGGAGATGACTAGTGCCACAATACTTTTGCCTAGGTAGCTACCAAGCATTTTTAGTTTAAACAGAAACGCGCTTTTTTTCTCGGCTGGCACTTTTTTAACTAAGGGATAGATAGTCGCGACAAGGCCAAAAATGGGCAAAAGCATGATGGAAGAAAACTTGGTGAGCTGGACAAGCGCCAAAAAAACTCCGCCGATTGTCACATTTTTCCAAGTCGGGTCTTTAATGAAACGCAAGAAATAGTAGAAAGCCAGGAGCATGAATCCGGCAATGCCCATGTCAGTTGTGACAAAATGATTGTGGCCCAAAATATTGGGGTCAAAAGCATAGAGCGTGAGCGCAAATAGTCCGGCCAGTGTGCCGGCGAGTTCCCGGGTCCACTTGAAAATGAAAAAGCCAAAAAGAAGAGAAAGAAGAACCAGGGGAATGCGCGCCCAGAAAATCAGCAAGTCCGCGTCGTTGCCTTCTTGCCAAAAAAGATTTTTTCCTGCCTCCCATTGACCATTAGTATCTGTGACCCAAAAGTCTTTCGTGGTGTCAAATTTCAAGTTCAAAAAAGTTAATGGCAACCCAGCGAGGTCTTTTAAGAGCGGTGGATGCTCGGGATTGAGGCGCATATCGTGCATTGTGAGATAGGAATATCCCGCGGGAATGTGCGCCGTTTCATCAAAGATGGCGCTGTCGTTCCAAGCAGCGAGCGCGGAAACGACAAACATAAAAGTCAAAATCAACCCGACCAGGAATTTATAGTTTTTTTCCAAAAACTTTTGCATATATTTTTGTTTTTTTAAAAAGATTTGATTATGCGTCCAGTATAACACAAATTTCAGTTGGCGAAAAATATTTTTTTGGTGTATAATTTAGACATATAAAAAATAAAATATATTCAATAATATGCAAGGAAATCCTTTTGAACAAAACCAAGACTTTGAAAAAGATGCCAAAAACAAATTCAGAACATTAGCGCCAAAAATTCATCCGGATTTTTTTCAGGATGAAAAATACAATAACGAAATAAATATTGCTGGAAAAACCACAACGATTCATGCTGAGGCAGATGAGTTATTTAAAAAGCTTTCTAATATTCGTCATTCCAAGCAAATCGGCTGGGAAGAGCGCTTGCGGAAAATGGAAGAGATAGAAATCGAGATAGAGGAATTTTTAAAGATAAAGGCAGATATAGATAAAGCAAATGGCAATCAAGATCCGGGAAAGAAGGATAAGCCAATGAATAAGAAGGAATTTTTTGCGAAACATCCTGTTCATGCGCATCATTTTGATAAAGAAGGTAGCTCTTTTTATATTTTTGATTACATCGAAAACACTGGAGAAGTGGAGATAAAACTCGCACTTGATGGCAAGAATTTTGAAAAAAAGATTATCCCGACTGTGGCGGAGTTTGAAAAGCTGTTGGATGAAGTAGAGACAAAAAAAGAAAAAACATTAAGAGAAATTTTTGAGCCTCAAGCTGGCAGTGCCAAACAAAACAAACAAGAAGACAATAGCCAAAAAAAATACGCAACGGAAAAAGAATACAAAGATTATTTGGAAAAAGAGTTTGGCGCACTAAACCAACCGCACACAGATGACAATGGGGTCAGTCTTAATTTTGAAAAATATTCCGTACGGGGCGACCTGGTCACAGTGAGTATCGTCGGTTTTGACGGTGAACCACGGTTCAAGAAAAAGCTTTCGCGCGAAGCGTTTGAGGAATTTATCAGAAAACCGGCCGGAAGTCGTGGAACGATTGAAGCGATGTTTAGTTTGAAAAGAAAGAAGAAAAAAACCGAACAAGAGTCGGAGGAGGAGAAAAAAGAGGCTGATGCTGAAGCGGAAAAACCAGAAGAAGAAAAGCCGGAAATGAGTGAAGAAGAGAAAAAAAGCGCGGAAGAGTTGGAAAAAGAAAAAATTGTAGCTGACACGCGAAGCTTTTATGCCAAAACTAATTTTCAAGCAGAAGGCGCTTATTCGCGCTTGAAAAGAGTATTAGGAAAAACGTTTAATCGGAAGGTGGAAGACGTTCCTGATGTGGCGGAGGCGTATCGTGGTTATCAGGAAAAACTAAAGGAATTGCGGGAATTCAAGGTGAGCGCCCTGAAAGAAAAATATCTCAAATTATCTCCGGAAGAAAGAAAAGAAAGAGCGCAGGAAATGAAAGCAGAAATGGAACAACTCGTTACCTATTTTAACTATGACGAAAAAATTAGACTCTATGAATCCCGCACAAATGCCGGAGCAGAAGCACAAAAAGAGCATGTTGGCGGAAAAATATTAGCAAAAAGTGCGGAATGGGTCAATCGTTATCGCAAAATGAATTGGAAAAAAAAGCTACTTATTTCCGGAGCGCTTATGGCTGGCGGTGCTTTACTTACAATGAGCGGTGTGACAATTTCCGGAGTGGTGGTTGGCGCCTCTTTGGGTACCGCACGGAGAATTTTTAGTGGCGCGGTAGCCGGTGTGGGAGCGGCGGCGTTGGCGGAAACTCTCGCTAGAAAAAGTCAAAAGAAAAAAGCCGAGAAAGATAAAAAAGCGATTTTTGATGAGTTTGAGATGGAAGATGAGCGTAATGAATTCGAAGGCAATACAGATGACAAGGCTAATTGGGAAGAGAAGTTTCATAGTTTTGAGACAAAGCTGGACGAAGAAATCAATTCTTATGCAGAGAGCTTGAAAAATGAAAGAGGCTCAATGGATACACGACTACTTATTGGGCTTGGCGTGGGCGCTTTTGTTGCCACTGGTGTTCCCGGGTATCTTTCCAAATGGGGTCTTGGATTAGACAAAGGCCACGGAAATTTTCATTGGTTGAGTGATAAATTAGGAATTACAAAGCCGAATATTAATCTTGATCATGCCAGTGGAATAAAGCCGGGAATAATGCCAGAACAACCACCAATAAAACCCAATATTCCACCCGTTGGCGCTCCATCGAATATTCCGCCAGTTGCTCCATCCGAACCAAACTTAGAGCAAATTTTGAAGGCGCCGAAAGATATTAATACGGAAAAATTAGTGCCGGGATCGGTGGAAAAAACGCTTAATGGAGTTGAAGTGAAGTCGGGAGGCGCAAAAAATTTGCTTGATGTTAATTTTAAAAAAGGCGATAGTATTGAAAAAGTTTTGATTCAAAAAATGACCGATCCTCAGGGTATGAATTTGAATAAAGCTGAAGCTGGAAAATTAGCCCATCGCATGGCATTGCAATATGCCAAGGAAAAAGGCATTCCTTTCGAGCAATTAAATCATGTGCAAATTGGGGATAAAATTACATTTGATTTGGAACATCAAAAGTTGGTTGATCTTGAGCGCATGCATAAAATGCCTGGACATGCTCATAACACTGGTGCAAGTCATGAGCCGAAACTGGCTGGAAATCATTCGCAAACAGGAGCAACGGAAATTCACAAACCAAAATTGGCTGACATAAATCCGACGGAACATGCACCACAAGAAAAAATAATTCCAGTCAATCCGCTTGAAGCGCAATCTAATATGCCGAGCGGAGGCCAAGCGCTTCGAGAAGCGGCTTTGCGAGATGAAGCGATGCAACAATCGGAAAACTCAACTAACCTCACGCCAGAAGAACAATTAAAATATCAAAAAATCGCCGAAGCAAATAGCGAGCTAATTCAAAAAAATATTTCTTCATTGCCAAGATTTTCCCGACTGTTTGAGTCTGATATGTTGGAAGTGGAAAAGTTGAGAATGTTGGCGCACAATGGCACGCCAGAAGCGATTGCCTATGAAAATAGTTATACGGAACTTGTGAAAAAGATGAGTCAGGCTATTTTCACTGGAAATCAAGCAGGGGAGAATCTAGATAGTCTGAAAAATGCTAGCGCGGATGATTATTGGCAGAATGATGGCAAACTCAATCCTAAACTGATTCAGCTTAAAGCCTATGTAGCGAGAAAATTCGGAGAAAAGATTTCTGATCCGAGATCGGGCGAAACAGTTTCGAAATGGGCTCATCGATTAACTTTCAAATCATTGGAAGCTGGAGGCGTGGAATTGGAAAGTTTTGTAAAATTAAAAACTAGACACTAAATTATTAAAATAAAAAATATGGAAAATCAAGAAGAAATTCAAAAACAATTAATTGAAGAATTGGGACTTTCTAGTCTGCCAAAAGACAAGCAAGAAGAGTTACTCATCAAAATGACCGAAGTGCTCTTGAAAAGAATTTTTGTCGAGACGATGGAAAAACTTAGCGACGTTGATCGTGAAGCCTATGAAAAAATGGTAGACGCCGAAGAAGACGCCGAAAAAATTGGTGCATTTTTGAAAGAAAAGGTGTATAATTATGACGGAATGGTGGAAAAAATTATTGTGGATTTTAAGGAGGAGATGAAAAAAGTGGAATGAGAATTTTCAATTTAAAATTTGAAATTTTCAAGCAATTTTAAATGACCAAATGAAATAATTATAATTTAAAAATTTGTTATTTTAGATTTCAGTTCAAATTTAAAATTTCAAATTTCAAATTTAGTTTATGTTAGAGCCGATTGAGGAAAGTGATTTGGATTTGAAAAGTAAGTTTACCAAAGGCGGTGTGCCAAAGGCGGAGAAAGTGGAGAACGAAAGTATGCCAAAAAGTAATTTGGAAGTGAAGTTGGCACCAGAAGCTGCTCCTATACTGGAAACGGCGGAACGAAAAGAAGGGCAGATGGAAAAAGAGGAGGCGTACAATAAAATTTTAGCCAAAGTGAAAAGCCCATCGACTGTTTTACATGATGATGTTTCAACTGATGCCAAAACTGCCAGCGATGAAACGGACTATGAAAATAGAATTATAAAACTGGTGGAAATTGCCGAGACGAAAGGCGTAGTGCACGCCGTGAAAGTGGCCCGACACCTGGAAGACAACTATCTTCTGGACGAACTGCACGACCGACTTTTGGCAACAGATTTGCATGATGCGTTGGTGAAAAAGGGGATGATTATGGAGGCTTAGAAAATGGAAAATGTAAATCTCAAAATGCAAAATGACAAATCAAAATTTAAAATGGAATTCAAGAAAAGGCTCTATACTTTTGTTCTGAGATTAGTTAGGTTTATCGACAAGCTTCCTAAGGGCTCCGTAGCTGACGTAATGGGAAAGCAATTACTGAGAAGCGGGACTAGTATTTTGGCTAATTATGTTGAAGCTAATTCTGCTAGTTCTAAAAAAGATTTTATTAACTTTTTTACTCATTCTCTAAAGTCTGCTAATGAATCAAAGGTCTGGATTTGTCTCTTGAGAGATGCTGGAAAAGGAGAAAGTCAGGAGTCGGAATATTTACTAAAAGAACTAACTGAAGTAGCTAATGTAATAGCTTCAAGTATAATTACTTTAAAAGGTAAGAATAAATAATTTTGTATTTTACATTGTCATTTTGCATTTTGAGGTTTAAATTTTGATTTTTTTATTATGGATTATTCTAGTTTAATTAATACATTGCTTTTAATTTCGGGACTCGCCACTCTTTTTAGCGGTGCGTGGTTTGTGGCGTCGAGCTTTTTTGGTTTTCGCGCGCAAGTCAATCAATCGATGAATTTGGATTTGGATGTCATTCGTGTTTCCAAAATTAACAAAACCGAAGAAGATAAAAACAAGGAGGGGGAAAGTTGGAAGGGGGAGATTGGGGCGATGGAACAGATGCTCACGGCTTTTTCTTCGATTCGTGACACGCGCAGTTTTTTTCGCAAAATGATTTATGGTTCACCGGCCATTTCTTTGGAAATTGCCAACTCTGCTAAAAGCGAAGAAATTGTTTTTTTCATTGCGGTGCCACGGAAATTTCGGGAAAATATTGAAAAGCAAATCCATAGTTTTTTCCCCTATGCATCGCTCGAGAAAACGACCGATTTTAATATTTTCGCGCCAGGCAGTGTAACCGAAGCATCGATTATGAAACTGAAAAATAAATTTGCTTTGCCAATTAGAACATATGAAAATCAAGAGATGGATCCATTGAACGCCATTGCCAACGCCATTAGCAAGCTGGAAACAGTGAGCGAAGGAGCGGCGATTCAGTTGGTTTTGCGACCAGCGGGAACAGCTTGGCGGGCCAAAGGAAGACGCATCGCACATGAAATGCAACAAGGCAAACGCTTGCGGGATGTAGATAAATCAATTTCCGCTCATATATTTGATGGCTTAGGTGAACTCTTGTCTGGGCTTCTATCTGGTGGTAAAAAAGATGAAAATACTCTGGACAAAAACAAAACAGTGCAACTAACTCCGGAAGAGCAAGAGTTGGTCAAAAGCATTGAAAAAAAAGCTTCCAAAACTGGATTTGAAACTAATATTCGCCTGGTAGCTTCGGCCGCCACGAGCGCTCGGGCGCAGGAAATCTTGTCACATCTGGAGAATGCTTTTTCGCAATATGAAAATGCGGATGTAAACTGTTTTCAAGTGAAAAGGGGTAACAAAAAAGAAATCGCCTATGATTTCATCTTTCGCAATTTTAAATCAGAAGAAAAAATAATTTTGGGGGTAGAGGAGATTTCCAGCATTTTTCACATTCCCATTTCAACGACCGAAGCGCCAAAAATCAAATGGCTCAAATCTAATGCGTCAGCGCCACCGATTGGCATCCCGACCGAAGGGATTCTCGTTGGCTTTAACGAATATCGCGGGGCAAAGACTGACATTCGCTTGACCCAAAATGACAGACGGCGCCATCTCTACACAATTGGCCAGACTGGAACGGGAAAAACGACCATTTTGCAAGAAATGGCCAAGCAAGACGCCAAGGCAGGCAATGGTTTTTGTTTCATCGATCCGCATGGCGATGCAATTGAAGATATTCTCGCTTGTATTCCCAAGGAAAGAGCGCAAGATGTGATTGTGTTTGATCCGTCGGATGTGGAACGGCCGTTTGGTCTCAATATGCTTGAGTGTGATCCGACACATCCAGAACAAATGACCTTTGTGATTAATGAGATGATCGGGATTTTTGATCAACTCTATGATTTGAAAGCGACGGGTGGACCAATGTTTGAACAATATATGCGTAACGCGATGTTTCTTGTGATGAGTGATCCGGAGTCTGGATCGACTCTGATGGAAATTTCCAAAGTGATGGCCGACGAGGAATTTCGGGCGATGAAACTATCCAAATGTACCAATCAAACAGTAGTGGATTTTTGGACCAAAGAAGCAGAAAAAGCCGGCGGGGAAGCGGCGCTCGCTAATATGGTGCCCTACATCACCTCAAAACTGACGCCGTTTATTTCCAATGACATGATGCGTCCGATTATCTCGCAACAAAAGAGCACAATCAACTTTCGCGATATCATGGACAACAAAAAAATTCTGCTCGTCGCTCTTTCCAAAGGAAAAATCGGTGAAATTAATGCCCGACTCCTGGGTATGGTAATTGTGGGCAAGATTCTCATGGCAGCGCTTGGACGCACGGACACACCGGAAGAAGAGCGGGTGGATTTCTATCTCTATTTGGATGAGTTTCAAAATGTCACAACCAATTCTATCGCGCAAATTCTGTCCGAAGCGCGAAAATATCGTTTGTGTCTCAACATTGCGCATCAATTTATCGCGCAACTGAAAGAAGAAATTTCGAAAGCGGTGTTTGGTAACATTGGCTCAATGATTCTTTGTCGCGTCGGTCCAGAAGATGCGGAATTTTTGGAAAAACAAGTCGCGCCAGTTTTTTCGCGCGATGACTTAGTGAATGTGGATAACTATAAAGGTTTTGCTAAAATTCTCATCGATGGCGTGCTCACGAAACCGTTTAATATCCAAGGTTTTCCGCCGACCAAAGGTGACCAAGAAGTGGCCAATGCGATCAAGGAGCTTTCACGCCTGACCTATGGACGAGATCGCCACATCGTGAATCAAGAAATTATTGCGCGGACGAGATTTTAGTAAAAAAAATTTTTCAAAAAAACTCCTTTGCAAAACTTCCACCCTCGCCCAAAAAGCGAGGGGATTTTTTTCTTTTATCTAAAGCCCAAATCAACTAAAAAAAACTTATCCCCAGCCAAGAGCAAATATCTATTGCAAGCCCTTATCAATGTGCTATAATTTCAATGTCAGAAATAATGTAAAAAAGTAAAAAAACAAAAATGGATTTTTTAAGTGAAATCATCCAGAATATTGTTGTTTTTGTTGAACAAATAGGTTCGATCATATTGACCGCTATTACCGAAATAGGGGAGTTTTTGGCTGGAGATTTTTTTCCAGATTTGCTGACTTTTTTCTCCGCAC
>JBAQNU010000027.1:0-10809 GCA_049304095.1 Candidatus Moraniibacteriota bacterium | reverse complement strand
GGCTTCCCTTCGGAAACTCGAAGTTCAACAACTTTAATCGAAGACGTGCCAATATCCACGCCTATGAATGTATTTTTTCCAAAAATTTGATCAAACATGTTCACTTTTTTTAGTTTTTATTTCTCTTATAATTTATTATAGCACACTTTCTAAAATTTACACCCATAGGCTATTTTTGCGCATTCTTTTTTGCTCGCCTCTCTTCCACAAACTTTCGAATTCTCGCCGCCATTTCTTGCGGAAGAGTTTCAGATTTGATTATATAAGCGTTCGCGCCCAATTTTTCCGCCCGATCGCGAAATTCTTTTTTGTCAGTGTTGGTGAAAACAAAGAAGGGCAAATCCTTGGCACGCTTGTCTTTTTTTAGTTTTTCCATAATATCCAAGCCATTTTCATGGCGAAGCATCACATCAAGCAGAACAATGTCGTAATCCAAAAGAGATAAAAAACGAAAGACTTCTTCTTCAGTTGTGGCGGGCTGGGTAAGCACATTTGTCAGTTCGAATGATTTGCCAAAAAGAAATAACTGATCTGGATCATCTTCGATGAATAATACATTGATTTGACTAAGCATATGTTTTTTGTTGATTAAAAAGAATTTATTATAATTTTTAACTACATCTCCAAATCCGCTCGCTCTTGGATATATTCCTTAACATCGACTTTGATGGCAGGCTTGATGGGCAATTGCACAAAAAATTCCGCGCCTTTGCCCAACTCCGATTCCACCCAAACTTTTCCGCCGTGACCTTCAATGACTTCCCTGACAATAAAAAGTCCCAACCCAGTGCCATCGGTATACATATTTTTGGCGTTTTCCGCCCGCACAAATTTGTGAAACAGTTTGGGAATTTCTTCCGTCGAAATGCCAATACCATTATCTTTGATGGAAAAAATGAGGTCATTTCCCACTTTGCAACTGCTAATTTCAATGAGCGCCCTTCCCTCTCGCATATCGCGAATGTCCGGAGTTTGTTTGGGCGACGGGGTATATTTAATCGCATTGGTGATCAAATTAGAAAAGGCTTCTTCCAAATATTGCTTTTGTCCCACAATTTCCGGAACTGTTGCGTCCAGTTTTCCCAGCGTCAATTCAATTTCTCGCTCCATTGTTTCCGGCGTGAACTCTTCAATCATTTTGGTGAAAAATTCTTTAATATTGATTTTCTCCGCGTCCCTATCCATTACGCTGAATTTTTTGTTAGTAAGTGAGGTAGCACTAAGAATGTCATTGATGATATCTTCCAACTTTTTGCATTTGAACCTGGCGCCTTCATAGAGTCTTTTTTTAGTCACGTCGTCAAAAGAATCAATTGATCCGTCAATCAGCATTGCGATGGTACCCTTGATAACAGTCACAGGAGTGCGCAACTGATGGGAGGCTATATTGATAAATTCATTTTTGGCTTGATCGGCTTTTTTGAGGGCGATATTAGCCAGCTCCAAGGCTTCCTTTTGCTCATTTTCTTTTCTGACGGAACGAATGAGCATCCAACCAAAACCGGCCGCCAAAACAAGCGTGATAGCGGTAAGAATTTTATTAGTGCTATTGCGAATAAAAGCGAATTGGGAGCCGATGAGAATAATGAGCGAAACAACCAACGCCTGTGCGCCAAGCAGTTTAATTTCGAACGCTTTGAATTTGACGATGAGATAAGCCAGAAATCCCATGAAGATTACCATTCCAAATAAGCCGTATTGCTCAAGCCAAAAGCTATCAATCTTACTGGCGATATAGCCTGTGCTAAAAAAAGAAAGTAAAAATAATTCGATGCCAGTTGCTAGTAATATTATTTGTCTTTTCTCTTCCCTATCTAACCCTGCTTTGCGATAATTTAAAAAAACTAGAAATAAAATCCAAAAGAAAATAAACAAGCCAAATAAATAATAATAATCAGTAAAGAAAATACCCTCTCCTGCCTCACAATTCGCAACATCAAAACCAGTTAAGTTTTTTGACGTAGGTGTCAATAAGATGACCGGCAAAAACAAAATAAGTCCAAATATTTTGCCTAGCAACGGTGCATCTTTTTTATGTATAAACACATAAACAAAATATAGGGCAAGCAAAAAAAGCAGCGAGAATAGAATCCCTAAAAGTGACCATGCAAACATTATCGATTTGCTGTCATAACTCGTCCAAACAACTAAATTCAAAAATGACCACAAGGAAAAAACTACTGCAAGACCCAGTAATATTTTATTTATCAAGCCTGTTTTGTTTTTATAAAAAACGAACGCCCCTAAAAATAAAGCTACGATTGCAGATGGGATGTGAGAATAATATAAGAGCGGTGGATTATCCTTGACTGCCAAATAACAGCTTTCCAAGTTTGAAATCAAATTAAAATCCATACATTTTTTTATTAATTATTTTTTAGTTAACTTTTTTATTTTTTCTTTTAACCGCATTGGATAAAACATTGAGCATAGTTGATTTTCATCTTCCTCGGGATCTAGCTGCACAATTAAAGGCTTTACTCCAAATATTTTCATTATCTTTTTATAGTTTGGTAATATTATTTCTCTAGTAAATTCAACTTCTTTATTGTTAAATAAAAAATTTTCCAATAAGACACCATGACAAATAAAAAGCGCAAAAAATTTTATATAATAATTTTTTGGAATTTTGCCGTTTCTGCCATACCAACTAGAGATATCAAAAATTTCAACATTGCTACAAATACTATCCATTGAATTCATTCTGTGATGGAAGTCAACGAAACTTTCATTCCAAATAGTCTTTATATCGCATATTTTCTCCCCCTGCGCACTATCAAAGTCTATAATTTTCAATGCACTAACTTTGCTACCACCTTTTTTACCCAATCCATCATAAAAAAACAATTTCCCCAAATAATATTTATTAAAATTTTTTGTGCTAAACTTATCGGCTAAATATTCAAAACATACGGGGACGAGCTGCATTATTTTTGATAAATCTATAAAGCGAGAGAGGTCTAGGTTCGGACTGGCCACATGTCTTGCAAGCACAGAAATCGGATTCGACACGACTGGCTCCGGCACATCACCACCCAAAAAATCTTCTACTTTTTTGCGAAGTGCTTTGTCGTTCCACCGGCGCCAGATTTCTTCTTTGGCAACCGAAAGAGGCGTATAAATCGCGCGGACTTCTTTTTCCAGATCACTGTCATTTTCTTCCATTGGGATTATAGCATAAAAATTAGTTTGAGACTAAAATAACTGGATAGCCTAGCAAAAAATTGAGGTTTTGTCAATCTTTTTAACATCTTTTCGAGTTACAAAAAAAACGCCACACGGCGTTTTGGGACACTATTCAATTTAATTCTAAATTCAAACCGCAACTATGCACCAGCATGGCTGGTGATGATTCAAATATTATCTGCAACTTGTTTGGATTTTTTCTGAAGACTTGCATATGGTTCTTTTCTGTCCCCCTTTTCTATGGTTGTATTGTAGTATGAAAATTTGGGAAAAGCAAGGAGAGGGCTTTTCTCTAAGCACCAAGTAGTCCAAAAAATAATCTATACAAAAAGTGTAAACAAAAAAAGCGCTCCGATGATATTCATACATCGAAGCACCTCTTGTAGATTTCTACTGTTTCAGCTAAGCGCGAATCTTGCCAAGTCCCAATGTTGCGCGCTTGGACAATAAAAGATTAGGATTAGATGAAAACTCGATTAAAGTTTCTTTGAATTTTTCATCACCAGATTCGGATATGAAACGAATTGCCGCAAGCTTATTTATCGCATGCGTATCATTCTTCAAGATATCAATCAGTTTAAAGTCAATGTTTTCATCCCGAATTCCAGCATGATGCAAAATTTCGATTGCCTCTTCTCGCAAGCGAGGATCCGCATCGTCCATTTGTTTCACATATTTTGCATAATCAAGCATAATCCCTCCCACAGTTACAATATTTGCTCCAACATTTTAAGAGTTTCTGCCATCTGGTACACTTGAATACCCACAAACGGAACCACAATTCCATCCTTATTCATGAGTTTCTGAAGTTCTTCAATGTATATTCCTTGGCCATATTGATACCGCCCTGGACCATTCCCTGATATCTTGTCTACCGCGCATGAAGGTGAAAAGTCAACTCCGACCACGGCACTGACACTATGCCCACTCTCGATAATCAGTTTCATCATCCAGACCACTTTCTCTGCAATCTCTCTGCAGATTATGCGATTTGCAGGTATGTCATATTTTTGCTTTCCGCATGGCCCACGATGAAAGCCATCAAATAGCAACTCCGGACACATCATCTGAACAATGTTGATTTTTTTTCTCGTAAAAATTTCTATCACGGGATCAACGATGGCGGCATGATGTTTGACTATTCCAGTGGCTCTTACTCCTTGAGCCAATAGACAAAAGGACGTAAATACATATTCTGTGCTTCTGATCATTGCTTTTCTCCTTTGCTTGTTGTAAATAAAAAGAACTTCGAATTTCTATTGTATTACTATTTAAACAATAATAACTTTAATATAGAAAAGGATACTATACTTCTTCTATATTAAGCATATTATTTTTTTTCAAAATTGCTGTTAGCACTCCACAGCCTTTCTTTTTCTTGCCATCAAATTTTCCAGAATAGATGCTACAAACTCCACAAGACGGACTCCCTGATTTCAAAATCGCTCTTTGGATATTATGTTTTTTAACAATTTCTTCAAAAATTCTCTTTGCTCCTCTTATGAATTCTTCCGTATAATCATTTCCATTACAATCTAAAACCTTAGCTTTTCCAGATAAAACAGCCTTTCCATCTCCTCCGACAATTTCGCAAGCAGGACGAGGGGTTTTTTGTCCGGCAGATATTTCCGGACAAATCAAAAGCGCTTTTCCTTCTAAAAATATATCCAGAACTTTTTCGTTGAGTTTGCCTTTTTTATTATATCTGCACGATATGCCTACGAGACAGGCGCTTATTATAGTATTGAATTTGCTCATAAAAATAGAATTTAATAAAAAATAAGGGGGTACAAGTAATACCCCCCGTAAACTCGAAGGATGTCATTTTTCTACTCAACAGGCTCAGACATATCACCTGGGCGAAGCACATTATCATGCTCCAAAATAATGCCAGATGTTTTACGAAGATATTTTTCAATCTCATCCTCCTTTGCTTCTGAAAAAGCGTTTGCCCACATGCAGACGGGCTCTTGTTTTAGAATACGCACCCCCAACTCCTTTAGGGC
The DNA here is from genome assembly GCA_049304095.1 of Candidatus Moraniibacteriota bacterium. GTDB lineage: Bacteria > Patescibacteriota > Minisyncoccia > Moranbacterales > UBA2206 > UBA9630. The sequence continues at coordinate 5,617 of JBAQNU010000027.1, read as the reverse complement.
ATGATTGACCTTTTCTTTGTGACTCAAAAATCTATACAAAGGAGAAAGGTATATCATGTCGTTTTGCTTAAATAAATCCCTGACAAAGTTCATAAAAGTCACGGTTTGTTCAGGATAGACGGCTTGACGTTCTGCATAACCGTCCAAAACGACGCTGGTACTCAATTCTTTGGCGAATCTGATTGCGGCAAAATTCATAATCAGCTTGCAAGCAACGCAGATAAGCAATGTGGAATAGCCGTTTTCTTTAAAATCCTTTTCCACCTCTTGCATGCCTGCAATTCTCATCATTTGGCTTACTCGCCTAGTATGGAATTGCACATCAGTTTCTGGAAAAAGGTTTTTAATCAATCTGGCCTGTCTCTCGGTAGATTCTGTTCTACTCAAAAGACCGTTGTCCACAAAAAACAAATGCAACTGACTTTCGGGAAAAGCATGGCAATAAGCCGCGGCCACCGCACTGCTGTCCCTACCACCAGAAAACATGAGCACTGCTCTTCCGTCGAACCCATTCGGTATGCCGCATAATGACTCAGTTAATGCTTCAATAGCCTCTTGGGCAAGACGACACTCCTTTTGAATTTTCATACCTCACCTCCCTTTACAGATAAAAGTTAAAGTACTTTTGCAACTTCATTAAGTTGCAGCTAAAGGCTAGCAGATACTGCCGCTTTTGTCAACAGAAAATTCATCAAAAGCAAGCCAAGACTAGCTTTTTTCTTTTTTCTAAAATCCGCTATAATAGTAGTACATCTTAACAAAAATATAGGGAAAAACAATATGCCACAAGAATATAATTATCAGGCGAAAAAAATTGTTGCAGTTTTGGCAGAAAAACTTGAAATGGGTGTGGCGCTCAATGTCATTGGTCATTTGGCTGTATCGATTGGAGCTTATGCGGATAAAGATATTATGGGTCAAGAGATCATTCCAGATGCTTCTGGCAATAAGCATATTGGAATTTCCCGTTATCCATTCATAATCACCAAGGCAAATAAAAGCAAGATTCGCCAAGCCATATCAGAGGCGAGAAATAATCCGCAGATATTTTTTGTGGATTATCCTAGTGAAATGCTTAGCACTGGTCATGATGATGAACTCGTGCAAGCTATTGGGGAAAAAGAAGAAGTCGATATCGAATATCTGGGTGCCGTATTCTATGGAACAACCGAGGAGGTGAAAAAAATAACTGGAAAATTTTCCTTGTGGAAATAATGATAGGCAATGGGACCGTAGCTCAGTTGGTTAGAGCAGCGAGCTTATATCTCGTTGGTCGTCCCGCCGAGGCGGGGCCTGTCCCACAAATGATAAATCTCATCAGATTTTAATAAATGATGAGATTTTTTTATTGAAAAATATTTTTTATCAAATCGTGATAAATTCCTCCACTATTCACATACAACATAATGCAGATACTCCACCGTTTTTGTCGCTTTATGATTTCTGCTTTCTGTTTTGTCAGCTTTAAAACGGTTATAATCTTTTGTAAAATTTCCATATTTACCGCGTAAGCTCATCACTTCTTTAATATCGCCTAAGGTCATTAGGCCTTCATTGTTATAGCTCAAAAAAATGTATTTTACTTTTGCTCTTAAGATTAAATCTTTAAAAGCTTTTTTGACTCGAGATCTTGAACAATACAAAGATTTTTGACTTTGATATTCTCGCAAGCCAGTTTTTCCGTGGATTTTTGGGCTATCATATTTGGCAATAGTTTCCAGTAGGTGATAATTTGTCGCATACTGCCTTTGATTATATGGCGGGTCTAAATACAAAATATCGCCACTAACTTTCCCTAAGACGTTGTTAATGTCTTCGTTAAAAACCTCATGATCTTGATCATTTATTATCAACTGAGCAGGTTTCAAAATTAAACTATTTTGAGCGGTTTTCTTTAATTTTTTAAGAAAAGCACCATAAACAGAGGCCGTATTTGCATATTTATCAATTGATTCAAGTAGGCTCGTAATTAAAAAATAATATTCATTATCAGAAATTAGTTTTTCCGTTTTCCATTTTTCAATTTTCTGACGAATTGCATCGCACCTCATACCATTTTCATCTGAAAAATATTGTCTTTCCTCGTCTTTATTTTTTGTTCCTCCTGCGCAATAATTATTATAAATAAAACCCTTTGCTCCTTTTATGTCAGACAAATAATTACAAACAAAATCTTTTTTGTTTGCTAATTCGATATTTTTTAATTCAGGAATTTCTTTTGTTAAATTAGAAAATTTTAATACTTTGTGATTTCCAATATAATGCCTATTTAAAACATAGCTATAGTATTGAATATCGTTTGCTATAATTTTGTAACCTTTCTTTTTGAAATATCGTCCAACAATTCCAGTGCCAGCAAATAAATCGCAAAAAGTATTGCAGTCTTTATCGACCACCTTATTTATTGATTCTTCCAAAAATTCCAATAACGATAATTTGCTTCCAATATAATTCATAATTTTTTATTCATCTGGGTATAATTTTTTAAAAACACTATCTACAGCTTCTATTGCTGATAATTCGCTTATATTTCTTACAATAACTTTTCTATACTCAACAGGATCATACTGATAACACCCTTTGCATCCCAATTCTTCGGAATAATTTTCATCCCCTATATAAAAATCATACGGATTGCCTTTTATATTTTTTGCACTCCAGCGTTTATTGGTTTCTTTACATTTTTTGCAAATTTGTCTTTTTACATCATTAGCAGCCTTAGAAAGTGGTTGAAAGTCTGACAATATTTGATTTTGGAGGTTTGAGATTCTGTGGTCATTTTTTCTCCCATCCTTGTGATCGATTTCAATTTTTGTATTTTCAGAATTTCCATTAACACCTAACATCACACAATTTTGTGTTTTATAGAAATCTTTAATATCTTTTCTAACATTTTGGTTAAAATGCTTTTTATCATTAAATCCAACTAGGCGAATTCTATCTATAGAATTTCCTGATGTTATGTTTTTATCAAACTCGATTTGATATTCTTTTGCCAAGCTGGAATTAGCCCTGCACCAGCTCCCGCCATTTCCAAGTTGAAGCACTTTATATTTATTAAGGAATTCTGATATTGAAACCCAACGACTCACACCCTGTTGATTAGGCATTGCGAGTTCCAAAAATAATTCTTTTTTTGTCATATTAGAATTTATTTTTTAAATAATAAAATATATTCGTGTTTAAAAATGTAATAATCACTTGATAGCGCCCGATAACGCCAGATGCCTTCCTTATTTTGCTTAGCTCGATTACCTGCCATATTTTTAATTATAACACTCTTCAATATAAGTCCTAATTTTTGTGCTGCACTCATACAATAAAAGCCCAAAGGAATCCATTGTCCCGCGGTATATTTATCACCAATAACGATCGCCAAATATCTGCCTTTTTCTAAAATCTCAATCGTATTTTTTAAAACTATCGAGAACTTTTCCAGAAAATCTTTCAGCGATTTGGCGTTTGACAAATCATTTTTCAAATCACTGAATTTAATAATATCAGCATAGGGTGGGTGTAGAATGGCTAGCTGAACATTTTTCTTCTTGCGTTTTTTTAAAATTTCTTTTACTTTGTCAAAAGTTTCCTTTTTTACACTATCGCCTGAGATTAAATTGAAAAAGTTATTTTTTGGTTCAATATTTTTTCCAACAGAATTGATGAGTTTTTTTTGAATATCTATGCCAATAAAATTTCTGCCCAAACTCTCTGCCTCGTAAGCGGTTGTTCCACTTCCAACAAACGGATCAAAGACAACTTCGTTTTTTTTGGTATATCTTAAAATTAACTGACGCGGAATTTGTGGAACAAAGTTGCCGTGATAAAAATTGTTATGCTTTCCCGTTTTGTCCCTTTCTGGAATAATCCAAAGACTATCAGTCCAAATTTCTGATTCTTTCCAATTATCCAGATTCAAATCGTTAAAAGTTGGCATATTTCCCTAATATTTTTTATACGCTCATTTTATCATAAAGTCCTATAATTAAAAAGCGCAAGATTGAAAATCCAATCTTGCGCTTGCACCTAGAGCATCGGGCGAAGGATGAACTCCGCAATAATTCCATTGCGAAGCGACCAATAACCGATACTCACCGCGGAACTGGCTGCGAAAACCCACCAGTCTCGCTTACTAATCCCGTCTGCATGCCCATGCCTCAAATAGGCTGTACAGATGAATGAGTCTTGTTGGATAGATAAAAGAAAAAACATAAACACATCCTCAAAGACTCTAAATTTAAAGATTATTTTCGTGAGAAACAAAAAAATAATCCCCACAAAAACAACCAGACAAACCGCTCCAGCCACGCTACTCCAAAAAATGATACCCAAGAAAAAAACTGTTTGGAAATAACTTTTCAGGGGGTTGCTTTTCACTTCGTTTACAGCGTCATCCCAGCACAGCCAGGGAACTTTTTTTCGCCGATAATAGCACAGTGTGCCAAAATTCATCCCAATAGCACCCATGCCGAGAATTGCCACCCCAATTGAGCCAAAATACAACTCAACCGAGAGCCAAAGGGGATTATCATAGACCCAACTGGAGGCCTGCCACAATCCCATCCCTAAAACTTTCTTAAAAAGTGCCGTGATTTTCACGGCTAGCTCTTTCCACCACCGCATCGCGACACCTCCTTGCTTTTTAAGTAACTTCTTGTTATCTAGCCAGGAAACCATTTCCCAAGCCATAACTATCTATTATACACCAAAACAACCATTCTGTCCAATGGTTGCAACTATTTTGGCTTATACTGGTCATTTAGGCTTATTCCTGTTCGGCATCAGGAGCATTTGCACATTGCGCATCCTCTGGTGCACACTCTCCCACTGATTCTACAGCCTCCTCTTCCGGTGGATTATTTTTCACATATTCTGCTGGATCATTACATTCAACTCCTTGCTCGACTTTATTTTCCTCGGTGCAAAATATCTCATTACAATCTTTTTCTCCCGGCGCGCAAGAAAGCGCTTGGCAGTTTTCATCTTTTGGATCACAAAGCGGAACTTTTGAAGCGTTTCTTTTGATGAGATTATAATACCAAATATCTTTTTCAGCGTCCCCGGTACAAGCCTCGCCCTCAACTGTCGAAGCAGGATCACAAGTCCAGACAAAACATTTTTGCGTTTCCGGATCACAATCCTTTTGCGCTTCCACGAGATAGTTTTTAGCAATTACGATATAATAATAGGTGGCAAACACCGACCCAAGAATAAGTAGTCCAAAAATCAGAAAAAATATTTTTCCAGATTTTGATTCGTTTTTTTCTGGCAAAGATTGCTTATCCATTTTTTTGTTTTAGCCTTATCCCTTACTTATGCTACTTCAAAATCATTGTAACAAAAAAACATAAGGAAGGCAAACGCTTTTTTGTAAAGCCCCTTGGCAATTGACATTTTGCCGGTTTAAAAATAGACTGTTAAATGATGTTCTCTTTGATTTAGAATATACATATGACTACAATCGTTTCTAACTTTTTAGATGACAAAATTACTGGACAAAAAATGACTGCGCATGCCAAAAATGCACTTTCCGGCGCTCTGCGCCTAGCGCAAAATGCTTGCGTCGAAGAAGTGACTGATTTGCATCTCTTTTTCGCCATTTTCTTGGAAACCGGCAGTT
>JBAQNU010000026.1:0-4045 GCA_049304095.1 Candidatus Moraniibacteriota bacterium | reverse complement strand
GCGACAATGAGTCAAATTATCAGCGACACGGAAGAATCGCGCTTTGATGATGATTTTAAGTGCGCCACGCCCGATGATGATAAAGATCAAGATTATGTTGCCATTGTCGAAAGTGCTTGCAACTTAGCCAAAGATTCTCGGGCCAAGGCGATTGTAGCCATCACAGTTTCCGGACTCACAGCGCGCCTAATTGCTCACTTTAGACCGATGCAAAGTAACTTTGTTGCCACAATGAGCGAAAAGGTCTATAATCAACTCTCAATGGTCTGGGGGGTAGAGAGCTACCTTTTGGAGAATGTGGACAAGGAAAGTCTCATTGAAACGATGTTGGAAAGGCTAAAAAGCGAGAGAAAGATTGAAGCGGGGGATAAGGTGGTGGTAGTTTTAGGCCGGATTCCGGGGGGAGAAAAAATGAGACTGGTTGGGATTCGGGAGATAAATTAAAAGAAATATCCTCTTCTCCCTCCGGGAGAGGATGTCCGTAGGACAGGTGAGGGTTTTCGCCTATACAGAAAAAACTAGCCATTAAAACAACGCTGGATGATATTACAAAGCACCCTCATCCGGCCTTCGGCCACCTTCTCCCGGAGGGAGAAGGGGATATAAAATTAAATTCGGAGAGGTCGCATAGCGGTCTAGTGCACCACCTTGGAAAGGTGGCATACTGTAACAGGTATCGAGGGTTCGAATCCCTCTCTCTCCGCCTACGCTAAAGCTTCGGCGGATAAATCCGCAAGTTACGCTAAAGCTTCGGCGGATTCATCTATCGAAGCTTTAGCGCAGATAGATAAATCCGCAAATCACGTTAAAACGGTTAATTGATGATTATTTTTTTTAAGCGCCTTTTTGGGCGCTTTTTTGTGCTTAATTCAAAAAGATGAAAGAAATTATTCCGTTCAGTTGTATTAGTAGTAGAAGGGTCGATAAGCATTAATTAAACTAGATAAAAATAATTACATGAATAATACGAAAAAAACAATTTTAGGACTAGGGGCACTCGCAGTAATTTTGGGGGGAGCAATTGCTTTTGCGAATAATTCGCAAGCTTACAAGGGTGATCCAAATGTCAAAGGGCCTAATTATTCCGAAGAAAGGCACACTGCAATGCAAAAAGCCTTTGAGAATAACGACTACGAGGCTTGGAAGGATTTAATGGCTGGACGAGGGCGAGCAACGCAAGTGATTAATGCCGATAATTTTGCCAAATTTGCTAAGGCGCATAAACTAGCGCTGGAAGGCAAAACTGAGGAAGCGCAAAAAATTCGCGCAGAACTCGGATTGGGCCTTAGAAACGGCACGGGCTCTGGAAGAGGAATGGGAAATTGCCAAAATCGCTAAGTGCTTTTGAGGCAAGAAATATTCAAGCTCCAGCGTTTGCTGGAGCTTAATATATTTCTAAGTTATAATCATATTATGCCAAACAAGGAAATTCAAAATAGTGCTTTTGAAAAACTGACCGACGAAGAAGTTGTGGAAAAAGTCCGGTTGGAAAACCAGGAGTTTTATGCTTATCTAATGGAGCGCTATCAATCCAAACTTTTGCGCTATGCCAACAATTTAATGCGAGATGATCAAAGAGCAAAAGATGTGGTGCAAGAAACTTTCATCCGCGCCTTTATTGGCCTTAATGGCTTTGATTCAAAGAAAAAATTTTCCAGTTGGATTTATCGCATTGCGCACAATGAGGCACAAAATATGGTGAAAAAATATCGCAAAGAGTTGCCGATGCTAGAAGATTTTGATTTTGAAAGCACAGAAAATTTGGAAAAAGATTTTTCCCAAAAAGAAATTGCCCAAGCGATTGAAAAATGTTTGTCCAAAATTCCAGTTTTATATTCTGAGCCACTAGCGCTATATTATATCGAAGAAAAATCCTATGAAGAAATTGGAGATATCTTGAAGCTTCCCAGTGGGACGGTAGCGACAAGAATTAGTCGCGCAAAATTATTAATGAAAAAAATATGTCAAAAGAATCGCTAAACATTTCCACTGCTGTAATGGACAAAATTCACAAGGGCCAAATCAAAATGCGCCCGCGGATTTATTTTATCCTCGGATCAATTCTGGTGTTTTTTGGACTGATTGCGTCCAGTCTCACGGCCATTTTTTTGGTTAGTTTGATGCGTTTTGCGCTTCGCACACATGGGCCAATGGGGCAATTCCGCTTGGAGCAACTAATTTCCAGTTTTTCGCTTTGGGTGCCGCTTGTGGCAACTTTAGCACTAATCCTTGGGATTATGTTTTTACGACAATTTGATTTTTCCTACAAAAAGAACTTCTGGTTTTTGGTTTTAGGTTTTATTTTTGCAATTATTGCTACGGGGCTTATTGTCGATATGACTGGATTGGATAATGTTTGGCTAAAACGCGGTCCGATGCGTGGAATGATGAAAAATATTGCGCCAGGCGGAAATTTTGGTCCCAGTCAAAGTTGTGAAGGTCGCGGTGGCGGAAAAATCTTACAATAATTCTTTTGCCAGACAACAAAAAAATCAAAAAAATTTTTTTCAAAAAAACTCCCCTAAAAAAACACTCTCACGTTAGAAACCGAGAGTGTCTTTTTTTTTCTCTAATCTAAAGCCCAAAACAAACTAAAAAAAACTTATCCCCAACCAAGAGCAAATATCTATTGCAAGCCCTTGTCAATGTGCTATAATTATAGCGTTAGAGTTAATGTAAAAAAGCTAAAAAACAAAAATGGATTTTTTAAGTGAAATCATCCAGAATATTGTTGTTTTTGTTGAACAAATAGGTTCGATCATATTGACCGCTATTGCTGGAATAGGGGAGTTTTTTGGTGGAGATTTTTTCACATTGTTCCTCATCTTTTTCCTTAGCGCAGTCACCCTCCTTTTCCTAACTATTATCACCATAAGACTAGGGAGAAGCTATCAAACTAAATTAACCAATCTAAAAAAGCCAACCACCCTGACTATCCTAGCTATCCTAATGCTAGCTTTTTTCAGCTACAATCTTCCACAAAAATATCAACTAGCCAACCTAACTCAAAATCACCAAAACAACCAACCTCAAGTCGCTGGAGAAACCCAGGATAATCAGGGTTTGATAAATCAAACCCCTACGGAAAACCTCTTCGCCCTCAAAGAATCCCATCCCAACCTCTACCAACTGCTCACCAGCAACATAGATAGACGCCCCAGCGGGACGTCTCTACAATTGGGCATGCTCTCTATTAATCCCCAAGGCCAACTCTTCATCCTCCCCAAATCAATTAGTTCCAAAGAAATCAAAAACCACGAAGTCAAAAACCAAGATATGGCTGATGACTCCATTACCTCAAAAATCATCAAAAACCACACAATCAGATCAATTGATCTCCAAAGAGAACTCACCATCGAAGAACTGAAAATCAACCAAAATCTTACCGTGCGAGGCAACCTCACAACCGAAGGGTCGCTAACCGCTGTAGACATGAATCTCTCAGGCAACCTAGATTTGCAAGATAACCTAATTCTCAACATTGGCAACTCCAACACTGACTTCACAACTACCGGAGGACTAAACCTAGCGGGTAACTTAAACATTAACAACCAATTCTTGGTTAATGCTACTAGTGGGAATGTGGGAATTGGGACAACTTCCCCTGCCACAATTTTTCACATTAACCAGCCATCCGATTCTAATGGTCTAAGGTTAACACGATTAGGCGGAACCGCTGGTTTGTATGCTAGTTTTGAAATTGTGAACGGAGCAACGACTCCCTATCTTAATATTGGCGTCCAAGATAATTTGGCCTCTCGAAATATTATTTTCGCCGCCTCTGGCGGTGGCAATATCGGCATTGGTTCCACGGCTCCCAGTGCACGTCTCCAAGTTGTTGGAACTGATTCATTAAGCACATCTTTCGCTGCAAACATAGCCGGAGCAACTGGAATAGGGCTCATAGTAACAAATTCGGGCAACGTCGGCATCGGGACGACGGAACCTAGAGAAAAATTGGAGGTTGCTGGTACGTTGAGACTCTCTTCCTCAACTGCTTTCAGTGCTAATCCTGGGGATGGGTTAGCTTATGTCGGGACGAGTA
>JBAQNU010000025.1:0-4913 GCA_049304095.1 Candidatus Moraniibacteriota bacterium | reverse complement strand
TGTGGGGTGGTTTTCTTTCTGAGATTTCTGCTTCTGTCTAGGGTTACTTTGTTAATTGGTGGTTTTATTTGCATTGGTTAGCGCCCTCACCTGCCCTACGGGCATCCTCTCCCGGAGGGAGAAGAGGAATTAAATTTTAATTTGAACTATTTTCGAAAAGCCTACTCCACCAAAGCCTTAGCAATGAGATCGGCGCAGTTTTTCCAGCTAAACCGCTTGATGTTTTCATAACCTTTTTTAACCAAGTTTTTGGCCATTTTTTCATCTTTAGTGATCGCAATCATGGCATCGGCAATCATTTTTGGTTCCAAGGGATCAACCAAAAAGGCACTGCCGTTGGCCACTTCGGGAAGTGATGAGGTGTTGGAAGTGATGACTGGGACGCCGACACTTTGCGCTTCGAGCACCGGTAGACCAAAACCCTCATAGAGCGTGGGGAAAAGAAAAACGTCAGCGTTTTTAAACAGTTGCCATTTCCAAGTATCTGCGACAAAACCCATTGTGAGAATATCTTTTGCATAGTCTGATCTAGCGATCCGTTCTTTAATTTCTTCTCCCCCATGGCCAAATTTTCCACCTAAAACTAATCTATGGGTTGAACCAGTTTGCTTTTTAAACAAATCAAAAGCTTCGACAATGCCTAAAATATTTTTGCGCTTTTCTAGTCTTCCAATAAAGAGAAAATAGGGTTTTAGGTTTTTGCTTTCCCCACCTTCGGCTAACTTCAAGTTCTTAGCCTTATCCTCATAGCCCTCATAGACCAGGTTGATTTTTTCTTCTGGCACTTCATAGAGATCCATCAGATCTTGCTTGGTATTTTTGGAAACGCTGATAATTTTTTTGGCCCACCGGCAAGAATTTTTGATGGAAAGGCGCATATAGAACCTTTCGAAAGCACTGTAAGCTTCCGGCATTATTTCATATTCCAAGCCATGTACTGTAACGACTGTTTTTCTGGGGTGAATCAAGGGAGCGGTGTGCGCCGGAACAAACAAAACATCCACGGGATGAAAAAAAAGCTCAAGCGACAGTCCTACTTGCGTCCAAAGACGCGGACAATGAATTTTTTTAATTTGCCAATTGGCGGGTAATGAGAAATCCACAGTCTGACGGCTACGCAAATAGAGTCTGACTCGGTGCCCTTCTAATCGTTCTCGCAATTCACTTATCACCTGATAGGAATATTCCTCCACGCCGGTTCTTTGTTCCAAAAATGCTCGTGAGCCATCAATGCCGATTTTCATAATTTGAAAAAAAATATTTACCCCCAAGGTTTACACGTTTGTCCTAAAAAAATTCCGCACGTTCATCTTTATTAGCATAAAAGGCTTCGGTAAACACAGGGAGAGCTAACCAAAATGCGGAAACGTCACTATTAGGAATTTTTTAGGTCAAATGCGTAAGCTATTTACTTAATAAGATTGTTCGTTTATACAAATCCAAATTTTCCAGAGCAATTCCAATGCCTTTAATCACACAGTTGAGGGCATCATCTGCCACATAGCACGGCACACCAATTGTTTTGGTGATCAGTTGATCGAGATTGCGTAAAAGCGCTCCCCCGCCAGAAAGCACCATCCCTTTGTCCATAATGTCGGCAGCAAGTTCCGGTGGCGTTTCTTGCAAAACTTTTTTGATAGCGTTAATTACCTCACGCAACTCATCTTGAATCGCTTCCGTCACTTCATTGCTTGAGATGCGCACAGTGCGAGGAAGTCCTCCAGTGAGATCCCTCCCGCGCACATCCATGAAATCTTCTTTCACTTGCGGGAGTGCTGATCCAATTTTAATTTTCACTTCTTCCGCCGTGCGGTCTCCAATGGAAAGACTGTATTTGCGTTTAATATAATCCGCAATAGCTTGATCAATTCTGTTGCCACCCACACGCGCACTATGCGCCGAAACCACACCACCCAAGGAAACTACCGCCACTTCCGATGTCCCTCCGCCAATATCAATAATCATATTGCCCGCAGCATTATTAATCGGAATTCCTGCTCCAATCGCCGCCAAAATTGGCTCTTTCACCACATAGGCCATTTTCGCTCCGGCGCGAATAGTGGCGTCAATCACCGCGCGTCGCTCGGTCGAAGTCACGCCGGCCGGAATGGAAACCATCACTTCCGGTCGCACCAAACGAAAACGTCCACTGACTTTATTGATGAAATATTTGAGCATAGCTTCCGTGATCCGATAATCAGCAATCACACCATCTTTCATTGGTCGGCTCGCCACAATCGTGTCCGGCGTGCGCCCGAGCATTTCTTTGGCTTCATTGCCAATAGCCAGCACCTTGTTTTCCAAAAGTGAAATCGCCACCACTGATGGCTCATTAGAAACAATCCCCTTGCCAGGAACAAACACCAAGACATTGGCTGTGCCCAAGTCTATTCCAATTTTTCGTACTAGCATAAAATTATTCCATTAACTTACTATTCTTCTTATCTCCGCCCCCAATTTCGCCAAACGTTCTTCGATTTTTTCGTAACCCCTGTCAACCTGATAGATTTCTTTGATGGTTGTCTTGCCTTCGGCAATGAGCGCGGCAATAATCAGTGTCGCTCCAGCTCGCAGATCAAAACTAGTAATCGTTTTGCCTTTTAGTTTTGTTGGCCCACTGATGAGCACCCGATGGGGATCAAGAATTTCAGCCTTTGCTCCCATTTTTATGAGCTCTCCGATATAGTTGAAACGACTTTCGTAGAGCGAATCATGAATGAGCGTCTTCCCGTCAGCCTGCGTGGCAAGCACGCCAAATGGCGCCTGCACATCCGACGGCACTCCCGGATAAGTTCTTGTGTCAACCTTGGACACGGCAACTAATTTTTTTGCCGGAATAACTTCAATGGTATTTTTGCTAATTCTAAAGTCCGCTCCAAATTCTCGCAATTTTTCTAAGACTAAATCCAAATGTTCCTCCCTGGCATTTTTCACCTTGATTCTACTTCCGGTCGTAACACCCATAATCAAAAAAGTTGCCGCTTCATTGGCATCAGGAATAATCATGTGCGTCGCTCCGCGCAATTTTTTTGCGCCAGTAATTTCCAGACTATGCGTGCCAAGTCCTTTAATTTTTGCGCCCATGGAAACCAAAAAGCGACCCAAATCTTCGACGTGTGGTTCACAGGCTGTCGCTTTAATAATCGTTTTTCCTGGAAGAGCAGACGCAAGCATCATCGCATTTTCTGTTGCCGTCACCGACATTTCTCCCAGTGTAAACTTTGCCGCTTTTCTTTTTTTGGCATTCACCGCATAGTGATGGTCCCTCTCGAAAATATCCACCCCTAATTTGTGCAGAGCCTTAAAATGCGTGCCAAGTGGCCGCGCGCCAATCACACATCCTCCCGGACGATAGAATTTAAATTTGTCAAAACGCGCGCTAAGCGCTCCTAAAAGTAAAACGGAAGAGCGTAATTTTTTGACTGTTTCAATATCCATCTTCTCTGGATCAATTTTGGCATTTTTCACGCTAATTTTTCGCTCTCCTAACCAGCGGATTTCTGAACCCATGCTAGAAAGTATTTCCAACATGCGACTGACATCTTCAATCAGTGGAATATTGGAAATGACGCACTCTTCTTTGGTGAGTAGTGTGGCAGCCAGAATCGGAGTGGTGGCATTTTTTGATCCGCGCACTACGATTTCCCCATTTAACTTTTTCCCGCCGATAATTTCAAAAGTTTCCATAATTTTGGCTTAAAATGGTTATGTTCTCTCTGTTTCTAATATATACTAAGCCCCGGCTTTAATCAAGTGAAGGTGAGTTTGACATAAAATGCGCCTCACGCTAAAATTAGAATATGCTAAAGAAAAATAAAGTTAAAACTGAATCTATTACTGTCAAAATTCTTGAGAAAACGCTTGATCAACGTTTTAGCGAGCAGGATAAACGCTTTGATTTGCGTATGGATAAACGCTTTAACGAATACACCGGTGTCATTCTCGATGCACTTGATTCTCGGTTCAACAGATTGGAAGTTCAAATCGAGGAAATAAGAGCTGATGCAAATGACACTAGAACACTTATTGATGGTTATGTTAAAGCGCAAGAAGACTTCAAGCAAGAGTTTGTGATTATGAAAGAAGAGATTCGACAGATAAAACAAGTTTTCAAACAAAAGTTGGGGGTGGAGATTCGCGCGTTTTAGCTGTCAGAACCACAGATTACTTCCCCTCCAATTTCGCCACTTCAATATATTTGCGCCAAACTCTCTGCAAATTCAAAACTTTTTGACGGATATAGAAATATTTTTTGGTTTGTTCTTCGAATTGAGAAAGTTCCACACCAGTCTCACAAATATCACGGGCTTGTTCCAAATAGACGACCATTTTGTTGCAACCTAGCATTACTTTGTCCAAAATCAAAAGACATTGATCGCTCGATCCAAAGCGACAGGAGTGCGATTCGGCGATTTGATGAGGAATGGACAATGCCAGCGCGGTCATGTTTTTCAAAATATATGATTTTGTTTCATCGGTGGTATTTTTACATAAATTCTTCGCTACAAAAACACCAGCTTCCAGGGCCTTTTGATAGACCTCTAAATCCGTGAAATGCTTCACCGTCTTTTTTGGGCTATAGGGTTTTTGGGCGTAGTTGGTGAAATTTTTTTGGTACATACGTTCTTTAATTTCAAAATCCAAATTTCCAATTTCAAATCAATTCTAAAATCTAAATGACAAAAAAAATAGTTTGGATTTTGAGCTTTGAACTTTATTGGAAATTGGAAATTTGAGCTTTGAAATTTTAAAATGCTACTTCGCTCTTACGCTCTCTATTTTTTTCGGGTTATCATTCAACTTGTAATTCCCCTCAATGGTCGTGATTTTTCTTTTTCTTCTGCGTTTGTCTGGTTTGTGGACTACGTGGAGGGGGAAAAATTCAAAATAGTCTTTTTCGTCAAACCAGGCGC
>JBAQNU010000024.1:0-191469 GCA_049304095.1 Candidatus Moraniibacteriota bacterium | reverse complement strand
AGATGGTGGTATTGAGTAGTTCTTTAGGTTTAATCCAAGCAGATGGATAGAAAACAAAAATAGTCAAAAGACTGATGGCAACAAGAATTAGATAATCACGCATAGCTTTTTGGAAATATGCAACTTTGTGCTCATCATTTTCAAAATCACTAAAAATATATTTCACAAAGACCAAGGCTAGCAAAAATGGAAACAAAAGATTGGCCACGAACTTATCCAAAATTCCCAAGCCTAAGATAAAACCAGCAAGATAGAGAAATTTTCGATTATTTTCTTTTTGATAGATGAGAAAACTAAACAAAGCCAGAGGCATCAAAATCCACAGCAGAGCGTCTGTGTTCACGATTAGTGAGATGCCCAAAAGAATTGGGGATAGTCCAATGAAAATAACTGAAAACAAGGCTATCTCAGCTGAAAGTAGTCGTCTGAGTAAAAAATAGAAAAAGAAAAGAGAGATGAGCGTGAAGAGATAGACCGGGAGGCGCAAGGAGAGATAGAGTTGATTGATGGCGTTTAGCTGTTCGGGGGTTTTGGGTTCATGTAGTAACGTCTCTAGCTCTTTGGAATCTGGTGCAAACGGCAGTCCTATGCCAGAAATCATCGCCAGCGTGATGCCCGGCTTGTCACACAAGTTTGTTCCGCGCCAATTTGCCTTGGCCACGCTTCGCCAGAATTTGGGCACGCGATCATAGGACCAGAGTGTTTCATCAACGGCGCTATATTTTGCAACTCGTGGCAGGCCAAAAAAAAGATTGGCAGTGATGACAAGGAGGATTATGCAAATATGGAGGGTGTTTTTGCGCATAGGATTCAAAAGTCAATTGCCGTAGCAAAGGACATGTAGGTTAGAAATAATGAAAGTCCAAAAAAATAAAATAACAATAAGAGTTCAGTTTTTCCGTTCTTTTCTTTGCGAAATAGTAACAACAAAACCAAAGGAATAATTAGATATCTTTGGGTTATGAGAAATGAAGGCAAAAGAAAAAACAGAGCAAAAGGAAGGAATAATAAATCATTTTTTTCAAATTTTGTAGTAAAAATTACAAGGTAGCCGAAAAGAATAGCCAATGCATAGAGGAGGCAATATTTTTGATAAGCGCCGTGCAAAATAATATTTATGAAAAAAGTCAGCTTTGTGTTGCTAGTAGAGAGTGCAGGCATAATAAAGATGAAAGAAACGGCAATCAGTGTGCCAAGCCCAACACCAAAAACAAAAAAATTCTTTAGCTTATCGCGATTCAGCTCGCGCAAAGAAGATATGAGCACGGGCAAAAACAAAAAGCCAACGGTGGCCAGAAATAGATAGATATTTCCCAGATAAAAGCCGGCAGTATGATTATTTCTATCTCCAATGGCAATGCCATGATTGAGCCAAATAAAAATTATAAAAGCGATAAATAGGCCAATGTAGCCAGCTGTTTGACGCAAGTAGTCACGAAACAGTTTTAGCGAAAATGAGAATCCATGGGTCTGGAGGTAACTATGCATCCAAATAAAAACCGCCCAGACAATATTTGTTTGTCTCGTTAGGATGGCCGCCAGAGAAAAAAGTGCAGATAGTGCATAGCGTCTCTGTAGGGAAAAATAAAAAGCCGAAAGCACCAAGAGAAGAGAGAATATGTCAGTATAAAGAATGGGGAAATAAAAAAAACTAATCGGAAGAAAAATAAATTGCAGCGTTTTCATTAGGGGGTCGCGGGCTTGGAATTCCTTGGAAAGTCTAAAAAAAATCCAAATGGCAACGGCGGACAACAGAAGACTGATCAGTCTGGCCATTTCCAGGGTATGGAAGTGGCTGATTTTTACAAAAAAAGCGATAACGGCATGATAACCGGGGATAGTGGTGAGATTGGATAATATTTCATAGTTACCATTAACAAATCTATTAATTTGGCGATAATGCACTTTTTCGTCAACATTAGCTTTATCTCCAAAAAAAATAGTCGCTAGCCAAACAGAAAAAGCTAGAGAGATGAAAAAAATAAACAGCCAGTATTTTCGATCAATTTTCACGATATTTTTTTTAAGGCTAAAGTTAGAAAGTTGTTTTAATTATAGCCAGACTTAGGAATAAAGACAAATTTAATTTAGGAGTTACGTATTTTCCCTCGCAGCCGTATTGACTAAAAAAATAACTCGAACGCTCTTTTTTCTTTTCAAAACTTTCCCTCACTCGGCGGCATCCAGTGGAAAGTTTTGAAGAAAAAAGGCATTCTCAAACAGGATTTTTTTAGCCAATACGGCTGACTCGGGAAAATGTGTAAACCGGGCAACCAAAAAAAATCATTATTTGTCAGCCAGATAATTTTAAGTTATAATTTGCTTTAGCGGGTATGAAGATATTATTCTCTGAAAAAATCAAGTTGGTTCCTCGGCATTTTTGGGTTTTAGCCCTAATTTTGTTAGTGGGGATTTTTTTGCGAACCTACAATTTCCACAGCTGGCTCAAATTCAGCAATGATCAAGCCAGGGACGCCTTTGTTTCAAGCCAAGCAGCGGCTGGAGAGACGGCTTGGCCACTGGCTGGCCCCTATATGAGCTATTCGGGGGACGGCGATCATGTCGAAGAAAACTCTTTTCATCTTGGCCCCGTCTACTATTATTTTCAAATCATATCAGCCAAAATATTTGGAAATTATGCTGACAAGCTGGCCTATCCGGATGTCTTTTTTGGAGTTTTGTCGATCGTGCTGCTCTATGCTTTTTTGCGAATTTATTTTGAAATAAATTTATCCTTGGGTCTTTCTGGACTCTATGCCATTTCAGCCTATTTTGTTCAATATTCTCGTTTTGCTTGGAACACAAATCTGATTCCGTTTTTTGTGTTGCTTTTGCTCTTTTGTCTGCATAAGTTCTTAGCCCAAAATGAAAAAACCCACTGGAGCTGGGTAATTTTATTGGGCGTCGCCTTGGGGGTTGGTTTTCAATTGCATGCCATAGTTATGGTGCTTTTTGCGATGGTAGCTTTTTTGGTATTTTTATTTTCTATGAAAAAAAACTATCACGCCTGGAAAAGATGGATGGTGGTTCTTTTGATATTTTGCGCTCTTAACGCGCCACAAATTTTTAGCGAGCTAAAAACTGATTTTAGCAATACCAAAGCGTTTTTCAGCTTTTCTTCGCATAACAAGGAGTCTTTTGTGACACTGCTGAGAAATGATATTGATTGTCATATTGAGGCTAACGCGCACTTTCTATCTCCCTATGGAAGTAGTAATTGTACGTATGATTTTTTGACACCGATGACTTATGGTCACATAAGAATGGGAACATGGTCAAAATTATTTCAAGACTTGCTCTTTAATGTGTATATGCTGGTCGCTATCGCGTTTTCTCTTTTGGGCTATTTTTTGCTGTTAAAATTTGGCAAAAATGAATCAAAAAGCAGTCAAAAATATTTTCTCCAACTCGTCGCTCTATATCTCATTTCCTCGTTTGTAGTAATGTTTTCTTTGAGTGTGGATAAATTTAATGATTTGCGCTATTATACCCCGACTTTTTTTGCGCCCTACATTCTTTTGGGTTTTTTGTTTGAATTTTTTCGTAAAAAAATACAAAGACGGCAGTTCATTTGGGCTGTTGTGATTTTTTCGGGGTTGTTGATTTTCACAAATATCCAGGCCATCGGAGAGATGCTTGGGCCACTGCTCGCCAAAGACCGCACTTGTTCTTCTCGTTCAATAACGCTGGGAGAATTAGAACCAGTGGCAGACTATATGCTACTAGACTCCAAGGGTAAAAAACTGATTTATTTTGGAGGAGAGAAGGCGCTGAGGGCCATTTATGTGCCGGTGGAATATATATTAAAAAAACACGGAGTCGATGCTCAGCGGATTGGCGTTGATCCGGCTCTGGCGCCGAATAACGATCCCACCTACATGCTAAGTTGCGCCTCTGGAATGAAAGACACCTATCCATATAAAAAAATTGGCAGTCTATACGTTTTTCGTCTTGATAATTAAGTTTAGGAGCTATGTGTTTACCCTCGCAGCCATATTGACTAAAAAAATAACTCGAACGCTCTTTTTTCTTTTCAAAACTTTCCCTCCCTCGACGGCATCCAATGGAAAGTTTTGAAGAAAAAAGGCATTCTCAAACAGGATTTTTTAGCCAATACGGCTGCTTCGGCCAAACGTGTAAGTTACAAAGTTATGAAAATAGTATTAAGCAAAAAAATCAAATCTCTCCCGAAGCATTTTTGGATTTTACTGGCAATTATTTTGTTGGGAGTTTTTTTGCGCACCTATCATTTTTCCGATTGGCTCAAATTTAATTCTGATCAGGCTAGAGATGCGTCCATTGTTAGAGATATGGTTGAGAAAGGGGATATGCCACTTCTGGGACCGGTGGCTGGAGGCACCTTTTTTCAGCTAGGTCCGGCTTTTTATTACTTTCAATATGTTGGTGCAAAAATTTTTGGTAGCACGCCAGATAAGATGGCCTATGCCGATTTGCTTTTTGGCATTTTGGCGATTCCACTTCTGTATCTCTTGGCGCGACAATATTTTCATAAAAATATTTCATTAGTGCTCACCGCGCTGTATGCCTGCGCATTTTTTACCGTCCAATATTCTCGTTTTGCTTGGAATCCTAATTCGGCTCAATTTTTCAGTCTGTTATTTTTTTATTCAATCGTTAGGCTGTGGAATGATCAGTCAAATAGAAAGTGGTTGTGGCTGGTTTTGGCGGGCATTTCTTTGGGCATTGGCATGCAACTGCATACACTACTTTTGTTTGGCATGCCTTTTGCCCTGTTTGTTTTGGCGCTGTATTTATGGAAAAATAAGCGAATCAAGCTTGTTGGCATTGGCACAATAATAGTTGTGGCCTTGCTGCTCAATGGCACCCAAATTTTGAGTGAAATGAAGACCGGCGGAACTAATTATTGGGAATTCAAGCAAGCGCTCTTGAAAAAGTCCGGCAATCAAAATCCGCTTTGGAAAAATGCGCTTTTTATCGCGTCTTGTCAGGCGCAAGCAAATATCAAAATTCTTGCGCCCCAGGCAAATCAGGAGAATTGCGATTTTCCGCTGGCGGATAAATATTTCAAAAGACTCAAAAGTAATATACAAGATTTTTCGGATTGGCTTTTCTATGGAGGAAAAATCATCGTAGTCGCGCTTTTTTTAGTCAGTAGTTATGGGCTGATGTATCGTAAACGGAAAAAAGACGGCGACGGTCCGGCAGTGCTTTTGCTTTTGTTTAATTTGGCATTGCTTTTTGTCTTTGTGCCGTTTGGAGCAGAAATCAGTCTGCGTTATTTCATTTTATTGGCGTTTGTTCCTTTTTTGCTTCTCGGTGCTTGCTTGGAATTTGTGCTGGAAAAATGTCGGCCTAGGCTAAAATTTTGGATGCTGGTCGGAGTATTTTCACTTATTGCCTATAATGTTTATTTTTGCTTTCTGACTTTTCACGCTCAGGCCAATAATCTTCCTGGAAATACGGTCGATGGAACCGCCATTCAAGCCGAGGCGATGGCGGATTATATTATTGAAAAATCCGGTTTTGCGAAAAAAATTCAAATTGGCGGGCAAAAAATTTATGTGGGGCGTTTTTATAATCGAATGGCCTATTTTGCCAAAAACAAAGGAGTAGAGATGCTTCTTTTGAATGGCAGTGAGGATGTTTCCAGCGAAAACTGGCCGATATTTGTGGCAATAGATGATATGTCGAAAGAATGTCCAATCGGGGAATACTACAAATATGGTCGCGTAAAAGATTGCCAAAAAATGTATGCCGTGTCAATATTATCCATAGAGAGATAATCAATTTTTTAAAATGAGTCTACTACGCAAAATTAGGAATAATTGGATACTTGTCGCTCTTTTTTGCCTTATTGGAGTGGGCATAATTTTACGCACCTATAATTTGGAGAGTTGGCTTTTTTTTCAATCTGATCAGATGCGCGATCTGAATTTGGTTAACCGCGCAGTCACTGATGGCCCGGGTTGGTTGCCACTGCTTGGCCCAAAAGCCGGTGGAACCTATTTGCGCTTGGGACCGATTTTCTATTATTTTGAATATCTTTCCGCGCTGCTTTTCGGCACGAATAGCCCAGCGATTATGGTAATCCCAGATTTATTGTTTTCCCTTCTTTCTTTGCCATTATTATTTTTATTTTTGCGCGAATTTTTTTCTAAAAAATACGCATTACTTTTGACGGCTGGTTATGTGGTGTGTTTTTTTGAGATTCAATATGCGCGCTTTGCCTGGAATCCCAATCCGTTACCGTTTTTCAATCTACTTTTTTTCTATGCCCTGTTTAAACTTTTTCAAGTTGATAACAACCGAGCAAAGACTTGGTGGGTGATTTTAGCAGGAGTGGCTTATGCGGTGGCCAGTCAGTTGCACTTTGTCAGCCTTTTGAGTTTGCCGATTGCCATGGGGGTCATTTTTTTAGTCCGCAAGTTTTTTTTCAAAAACAAAAAAGAAAATTGGTGGAAATATTTGGGGATAATAATATTAATTTGCGTCATATTCTATCTGCCAGTTATATTGAGCGATTTGCAATCGCACGGAAATAATGCGCTTAATTTTCTCAAATCATTTGGGCAGAAAAGTTCTGGATCAGTGCATCTTTTGGAGGCCCTTACAAAAGATATTTTCGTTTTTTCCAAATATTTTTTGGTTATTTTGACGGGTGTAGTTGATGCTTCGAAACAAGCAATCAACTGGTTTATTTTTGTACTATTTCTGTTTTTTAGTTCAGGCATTTTTTTGTTCAAAACCGAAAAAAATGCTGAGCGCAAGTTTTTTATCGCATTGGTTTTTGTCTGGTTTTTCAGCTATTTCATCACCTATTTTCCTCTTGGGTCAAAACTTCAGCCGCGGCATTTCCTGACAATTCTTCCTTTGCCCTTTATATTTTTTGGATTTATGGTTTGTGGCGCGAGAAAGATATTGAAATTCAAACGGATGCCATATATAGCAATCGCTATTTTGCTCATTCCTATTGTGACTAATGCCTATAGTGTCAATACATGGTTTTCGGAAATTGCCGATTCGCAAATAAAAATTTCAAAATATCGAAAATCAGCCCTCCTAAAATCAGTTGGCGGAGAATCGTGGTGGCACTTGGAAAAGATGGCGCGCTTTATGCACGCCGATTGTGATCAGGAAAATATTGTTATTGTTCCTCCCAAGCAGAGCTATCGCAGTTTATTGGATTATGTGATGCGCTCGGTAGGAGAAAAAAGAGCTTGGAGCATCAGGTGGGGCTCAATCGTGGCCAGTCCCGCTACGTGCTTTTATGCAATTAGTTTTTCCAAAAATGATATTTCGAATAGATTTGGCAAACAAATCGAGGAGGTTAGGCTGAAACAATTTGGCGATATGTCAATTAGGCGGTTTGAGTTTTCTGCTGATTTGCAAATGAAAGAAGTTAGGAATGCTTTTCGGAAAAGCGAAGAGGAGGAATTGTCCGCGCTTGAATTTTTAAATAGTGATAATGAAGCAGGGGATGCCGAAGCGCTCGATATTGAATCGGATGTAGATTTGCAAGATGCTGATCTCAACCAATCAGGCATTAGTGAGTTAGTTGAAAAAGTAGGCAGAAAAAATCGCATTTTTTGGAAAGATTTATTTGAAGAATAAATTATGCATCAATTTTGGAAAAAACTGAATTTAACTAAAAAAACAAGTCTAATTCTTGTAGGCATTGTGCTTTTGGGGTTTATTTTTCGTGCTTACAATTTTTCCGAATGGTTGCGTTTTAATATGGATCAATCGCGAGACATCGCTTTGGTTGAAAATGCTATTAGCACGCATAGCTGGCCTTTATTTGGTCCTAAAGCGGGAGGGACGGATTTTCGATTGGGGCCGGCTTTCTATTATTTTCAAATTATTTCCGCCAAAATATTTGGCGCTAGTCCTGCCAGTGTAGCCTTTCCTGATTTACTTTTCTCACTATTATCCATCCCGCTATTTTTCTTGTTGGCCAGAATTTATTTCAATAAATCAATTTCATTGTCCCTGACTTGGCTTTTTGCCATTTCCTATTTTGTCATAAAATATTCCCGCTTTGCTTGGAATCCCAATTCAACGCCATTTTTTGTGATGCTATTTATCTATTCTGTTTATCGCATCAGTAATACTGAAAAATATGAAAAAATTTGGTGGACTATTTTGGCTGGTCTTTCAATGGGGATTGGGATGCAGCTGCACACGACACTGCTGATAATTATGCCAGTCGCAGCTCTATTTTTTGCATATTATCTTTTTAAAAATAAGACGCTTACAGTTGCGGTTGCAAGCGTAATGCTGGCAAGCATTCTTTTGATTAATGTTGGACAGATCATTAGTGAAGTCAAGACCGGCGGATTAAATACTTTAGCTTTTTTTCTCAGCAGTACAACTAAAAATTCTCGCAATACCAATTTTTTGGATAATCTTGCCCTAAACGCGACCTGCCACATCAGGGCTAATTTTGGCATAGTCGCATCCTACGCCCAGGAAGAAGACTGTGGATATGCTGATGTAGCTAGAGACGCGAAAAAATTAGACGGCAATCGGATGCCATTGGCTGATAAAATTAGGCTCGTACTCTATATGCTGGGAGCGACAATTTTTTCTTTGGGTGGGTATTATTTGTTATTTCGTGAAATGCGAAAAGAAGCGGATGGAAAGAAAAGGCTTTTTCTCAAATTAGCACTTTCATATATAATACTAACTTTCCTTTTTTTCACGATTTGGGCGACAGAGCTGTCAATGCGCTTTTTTCTAATTTTGGAATTTGTGCCATTTCTGCTTTTAGGCTTTTGGTTGAAGTTTTTGACAGAAAAAAATAAAAAGCTTTTATTGATTGCGGTTGTTACAATATTCTCATTTTTTAGTTTATACAAAGACTACTCTGTTTTTCGCGATTTGCAATTTGGCGGCAGAGAAATCAATGGTAATTTTGAATACATCACGCTGGGAGAAGCGAAGTTTGTCGTAGACTATATTGGGCGCAACAACGCCGGAGAAAAAACTAGCTATCTCGATGCCCAAGCGGGCTATCTTTTCAAATCTTTGCGTTCATTGCAATTTATCGCTAAAAAAACCAATTTGGAAATAGTTGAATTGACTAAGGCTGTGAATTTGGAAGGGGGAGCGAGGCTTTTCTACATCAGAAGCGCCAGTGACAGTTGTCGACTGCCGGAAAATGCTTTGGCGAAATATGAGGTGGAAAAATGCGCAACATATCGTCAGTTTTCCGTTTTTGCTCTGAAAGTGAAATAATTTGGCAAGTGGTGTATAATGTATAGAGTAAAAGAACAAGAGTTTTTATCTAATTAATTAGTAATTTAATATGAATAGTATTAGTCAACATAAATTTTTTCCCGGAGTCGTCTTGGGACTCATCCTGATACTCGCTTTTTTTGTGAGAATCTACAATTTTCACGATTGGCAATATTTCAAAATGGATCAGGGGCGCGACGCTCAACTGGTTAGTCATGCAATTAACGAAGGAGCGGGAATGCTTCCACTCTTGGGCCCACGTGCTGGTGCGACAGCGGTGGATAATGGCTTTTTGCGACTGGGGCCGGCCTACTACTATTTTCAATATCTATCTGGCAAAATTTTCAACTCGACTGATCCGCAAGTTTTCGCCTATCCTGATTTGTTTTTTTCACTTCTTGCAATAGTGTTGTTATATTTTTTTGCAGGGCTCTATTTTTCCAAAAATACCTCACTACTCATTGCAACAATGTATGCTTTCTCTTTTATTATTATTGAATATTCGCGCTTTGCTTGGAATCCCAATGCACTTCAATTCTTTGTGCTTCTGGCTTTTTTTGGACTGTTGAAATTTTTTAGCGCCCAAAACACCAAAAGTGCATTAGGCTGGATTGCGGTTTGGGCGCTGGCGCTGGCAATTGGATCCCAGTTGCATTTTTTTGGCTTTTTTGTGCTCCTGGGAGTTTCTGGACTTTTCATTCTAATTCGTAGTGAATTTTGGAAGAAAGAAAAACGGGAGATTTTTTATTCAAAGAAGTTTTTTACCCAGCTGGCGCTTTACGCGGTAGTTTTTGTGGCAGTTTTTGGGCTGATTTACACCCCGGTTATCATTAGTGATGTGATGCGAAAAGGCGAAAATTCCAAAAATTTTGTGCAAGCTTTGAGTTCCAAGCCTACCAATAAACCGTTTATAACTAAGGTTGTGAAAAACTTTTCGGAAAATACGAAATATTATTGTCTCATTACTACGGCTTTTTGTACCGCCGGGGATGCCACGGATAGTCCTTTGTCTGCTGGGCTCACTCTGGTTTTATTTATTGGGGGCATCACATTGGCTATTCGCGCAACAAAAAAAGAACAAAAGCGAGCGCGGAAAGATTTTTTGCTTTTACTTTTTGTCTGGATGAGTGTGTTTTTCATTCTCACTATCCCAGTCTCATTTCAATTAAGACCGCGATTTTTTATTTTAGTTTTTGCCGTCCCGTTTATTTTAACCGGACTGATTTTTGATTTTTTTCGGGAGAGATGGTTGAAAAAATCCGCGTATCTTGTCGCGGTTATTTGTATGATTATTTTGGGAACAAATATTTTTGGAACCCTGTCTTGGTTTTCTGAGCAAGAAAAATCTCAAACCACGGATACGAAGATTGCTCGCACGTTGATTTTAAAAAATAAAGACGGCGTAACGCGGGGAGAGTTGCAAAAAGCGGTGGATTTTATATATGCCCAAAGACAGGGGAAAAACGCGCTTTTCTATTATGTTAAACCGGAGCATGTTCAGCCAATCAAATATTTATTGAGTCAGAAAAAAGATCCGATACTCAATTATGCTACGCTAAACGCAGTTCCCAGTTCAAGGCCAAATGCGCAATTTTTTGCCATCATTCCAAGTGGAACGGACACTGCATCGCTCAATAAAAAATTTGAAAATGATTTTCAAGTAGTTGCATCGCAACCTGCCGGGCAAATTACTGCATATGAGCTGGTTTTTCCCAGCAGAGTAATTGATTTGGCTTTCCAAGAAAAAGTTGAGAGTAGTGGACCAAATGATCGACTTTTTTGGCAAGATGTATTTGGAAGAAAGGCAGATAATGCCAGCCAAGAGGTGCTTGATGAGAGCGAATCGGAAGACGGTCCTTAGTGGTTTATTTGGAAGGACTTAGATAGACTAGAAATCTACCAGCGGAAACATATTGTATCGCTGGTATTTTTTTAGACAATTCTTTTTCTTTATTGGCTGTGTGTAGGCGAAAAATTTTACCACGCGTAGTGTCTTCGCCAGTACTGTCGATTTCAATCAGTTTTGTGCCTGATTTTTCGACCAAAAATCTAATCGAATTTATCGATTTGAAAAGGTATCTTTTGTTTCCCGTGAGGTAGACTTCCTTCTCTCCCGCTGAGTTGGAAATAATAAACTGGGAAATCCCTTCCATTTCTTTTAGGGTTACATTGCCAATATTGCTTTCATTTCCTTTTTCATAATTAGAAAAGGTGTTAAAAGCCTTCCAGTTAAAATAGCTATTGGTGGTAAAAAGCAAAAGCAAAAAAATAAGCAGAAAGTAAGCAGCGTTTTTTGACAATTTTTCGGCTAAAAATTTTATCCAAAGTCCTAAAAAAATAAAGGGGAAAAAAATGAGCATAACAAAATATCGCGTTGAAAGAGTTTGCGCAAGAGGGATGTAGATTAAGTAGGCAACAGCTAGGTATAAAAAGATGATTGTTAGAAAATATTTTTTATCTTCATCTTTTTCTTGACGCAAATAGCGTATTCCCAGCAGTATCCCTCCAAAAGTGAAGACAATGCCGATGACAAATAGTCCCAAATCAACTAGGTTGTCACGCGTACTTATTTCACATGCGCCGGATATTTCATATCCAGAAAGGATAACTATACCACTTTCTATCCAGCAACTCGAGTTGCGCATAATATTTTTTGACAGGGACGTTGTGTGGACTGGCTTGTTTTGGATACCTTTGAAAAACTCAGCAGTATTGTGTCCGTGTGTTCGATACTCACCGATAAATTGAGGAATGTTTAGGATCAGGGATACGGCAAGAATTATAAAAAAATATTTTAACAAATTGATTTTTCTAGCGAACAAAATAGCAAAAAGCACAATCGTTGTTAGGGGGAAAAATAAAAGAAAAGTCGTATGCAATTGCACTCCTACGCCGATGGCCAGACCGGCGATTATTGCCCAAAATAGCCGGGAAGTATTTTTTTGTGAAAGCACATTGAGAATTCCATAGAAGCCCAGAATTGTCCAAAAGGGAGTGGAGTTCGGATTCCAAGCAAAGCGAGAAATTGTGATTGCGTAAGTCGATAGGGAGAAGAGAGTGGTCAGGGCGAGCGAGATTTTTAGATTAAAATATTTGCGAAGAAAAAAGAATAATAGGGGTATGCATAGTATTGATGAGAATAGGTCGGGATAGGCCATTTTATCTGGAGAATTGCCGAATAATTTGACGGAGATGATTTGAAAATAATAGGGCATTGGTCCGAGATAGAAGTCTGTTCCGCCAGCTTCCGGTCCAAGCAGTGGAAGTGGTCTTGTTCCATTAGCCACGCTGCCAATCAGAATGGCGTCGCGTCCCTGGTCCATATTAAATGGCAGCCAGTCGTGAAAATTGTAAGTGCGAAAAAAAATGCCGATTACGGTTATAGCAATTAGAACTATCCAAAGGTATTTTTTACAAGCGAGAAACTTATTTATTTTTTCTAACATAGCTATGTAATATAGTACGGATTAGACTTTTAGGCTTCGGGCTCATTGCCAGAAAAAGCTTCCTCCATCTTTTTTGTTTTCTTGCGTTTCAGGAGACCTTGGATATATCCCAGGTCTTTTTTGTTAATTTCGCCCATGGCATAGAGTAGGGCGAGATAGATTCCAAAAAGCAGAAGCGACCAAAAGATAAAAATAATTGGTCCTTGGGAAAATTGCGTGGCAAAAAGGTAGAGCAGGATTCCAGCAAAAAAAGTTTTTAGGAGGCTTTTGAGCCGAATGAGCACGCCAAATTCACGGTATAAATAATACAGCATCATAAGCATGATGATGAAAGATGTGATGGTTGTCGCGCTGGCTGAGCCAACAATGGAGAATTTTTTAATTAAAAAATAATTCAAAACCGTGTTGAGGATGACGCCAAATAAAGAAATCCACATGGAAATTTTGGTTTTTCCGGCGCCGTTCATAGCAAAACTAAGTACATAAAAAATAGTCAAAAATCCCACGCCATATTCTAGAATTGCCATCGCTGGCGCCCCGGCAAGATAGTTTTTGCCATAGAAATCTAGGAGAATGGGTTTGGCAAAGACAGACATGAGAATAATCATTGGCACCAGAAGAATGAGCATTAGGCGCAAAGACTGATTGAGAATCTCGCTGGTTTTTTGGTGATTTTTCTCAGCCGTGGATTTGGAAATCAGCGGCAGTAGAAAAATTGTCATAGCATAGAAAATGTAGTAGGGGATGCGTCCAACGGTGAGCGTGGCATTGTAGATCCCGGTTAATTTGTCATCCAAAAGAATGCCTTTAACTAAATAGAGGTCAATACTGATTAAAAGTTCATAGGCCAGAAAAAAGAAAATGATTTGCCAGGCATAGTTGATTAATTTTTTTGCTTCAAAGACTGGTTGGTAATCTTTGGCTTGCAGAGCGGCGCGCTCAGTTAATTCTTTGCTAATCTTAAACTTATCGATTAGATAGGCCACGATAAAAACTGATCCAGGAGCGAGGACATAGCCGATAATCGAACCTTCGACACTAAAAAAATAGGCCAAAGAAATGACAAAAAGAATGCGCGCGATAGAGCGGACAGTTTTTAGCGTTGCTTGCAAATTGAAGCGGTGGAGACCTGTGTAGAAGGAAAAATAGAAAGAAGCCAGAGCAAAAGCGGGAATAATCAGGGTAGAAATTCGAAAGAGTGGCACAAGAGTCATGTCTCCCAACGCGCGAGAAATGAGGGGAATGGAAAGATAGAAAATTAAAGTGATGGCGCCAATGATAGTTGCTTGCAGAAAAATAGCTTGTTTTTTGATGGCCAGGACCATCTTGGCGTCTTTTTCAAAATACTCGCTGATATATTTCGCCATGGCCGTAGGAACACCATTGCCGATGAGGATGATGACGGTTGTGGTGAGTGTGATGATGAGACCATAACGACCGTAGCTAGTTGGTCCCATGAAGCGCCCCAGTGCGCTGTGAATAATGAAACCAGAGAGGTTGAAAAAGATTTCAGAGACCGTCACCCAGAGGGCGGATTTAGCAATGTTGCTTTTCATAATTTATTTTTCAGTTCTTCAAAAATTATATTTTCCGCTCGATTACCATCAATCACTATTAAATTAAACTTTTCAACGGCACTCATGAAAAGCACTTCTTTCTTTTGCAAATATTCTATGCCTTGATCTGGCACGCGCTTGCGTTGCATGATGATTTCTGGATCCGCCTTAAGATAAAATGCTAAATCCGGTTTTGGAATTCCCGTAGAGACACATTGCAATGCGTCTCTACATTCTAAATACGCAATATTCACCAAGCTATCATAAAAATAACGATCGCTTAGAATGTAGGTGTAACCGTTATTACGTAATCTATTACGTAATAATTTGAAACGCCAAGTGTCAATTTGCAAAAATATTTTTCGCAGCGTTATCTGAAACCAAGTCGCTTTTGTAACGCTTTTTTCTGTGTAAACTTTGCACTTGCCGGAAAGCTTGCAAATCAAGCAATAATTATTGCGAAAATCAATCAGTTTTTTAGCCAGACCCTGTTCAATAGCATGGAAATAGAAAACTTTCTCACCTTGTGTTTCGAGGTGATTTTGCAGTAGTTTAATCTGAGTTGATTTGCCCGAGCCATCCAGGCCTGAGATTGAGATGATTTTCATATAACTCAATAATATACTAGATTTATTTATTGGACAAGAAAGCAGTTTTTTGGTATAAATAAGCTATGAAAATAAATTTAATTTCTTGATCAATGAAAAAAAAAGCCAATCAAATCATAATCTATACCACCGAAGACGGCAATGCTAAATTTGAAGTCAGCTTTGATAATGAAACCGCTTGGCTCACGCAAAAACAGATGGCGGATCTTTTCGATTGTAGCGTGGATAATGTCGCTCTGCATTTGAAAAATATTTATGCAGAAAAAGAGCTGGAAGAAAATCGAACATCCGAGGAATCCTCGGTAGTTCAAAAAGAGGGTCATAGAGCGGTTAATCGTCTAGTTAAATTATATAACCTCGATGCCATTATATCTATCGGCTATCGAATCAATTCTTTGCGCGGAACGCAGTTTCGCATTTGGGCGACACAGAGACTGCGAGAGTATATTATTAAAGGCTTTGTCCTGGATGACGAACGGATGAAACAAGGCGGTGATCGAGCACGCTATTTTGAAGAACTCTTGCAGAGAATTCGCGATATTCGTTCCAGCGAACGCAATTTCTATCAAAAAGTGACGGATATTTATGCGACCAGCATTGATTACAAAAAAGACACTGAAACTACTAAGCAATTTTTTGCCACTGTGCAAAACAAGATGCATTTTGCCGTGCATGGTCACACAGCGGCGGAAATAATCACGAAACGAGCTGATTGCAAAAAACCACTGATGGGGCTCACCAGTTTCAAAGGAAGCTATGTTACTGCCTATGACACCAGGATTGCCAAAAATTATCTCTCGGAAAAAGAAATAAAACAGCTCAACTTGATCGTTTCGCTCTATCTTGATTTTGCGGAATTGCAAGCCAGTAATGAACGCCCAATGAAAATGCTGGAATGGATTGGCAAGCTGGATGAATTTTTAAAATTGAGTGAAAAGAAAATATTGACCAATGCTGGGCGTGTGAGTACGAAAGTGGCGGAAGAAAAAGCCGGAAAAGAATTTGAAAAATATCGAAAAAATAGAGATGAGCGATTTGTTTCTGATTTTGACCAGGAAGTGAAAAAGCTTTTGAGCAAAAAATTGCAAAAATAATTTTTAAAAAACCAAAAAAATGGACAACAAAAAAATTCCTACACATCTTGGGACAATCGTGATTGTGATTATTGCAATTACAGCCGGAGCGTTTGTGTGGCAATATGAAAAAAATGCACTGGTTGATTTTTCTCAGTTAGTAGTATCGACTCCTGCGACAAAATCGCCAGTGCAACAATCGGTAACTAATCAAGTGTCAGCAGCTCAACCAAATAACTCAATAGCTGTGCCAGAAAATTGGAAGGCGTACACGGATTCCAAATTCGGATTTGAATTGAGGACACCGTTCGTGCTTAAATCCTATCCAGATTTAGATGATCCAACATACGCCAACCATCTTGATGGGCAAATAGCAAATGGGGAAGATTTTGGAATAAGTATTTATCCTTACGGTCAAGTGACGGATGGTCAGGCAAGATCGTCAGCACCTATCATAGACTTATCAAAAGATGCCAGTCTTCGTTATTCTCCCTACGTTGCTGAACCACAAATTATGCTCGGTGGAATCACCTGGCGAGTATTTTATAGTCAACATGCACAAAAAGGTGATTGCGATGGTGCGGCATTTCAAGCTTTAACGCTAGATGGAAAAAATGTTATTTATGTGGACTATATTGATCGCGGGCATTGTCCTGGAAATTCAAAGGAAGCACCTAGCGTCGTTTTTCTTAAGCAAGTTCTTTCCACTTTTAAATTTACCAATCAAAACTACATCGAAGTGAAGGAATTGGGTTTTAAAATTCCAGTTGATGTGACTATGGCTGGAGAGTTGTTGTATAAAATAGTGAAACCGGAAGGAATTGATTATCCCTTGGTTGAGTTTTCTTCAAAGACTGGCGAATGTGATGCCGGAACAATTTCCAAGATCGGCGGCACACCGGCCAAAAATAGCACTGGGGAAACTGGATTCTATGAAGGTAGAATGGCGGACATAAAACAATTTGATGGTTTTTTCCTCTTCTATCAACATCCGCAAGCGGTTTCTTGCGATGCGAAATATGCTGACACGGAAAATAAAATGACGCGGGTTGTTTCTGATAGTCTCAAAAATGCTAGTTTGATTAAATGAACCAAGAAAACTAATACATAAGCACCGCCACTGGCTCCATTTTGGCGACGACGTGAGCAATGCCGTTCGCCTGGACGCCTTTCATAACTTCGTCGATGTTTTTGTAGCGAGCGCTGTCTTGATTGATGACAATGCTAGATTTTGCGTTATAGAGTTTGACGCCCTTGGTTTCCATCTTGGCAAATAGCTCCTCTTTATTCTCGATAGTTGTTTCTTGGAGATTCTTGCCTTTGCCTGTTCCGTGCGGAGCAGAGAAAAAACTTTCCGCATTGTGGTCAGTGCCGACGCAGATGTAGGCATCGGTGGCCATGGAGGATGGGATGAAAGCGGGTTCGCCCGTTTTTTTGTAAATCGGATGCTCTGTCATCTTGGCGGGGCCATAGGCACGAGAAGTATTGCTACGATGAACAAACACATCACGCCCAAAATGATTTTCTTTCGTGATTGAGATGTGAGGCATATCATAGATGAGGTCCATTTGCGGATCACGCCCAAGGATTTTTTTGCACGCCTGGGAAATATTGTGGGTAATGACAGCGCGGTTAGCAGTGCCAAAATTTGAAGCAGCAGCCCGGGCGTCCATATACATCTTTCCATCAGGCCCGTCGGCCTCATATTTCAAAAGAGAATCGTCTTGCGTCATATGCTTTCTAATTTTTTCTTGCATTTTTTTGTAGGTGTCTTTTCTAGTGGAGCGAAAGGTTAGTTTTCCCAGGGTTACCATGAGCGCCTGAGAGAGGTGCTCTCTTTTTTTGGCCGTGTGCGTGTACATGGTGTATTGTCCCAAAATTCCCGATCCAGTATGAATCATAAATAGATATTGGCCTTTTTCGATGCCAAGAGTTTTTGCCATTTCAGGATCAACCAAATCGCTGACTTTCATGAGATCCAAAAAATGGTTGCCAGCAGCGCCAATCACGCCCAAGCGATATTTGGCGAAAAAGAGGTAGAGTTTTGGAATGACATCAAAAATGTCTTGGCGAGTCATTTCACGTCCAAAAAAATTTCCTCCGCATTGGGTATTTTCCAATTCGTTTTTGGTTTCAATGGAGAGATGTTTGATGATTGCTGCGGTGCCTTTTCGACAAACATCCACGACCACATCAAAAGGCACTTTTGTGCCGACAAATTTTTTAGTCGGAACGATTTCCACTAGTGCTTGAAACAACTTGTCAATCTCTTCTAGAGTCACATTTTCTTCGGTCAGGCTAGTTTTAAGTAGGCGCATACCACAATTCGGATCAGAGTCGTTTACTTGAGGGAGGATATACTTTTCTGACACAATTGTGGTGCCGGAAGCGTTTTTCCTGCCTGGTTTTGAGCAAACATCGGGCATGGCGACAGTGTGCCTAAAAAAAGTGTCTTTATTTGAAGCAATATCCTCAACTTGGCGAAAAGTTTCAACTTCTGGCAAAAGATTTTCGCTCATAAAAAAACGACTGGGCACGTCCATTTTTTCTGTTTTGAAATCAAATTGATGGGGAGTGATTTCTTTTAAGTTATTTTTTTTATTTTCCATAGGCTGGTTATAATTTTTTATAAATTTCTGCATATTTTTGGGCTACTTTTTTGATATCAAAATTCTCCTGGCAAAATCTTCGTCCAGCTTGACCGAGCAATTGTCTTTTTTCGGGATTGCTATATAGCGCTAAAATTGCCTCGATTAGTTTTAGTACATTGCCTCTTTCAATTGTAATGGAATTTGCGCTATTGGTAAACTCTTTGAGAATCGGCAAATCGGAGACAATAACCGGTTTTTCGCAAGCCATCGCTTCAACGACAGCCAACGGCACATCGAATTTGCCGTGCATATTTTGGACTGGAAAAAGACTGATGTCGGCTAGGTTATAGATATCAGCCATATTATATTTTCCATTGTCATAGAAGGCAACTTTTTCTCGTAAATTATTTTGCTCCAATTTAGCGATAACCTCTTTCTTCTTGGCGGCGTCTTTTTCGTTTTTCACTCTCACCGCCAAGGAAAGCTTGATTTCGGGGTGAAGCTTGGAAATAGCGATAAAGCTATCAATCACGAGATCAATTGCGCCTAGGCGTGTATATTCTCCTGTGAAATTGATGATGAAATCTTGGTCAGTGAAGACGCACTCTTTGAGTAGCTCCGAATTTTTTTCTCGTGGTTGATATTTTTCCAAATCAATTCCAGGATAAACTCGCTCTACATTTTGAAAACCTAATCGGGACAACTTGTTTTTCGCATAGTCAGAGTAGGTGACAATCAAATCAGCAAAGATTAATTTTTTAATTTCCTCGTCAGAAAAAATATCTTCTCGCAGTGTGGCGACAGTTTGGATTGATTTCGTGCGCGGACTTTTCAGCCAATTTTTCAGTACCCAAGAATTCAACTTTGTGGGAGTGAAGATGTAGTGATTGATATCAAATTTTCCTTTGGTTGCGAATTGAAAGAGTAGTGAGCGAATTTTTTGAGAAAAACCAAAATCATTTTGCGAGTGAGTATAGACATGTTCCTCTGTGACGCTTTCCGGCAAATCCGTAACAGGCCCATTGGTCATTAGGTGCAACTCTAGCTCTTTATTTTTGCCAAGGTCGCAAGCTAAGCTAAAAGCAAAATTTTTAGATGCTTCGTCCCAGGGTGGGGCAATTGGACGAGTAACTAGGAGGATTTTTTTCATAAGGATAAAAATTAGAAGGTCTTATCAATTTCTTTTATATTATTATCGCTGGCGGTTACTTGGACGCTAATTTTCTTTCCTAGTCGGTCAGCAATCTCAGGCACAAACGAGGTTACTGTTTCACCTTTTTTCACACTTAGATTGCCATCTTGCAATTTGGTTTTGTCGACAAATAGTTCCCAGTGAAATTCAGTCTTGTCTGTGTGATTTTCCACGCTAAAATCAAGCGCTGAGCTTTTGGGGTCGGAAAAATAGAGAAACCAGAGATTTTGCGCCTCAATGTCTTGGTTTTTTCTCTCGCTATAAGCCAAAAAAGAAAAACTGAATACGAGGCAAAAAGCGAAAACACCAATGATAATTTTATTTTGCATACAAATAAGTTAATTATTTTTATAAAAAATGACCAGATCATCAGCGCTATAGATTTTCCAGAAGTTTTTTAATTTTACAAATTGCATCGAATCAAATTTTGGATTGAGCATAAGAAAATTCGTTTGGGTTTTGGAAAAGCAATCTTTGGCAATTGGATCGCTGGGAGTGGAAATCATTAAATTGGTACATTGTTCTCGCATTTTAGCTACATCGTCATAGCGCTTAAAATAGCCACGAGAAAGGGGATAGGTGTAACCGCGCATAAAATAGAGCTTTATCCAGGAATCCGCCGGCAAATAGTTGTGATCTTTGAGAACAATATCCTGAGGTGTTGTTTTTTGTGCCAAGAAAGTTGAAGCATGGTAGGTTTCTAGCGTCGCTCGAACATTAACGTCAGTATTGAGTGTTGAGGCGTTTTCTCGCAAGCCATTCATGGCGAGAAAGGTGAATAGCAGCAAAAAGGCAGTGAGAACAAAGGTCGGATTGAGATATTGTTTTTTAGCCTCAGAGTCTTTGAGCAGATCAAAAAAATAGACAAAAGTAAAGCCACTCAAAAGCGAAAAAGGGAAAACAATATAATTGGCAATGCGATCCGATGGAATATCGACAAAAAGCAAATTAGGCCAAAGTGAGATTGCGACAAGGGAAATCGCCCAACCCAAGAGAAAAGCACCGGCATAGCTTTTATATTTCTTAGCTAGAAACAAAAGGGCTAGGCCGAAAAGTCCAAGAGCCATGCGAATTTTTCCAGTAGCATCGGATAGTTCGTCAAAAGTCAGGCCGGCGCGGGTTGCTTTGGATGGGGCGCCGACAGCCGTGTCAATAGCTTTGGTGTTGAGGTACGTTGGAGTGTAGATTAGAAAAACGAAAATAACACCTATGGCAAGGATGACTAATGGGGCGGGTTTGAAAAGTATTTCTTGCCAATCCCTAAAATATTTTTTAAGTTCGCGAAAATTAAAAATTAGAAAAAATAGACCGGAAAAAATAAAAATAAAAATAAAAATAAATGTGCTCAAATGATGTGTGTAGGCCATGCCGAGCGACACAAATAGACCAAGCGCAAGCATCAGCGAGCTTTTTTCCATCAGTGCGCGCAAGAAAAAATAGAGGCAAAGCGGAATGAAAAAATTGCCAAAAACGTTGCCGATTACTCCGCCACTGACAAATTTTGCTTGTGGTGAAGCCAGAGCGTAGAGAGGGCCGATGAAAAACAAAGTGGCGATGGCAATGGTGTTTGCATCTGTGTAGTCTTTGAAAAATAGACGGGTAAGGGAAAACATGGCGAGAATCGCCATTAGATGGACGAGAAAAAGAATGAGTGAGGGGAAATAGGAAATATAATCAATGCCGGAGACTAGATTTATGGCGGAAAAAATCAGGTGTTCTCCGATGATGAAATCAGCGATTGGTTGAAGCTCTGTGAGCTTATTGGATTCCATGTCAATGTTAACCTTGGCATAGACCGGAATTTTTCCGCTAACCGAAATAGTTTTTGCCCAATACATATGGTGGCCCAAATCAGTGGATGTGGGCAAGATCGTGTCTTTTAGATAGACAGTTTTAATGAAAAAAGTGAGCAGAAGGAGCAGGATTACCGCAACTAGTTGCACGCGAGAAAAAGCGGGAAGAGCCAATTTTTTGAGTTTTATCGGTGTCTCATTTTTTTTCCAGCGCTTCAAATAAATCGCTCCGCAAATTAGTGCAAAAAGGAGAAGAGAAAAAAACAGGCTCCATCTGGTCAATGGCAGGCCGATTTTTCCCAGGAAAAGCATAATAAAATTAACACTGACAATGCTCAGGCCAAAAGAAATGAAAAAAGCTTCAAGGCTGGAGATGGGCCATTTTTTGCCAAACAGTGCGTAGATTAGTGCATAGCCGGGAACAAAAAGCACCAAGACTATGGCGAAATAAAACAAAAATTGGGATAAAATAAAATCTAGCATAGAGTTTTTTTAATTTCTTCGAGATATTTTTGGGAGATTTTTTCCCAGCTGTAATTTTCGATAACATATGCCCTGGCTTTTTCGCCAAATTCTTTGCGATAAGCATCATCTGCGAGGAGCGTGGTAATTTTTTCAACATAACCCTCGGCATTCTCTGATTCAACTAGAAAACCATTTTCTCCATCTTTAATAGCATCCTTTAGTCCTTCTAAATTTGCAGCAATGACGGTTAGTTTGCAAGAGGCGGCTTCGATAACAACCAAACCAAAGCCTTCCATTGTGCCAGATACTTTTATATTGGGTTTAATGTAAAGATCGGCGGTGTTATATAGAATTTTTAGATCCTCGTCACTTACGCGACCGAGCAGTTTAACTTTTTTGCTTAAGTTTTTTGTAGTTATTATCTGTTGGATTGTTTTTTTCTTTTCTCCATCACCGGCAATTAGATATAAAATATTATCATCTAACTTTGGCATAACTTCATTGCAAAACCAATCAACTCCCTTATGCACAGCTAGTCTTCCGGTTGTCAGAATTATTTTTTTATTTTCTGTCGTTTCGTTGATCATCTTTTCCAAATCGGCTTTTGTATAATTTGCAATGAATTTTTCGGTGTCTACGCCATTGGGAATAAAAACAAATTTTTGCACGTCCAGGCCTCGTTCAACTCCTACGCGGATGGTTTCATTGCCAACTGCGATCATTTTATCCATTTTTTTTAAAAAAACGCCTAGCCAAAATTTTTGGTAAAATTTATGCCTAAAAGTCAAATCTAGTCCATGGGTAATGCAGATAACCGGTTTTTGGTGGAAAAGCTTTACTGTCCAGCCGACAATTCCCAAAACGCCATCACCCAAAAGCAATGCATCGTAAGTTCGCATTAAAAATAATGCTTTGATTGTTGCATAGGGCAGGAAAATAGGCAGAAACTTTTTTCCGCGAGTATTAGCGATAGTTTTTACTTCTGCAAGCTTAGGAAGCCATACGGAAAGCTCATAATTTTGGTTTTCAATTCCGCCAGTGACTGGCGGGTAGGCACGGGAAATAAAAAGAATGCGTGGGTTTTTTTCAGTATCCATAGAATATAAATGCTTTTCACTAGTTGTTATAGCGCTCTTTTTTCTGGAGATACATTTGCTCCTCTGTGAGGTTGCGATTGGTTTTGATCATGTCGGCAATCAGCGCAAAAATGACAAGTTGCGAGCCGACAAAGAGCAGTGCCGCTGTGAGGAAGAGATAGTTGCGGTAAGTGGTGATTTGGAAGGTTTGGAAATATTGCACAAGGAAAAGGCAAAAAACCAAAACAGAAGTGGCTATAAAAATGATTCCCGGAATACCAAAAAATTTCATTGGTCGCACATCACGCACCGCTTTTAGAATTATTTTTGCCGAGCTGGAAACGAATTTCCAAACCGATTTCACAATGCGACTTTTTCGGTCAGCAAAATATTGCACCTTAACTGGCACCCATTGCAACTTTAGATTCTTGCCGATCGCATCAATAATCGTTTCTTGAGTATAGGTAAAGCTAACATTGGTTATGTTGAGGCGCAGTAACGTTTCGCGATTGTGCGCGCGAAAGCCACACGTTAAATCATCAATTTGATAGTTGAGAAAATAGCCCACTATTGCTGCTCCAAGGCGGTTTATCTGGTATTTAATTTTCGGCATGTTTTTTGCTTCATGTTCGCCGAAACGGTTAGCAATAACCATATCAGATTGTCCGAGCAGAATTGGGGAGAGCAGCAGGGGAATATCATTTGGGTTAAACTGTCCATCCGCGTCAATATTCACCATTAAATCAGCCCTATTCTCCAAGCAATTTTCCACCGCTCGTTTGAAGGCATAGGCGAGGCGACGGTTAGGTTTGTAGGAAACAAGCAAATCGACGCCGGCTTCCTGGGCAACTTTGGCTGTGTTGTCACTTGAACCGTCATCAACGACTTGAATCAGTTTTTCGGTTATTTTTGCTCCGGTCTCTCGGTTGCTATAGAAATCAGCGGAAAAGCTGGCTTTAATACGTTTGATTGTTTCTCCGATTTTTGCTTCTTCATTGTACGCTGGGATATTGACAATTAGCTTCATAAAAATTATTGAGCTTTCTTATTAATAATTAGCTTAGGATCAGTGCAATTGAAATTGCATTTGGCACCATCGATGCCATTGTGAATCACTTCGTTTTTACATTCGTCCAATTTTTTTTGACATTCTACCTTGCTGGCATTGAAATAGTCTTTGTTGACTTCATAGCCGAAATAGCCTAACACAAAATAGCTCACCACTGCAACGCCACAAATCCAAATGACTAATTTTAGGAGTGAAAACATAGGATATTTTTAGGTTGATTAAGCTATTTCCAGTATAGCCCAATTTTAATTTCTCGTAAAGCGAATATTTTTTGTGCTAATTTGGAAATAATGCTAAGATTGATTTATGAAAATTGGAATCAATGTTGCTTTTTTGCGAAAACCTAATTCTGGCATTGGGCAAGTGACAAAATGTTTCTTGCAAAAATTGGCCGCGAAAGAAGCGAACTCAAAAAAGTCAAAAAATAAGCTAGAATTTGTGCTTTATGCGGAAGAGGATTTTTCGCTAGATTTTTTGTTGCCGAAAAACTTTCAAAAAAAGATTTTTTTGCCAATCTATCGGCGTGATGACTTGATCCGCAAGATTTGGTGGGAAAAATATGCCTTGCCGCGACGCGCCAAAAAAGACGGTTGTGAGCTTTTTTTCAGCCTCTATCAATGTCCAACAATTCTTCCAAAGAACATAAAACATTTGATGCTGGTGCATGACCTAATCCCTAGTCTTTTTCCGGAATATCTCGATAATGCGAGAAAAAAGCATTATCAAGCATTGACTGAAACAGCAATCAAAAAAACTGATCATATTATGGCCATTTCTACTCGCACAGAGAAAGACTTAATCCAGCAGTTGGGAATTTCGTCAGAAAAGATTTCGCAAAATTATATCAGCGTCGATGAGATTTATGGCAAAAAAGCGTCAGCGGAAAAGTGCAAAAAAGTTTTGAAGAAATATAAGCTGGACGAGGGCTATATTTTTGCTGGCGGGGGAATGGAAAAACGCAAAAATATTGATGGTGTTATTCGCGCCTACAAAAAATTGTTGGAAAAAAATAAACTCGAACAATTTTCGAAAGTTTTGCCAAAATTAGTAATTTATGGAAAACTTTTGCCGAATCTGTCGCTAGCAATTGACGCAGAAAAATTGGTGCGAGAATTAAACCTGACAAAACAAGTTAAATTTTTAGGCATAGTACCGCAGGCTGATTTACCGGCACTTTTTAAGAGCGCCTTGTTTTTTATCTATCCTTCCTATTACGAAGGATTCGGTATGCCGGTTTTGGAGAGCATGAGTCAGGGAACACCAGTCATCACCGCTAAAAACTCATCCCTTCCAGAAGTGGGACTTGATAGTGTGCTCTATTGTCATGCGCATGATACAATTGAAATGGCGCAAGTGATGAAAAAAGTGCTCACTGATGCGCATCTGCGCTCCGCTTTATCTGAACGGGGAAGCGCAAGAGCTAAACTTTTTTCTTGGGAAAAATTCACGGAAAAGTTTTATAAATACACCTCACCCTAACCCTCTCCTTAGTAAGGAGAGGGAATAAAATGCAGGAGAAAATCCTTCTCCTTACCAAGGAGAAGGTGGCCGTAGGCCGGATGAGGTGGATTCGTTAAAATTAAGCCAATTACACTAATGTTTTCATACATCAAACAACTAACCCTAAGCCTCAATAAAACCAGTATATATCTCGCCCTAGCGAATGTCTTTTTGGTGTTGACGCTTATTGCTGCCAACAATCTCAAGCTTATCCCGATGCGCAGTGGCGACTTTATTTTTTTTAGCGTGCTGACATTAGCTTTCGCGCTCTATCGTCCGGGGTGGCTGTTTCTTTTTTTCAGCGGAAGTATTGTTTTGGAAAATATTAATCTTGTTCCGGAAAGTTTTGGCATCATTGTGCGTCCCTATCAATTTTTTGGCGGACTGCTTTTTCTAGCCCTTGTTGTGCGGTTTTTCTCTGAAAAAAAACGACTGATTTTGCCTAAATTTTACTGGATTGATTTTTTGCCATTTTTTATTCCGCTTTTAGCTCTTTTGCCAATCATTAGTTCGCCCAATAAATTGGCGGGGCTGAAATTGATTATAATTCTGGTTTCTTTTTGCATTCTTTATTTACTCACGAAAATATATATTCAAGATATTTTTGATTTGAAAAAAATCTTGCCTTTTGTTTTCGGTTCATCACTAGTCGTGATGCTCTATGCTTTTTGGCAAAATATGCGTTTTGCGAAAGGGTTAAATTCTTTTGCTGTCATGCCAGGACGTCCAAATGGCACCCTTCCTGAAGCGGATTGGTTGGGGCTATATTTACTGCTGCTACTTGGCGCAAGTTACGCCTTGATTTATTATCTAACTAAATAT
Source organism: Candidatus Moraniibacteriota bacterium (assembly GCA_049304095.1). GTDB lineage: Bacteria > Patescibacteriota > Minisyncoccia > Moranbacterales > UBA2206 > UBA9630. Next base: position 165,059 of record JBAQNU010000024.1, on the reverse strand, counting down.
GCAAAAGATGCTAAAAAATTAGGCCTGATATACGTCTATCTGTTTTTAGTTTTTAGCGCGCTCATTATTTCCGTTTCGCGTAGCGCCTGGCTGGGAGCGATTATGATGACCACTATCTATTTTCTCTATGTTTTTACTGAGTTTAAATTTAATTATAAAACTTGGCAGTGGAGACGAATTATCAGAATAAAGCTAAGCGTGCTGGCCGTTTTTCTTGTTAGTCTTTTTGTAGTCTATTTTTTTCACCTAACGACATTTCAATTGTGGAATCGCGCCGTGAGCACGGGCGGAATGCAAAAAATTACAATTAGCTGTCAAAAAAATATCACATTGCCGGAAAAAATTTCTTCGCTTGAAGAATTGGCGCAATATGGTTGCCGGCACATCAACCTAGAAGAAATTGAAGCAGAAAAAAATCAAGGCAAATTTGTGACTGAAATTAATCGCATCGATCCCAATGTCAGCGTGCGCGGAGAAATCTATAAAAAAGCTTGGGCGGAAATCAAAAATCATCCAATCATCGGCATCGGCTTTGAAAATATCGCCGGCGTTTTGGGTCAAGACGGCCGAGGAGCAAATTTCAATTCTAGTAATATCTTTTTGGAAATCTGGCTGGGCAGTGGTATTATTGGTCTCGTAGCGTTTATATTCTTCCTAGGCTACATATTTTTAAACGCTGTCAGAAATATTTGGCAAGCAAGAGATCCCGAAAAAGCAGTATTCGCGCTTTTTATTCTACTCTCCGGACTAGGTATCATCATTTTCAACCTCTTCAACGCCGGACTGCTCTTGGGAATTTTTTGGGTCTGGTTGGGTATTGGGAGCATGCTGAAGAAGAACGATTCTGTTGAAGAAGTACAAAAGATGTAACAAAGTGGTACTAAGTTAGTACATAACTTGTAACAACCGTGGGTATATTTAATCGGAGGTTTTGAATTGTGCTAGATTATAATAAAAAACAAGCCCAATTAAACTTAAAAATGGCGCTTGACTTTTTTATCCTTTTGTGCTAGTATGATGGGTCGATAGCTTTTTGACAATTATGCGAGATTGCTAAAAAATGGTCTATTTTAGCTCATATTATGGCAATTTCGCAAATAATTCAAGCACAATCAATCATAGAGGAGAATCAGCAATGAATAAACTGGAAGTTGAAACAGCCCTTAAGGAAAAAGAATATGAGATTCTGGCGAGTTTTGTGGATGTTCTAATAGCCAGAAGCGCCACTGCTCCAAGCGCTCCTTATCCTGAAAGCATCACACGGCTTGGCAAGATTGAAATCCGGCCCCAGGGTGATGATGAGAAGGCGGTATACGCCGGAGAACATCTTTTGTTTGAGGGTCGTCCGGAAACGGAAACTCACAAGGCAAAGATTTATGTCTACTCAAGGCCTATGAGCTACATGGGGTTCCCCCAACATCAGGCAGTAGAGTTCTGTGAGTTTTTGGACAAAAGATACGAGGGTCTGGATGGCGATTTTAGAATCAGAAATGAATCGTTGGCTGGAATAGCCAGTAAACTCGGCATCTATTGAAAGTTCATCGTTCTATATATTTTGAACGGTTACGCACCCCAGCAGAAATGTTGAGGGTGTTTTTTTATTTTCTTATCATAAAGACTAAGTGTCTTTTTTTGTTTCCGCTAATTTTAAATTTAGAAAGTTTTCCATATTCAAGTTCTTCAAGCTTCTCAATATTGAAATTATCTTTGAATGTTTCCCTAATATCATCTTCTGATAAGACAAAGGTTGTAGTGTCCGTATCGGGTCCATAAAATTCTCCTTTTCCGTCAAAAATCTCATCATTGATACTGAAACAACAAACCAGAACCTTCGATCCGCTTTTTGTCACGCTTGCCAATGATTCAGCATATTTTTTTCGGTCTTCAGGCTTAATATGATGCAATAGAGATATATCAAGAACAAAATCAAACTTAGTATCTAGTGATTTTAGGTTTAATGCGTCGCACGCTTTGAATTCGAGATTCTCTTTGTGATATTTTTTTTGATTCGTTTCAACTGCTTTTTGAGAAAAATCAACGCCCAAAACATCAAAGCCATTCGAGGCTAAGTAATTGGCATAATTTCCCAGACCGCATCCAACATCAAGCGTTTTGCCAGGCTTCACCCAGCCAGACTGGATAATTTCCTGAAACCAGACAGGCGCTTCTTCGAAATTCCAAGGAATTTCATTGTGATTTCCAGAATAAACTTTATCCCACTTGGGTGCATTATTAACCTCGCTTTCCAGTGATTTCTCTGCATTCTTATAATGATCAGCTTTTGGATTACCCGTTTCATTTCGGTTTTCTTTCAATTGCTCTGCTCGCTTTTGAATTTCCATAGCCTCATCATTTGCTCTTTCTGGGGAGTATTTTTCCATATTTTTTAGTATAAAAATTACAAATTTAGTATAGCATGCTTTTGCAAATGTAAAAAAAGTAGAGTAGCGATGGGGCAATAATTGTACGCACGCATTGAAGATAGTTGATGCATATGCTAAAGTTGAGTAAGAAATAAATAGTTACCTCCAAAGGCAGGCGATCAAGAGATTTGAACCGACAGAAGATTAAAATAATTCCTCCTTGTGTCATCCCCGAGAAGTCGGGGATCCAGGCACCTCAGGCTCAAGAAAAAGAAAAACAGATTTTACTGGTTGGCAATAAGAAGTTAGAAGATTTATAATTCGATTGTTTGTAGCTTATAACTAGTGGAACCTGGATTCCCGCCTTCGCGGGAATGACACGAAAGGTGCTATAATAAAAAAATACGTTGAGTCTGCGCCAGAGGTTTAATTGTAAAAATAATTATGCAAATCGGCATTGACATCAGATTGATTGGAAAAAAGCAAACCGGCAGCGAGGCGGTATTTTTTAATTTAGTGAAAAATTTAGCGCTAATTGATAGTAAAAATAACTATCAATTATTTACTGACATAACCGAACAGGGTGTTTTGGAAAAAATTAAAAGTGATTTGGGAATTGAAAACAAAACTAATTTTGAGATTATTCCGCTTGAAACAAAAAATAAGTTTAGTTGGAATTTCTGGACATTGCCCGCATATCTGCGTGCACATCCAGTTGAGCTCTATTTGACGCAATATATTACGCCATTTTTTGTGCCGAAAAAAATTAAAATTCTCACTATCATTCATGACATTTCTTTTTGTGCCTTTCCTCAGATGATCAAGTTTAGTGATTTATTTTTCTTGCGCACGCTCATTCCGCTCGCTATTCGTCGAGCCGACAAGGTGATTGGCGTTTCTCGTTTCACTCGTGATGAGATTTTACGCCATTACGAGCCAAGCTCCAAAAAAGTGGACTATATCTATAACGCGGTGGCGGATGATTTTTTGCGTCAAACTTTTTCACGAGAAAAATTGGAAAAAATTAGGAAAAAATATAACTTGCCGGAAAAGTTTATTCTTTATCTCGGAACACTACAACCTAGAAAAAATATTCCTGTGCTTATTGAAGCTTATGCGCAAATCAAAGATCAGTTGCCAGGCATGAAATTAGTCTTAGCTGGAGGCAAGGGGCACAATTATGATCGACAAATTGACGCAATGATTAGGCGTTGCAAGCTAGAAAATGGAGCTGTTTTTTTCCCGGGATTTATTACTGAACCGGACAAAAAAGCCGTGATGCTTTTGGCAGATTCATTTTGCTTTCCCTCACTCTATGAAGGCTTTGGCATTCCAATCCTTGAAGCTTTTGCTTGCAATGTGCCTTGTGTTGTCTCTGAAATTCCGCCACATTTTGAAGTAGCCAAAGATGCCGCGCTCTTTTTCGCTCCCAATGACGCAAGGGCTTTGGCAGAAAAGCTAGGACGAATCAGCTTGGAAACAGATTTACGCACTGAACTCTTGAGGAAAGAAAAAGAACAACTAGGGACATTTTCTTGGCAGAAAACAACCCAAAAAATGTTGCGTATTTTTGAGGAGATGCGAAGCTGATATGTCGGATTGACAAATTCTCCAAAAAACGTAAAATATATAGGTTATCAAAATGGAAACTAAATAATATTTAAATTGCAACAAAATGTTTGATTCAAAGGTAGTTCGCGAAAATGGCGCGAAAACAAAGAGCCGATTCTACAAAAAGAAATGGTTCAAGATTACACTTACAGTTTTAGCTGTATTAGTGATTGGCTCGGGAATTTTTGCCTGGAAAACAGGAGGAATTCTTAATAAAATTTCTAATGGCGGACTAATGAGTTCATTGGTGCACTCTATTCCCGGAGTGAAGGATGAGCTGAAAGGAGAAAAAGATGGTCGGGTTAATGTGCTTCTTTTGGGTATGCGAGGCGAAGGCGTGGTTGGTGGCGGAACGCTAGCTGACACAATCATGGTTCTCAGTATTGCGCCAGCGGAAAATAAGGCTTCAATGATTTCTATTCCGCGTGATCTCTATGTGGACAATCCGGGTTGGGCGACGAAAACAAAAATTAATGCCGTGTATGCGGCAGGAGAGGAGAATGGCAAAAAAAGTGGTCTCGCTGATATGAAAAAAGTTGTAGGAGAAGTGACGGGGCTGCCAATTCATTATGGGGCAAGCATAAACTTTGAAGGTTTTAAACAATTAATTGATGCTGTTGGTGGAATTGAAATAACCCTAGATCAGCCTTTTGATGAAGCCATTCAATTTAACAAACCCCATGTTTGTGATTCATTTTTTACCATTCCGACTGGAGAATATGAAAACAAAACAGCCAAGGTGTATTGGCCGGGGACAACCACAGTCAAAAGAACTAGGATTGTCAAAAGCTATCCGCTTTGCACAGCGCCAGCAGACACATTGGAATGTGGCGGAAATTTCAAACTTCCCGCTGGAAAGCAAACACTAGATGGAGAAAAAGCGCTTTGCTATGCCAGATCTCGTGAAACAACTAGTGATTTTGAAAGAGCGAAAAGACAGCAGATAATTGTTCAACTAGTGAAAGATAAGATGCTTAGTATTGGAACATTGACTGACTTTTCCAAGATTAATGCGATGCTCAATGCGTTAGGGGATAATGCCAGAACGGATATGCAACTTTGGGAAATGCAAGCATTCTATGAACTATACAAAAAAACTAATAATTTGGAGATTCATCAAAGAGTGCTGGAAAATAGTGCAGAAGGACTGCTATATAATCCAACAGATATGCCCAAAGAAGTTGGCTACATCCTTTTACCGATTGGAAATAATTATGACCAAATTCGTGAAATGGCGAAAAATATTTTTACTCTTGGAGCGCAATCAGATATCAAGCCTAAATAAAAAACTGCTTACCCATGGAACTTTCCATTATTGTTACCAATTATAAGAATCCGGAACTTTTGAAGCTCTGTTTGAATTCGATTAAAAAAAATTATAGCGGAAAAGACTATGAGTTGATCGTGGCAGATAGTGACACACAGGAGGATACGGCGATGATGATGCGCGAAGATTTTCCGGATGTTACTTTTGCGCCATCGCGTCAAAATATCGGTTTTGGTGGAGCGGTGAAAAATGGTTATGCTAAAAGCAGTGGAGAATATGTTCTCGTGCTCAATGGAGACACGATTATTAAGGAAAATTCGATTGAAACGCTTTTGGAATATAGTAAAAACAATCCAAGTGTTGGCGTGGTTGGACCACAGCTCCTAGGCTTTAATGAAAAATTTCAACCATCCTGTTTTCGTTTCTATACGCCATTGACTATCATCTATCGGCGAACTTTTTTGGGAAAGATGGCGTTTGCTAAAAAACATCTCGCTTGGTTTTCCATGGAAGATTTTGATCACAAAAGTATTCGCAATGTGGGATGGCTCATGGGCTCGGCGATGCTCACCAGAAGAACAGCACTGGAAAAAGTGGGTCTCGTGGACACGAATTTTTGGATGTATTTTGAAGACACCGATTGGTGCCGGCGGTTTTGGGAAAACGGTTATCGCGTCGTCTATAATCCTAATGCCCAGATCTATCATTATCATGGAAAAGGTTCGGCGGGAAAAAGTGTGCTAAAGACGCTTATTTCAAATAAATTAGCTTGGGCGCATATTATTAGCGCGCTCTATTATTTCAGAAAATATTGGAGAAAACCCTTGCCGCAAATTGATTAAATTAAATTTTATAGGAGTTACACATTTCCCCTCACAGCCATATTGACTAAAAAAATAACTCGAACGCTCTTTTTTCTTTTCAAAACTTTCCCTCCCTCGACGGCATCCAATGGAAAGTTTTGAAGAAAAAAGGCAAACTCAGACAGGATTTTTTTAGCCAATACGGCTGACTCGGGTAAATGCGTAAACTGTGGTTAAAAAATATGGAAGAATTTGAAATCGCTCCCGAAAAAGAATTAGAAAAAAATAGACAAATCTTTAAAAAAGCCTTGTGGGTTTTTTTGATCATTTTACTTGTTGGTGGGAGCTATGTGCTGGGTCTCAATAAAGGCAAGGGATCAGATGCAAGCCTAGTGGAAAAGGTTCCGCTTGGTCAAGCAGTATTGGAAAACAGGGCTCCAGAAAACAATGAGAGTGTTGATTTTTCTCTTTTTTGGAAAGTTTGGGATACGCTCAAAGAAAAACATATTGATCGGGATAATTTAGACGCCCAAAAAATGGTCTATGGGGCTATTTCTGGGATGCTAAAAGCAACTGGCGATCCTTATACATCTTTCTTTGACCCAGAAGAAAAAAAAGCTTTTTCAGAAGACCTGGGTGGAAGTTTTGAAGGCATTGGTGCGGAATTGGGCGTCAAGGATAGCTTGCTTACCATCATTGCTCCACTTGACGGATCACCAGCGCAGAAAGCAGGGTTGCGTGCGGGCGATAAGATTTTGAAAATTGGTGACAAGATTGTTTCAGACATGACGATTGACGAATCGGTGACACTGATTAGAGGAAAAAAGGGGACTGAAGTTAAGCTGACCGTTTTGCCGAATGGCGAAAAAAACACTAAAGAAATCAGTATTATTCGCGATACTATCGAAGTGAAAAGTGTTAAATTGGAATTCAAGGATGGGAATATTGCGCGAATCGAAATTACCAAGTTTGGAGAAAATACGGACAAAGAATTTAATACGGCGATTACTCAGGCGCTGGCTAAGAATGTCAAAGGAATTGTGCTTGACTTGCGAAATGATCCCGGCGGACTTTTGGATAAAGCGATTGTCATTGCGAGCAGGATGATTCCTAAGGGAAAGCTGGTTGTGACAGAAGAAGATAGTCAAGGAAGAAAAGAAGATTTTAAAACTACCGGCGGAGATGTGCTTAGTCAGATTCCGACTGTTGTGCTAATCAACGAAGGCAGTGCTAGTGCTTCAGAAATTTTAGCTGGCGCGCTTCGTGATAATCAAGGATTGACACTCATTGGAATGAAATCCTTTGGCAAAGGCACGGTGCAAGAGCTAATCAATCTTCCCGGAAGCTCTAGTGTGAAAATTACGGTTGCTAAATGGCTCACGCCAAACGGGGACTATATCATGGAAAAAGGCATTACTCCTGACGTGGAAGTGAAAATGACGCCTGATGACTATGCAAACGACAAAGATCCGCAATTGGAAAAAGCACTGGAACTGCTCAAGGAAAAATTGAAATAATTCGGGGCTATTTTCAAAATTAAACTTTATTGCTATACTAAGTTTATGCAAGTAATACTCATCCAAGATGTCAAAAATCTAGGCAAGAAAGGCGATGTGAAAAACGTGTCTGATGGTTATGCGCGTAATTTTTTGTTGGCTAAAAAATTAGCCCAAGTTGCTACAAAAGAAGCAATTGAAAAGATTGAGACGCAAAGAAAAAAAGAGCAACTGGCTGAACTGGCAAATTTGGAGAAATTGCGAGCACTCGCGAGCGCTTTAAAGAATAAGACGATTCAATTCAAGGCTGCTGGAAAAAAGGGAAAACTGTTCGGATCGATTTCGGCCAAAGATATTGCTGGTGAGCTAAAAAAACAAAATCTGGATGTGGCGGAAAGAGCGATTGTGTTAGATGCTTCAATCAAGAAAATGGGCGAATATGAAGTCAAGATTGTTTTGGAAAAAGATATCGAGGCTAAGATAAGAATAGCTGTTACGGAGATTTAGTTTTTGATCCTACACATAAAAACAAAAGAAAGTCGCGGGGAGGCGACTTTTTGTCTGGAAAAAATGTTAATTTATTTATTCTTTATATAATAATATGAAACAAAACCGTAAATTTATCTTTATCGTCGGTGGTGTGATGAGTGGGGTGGGCAAGGGAATTGCAACATCCTCAATCGGAATAATTTTGAAAGCGCGTGGTCTCTCTGTTACTGCCATCAAAATCGACCCCTATATCAACGTTGATGCCGGCACGATGAATCCAACAGAGCACGGTGAAGTTTTTGTTTTGAACGATGGCTATGAAACCGATCAAGATATGGGAAACTATGAGCGTTTTTTAGATATCACTCTCCCCAATGACAATTATATGACCACGGGGCGTGTCTATGAATCGGTGATCCATCGCGAGCGTAATTTAGGCTATAACGGACGTTGTGTTGAGGTGGTGCCACACATTCCTCTGGAAGTGATTGAAAGAATTGAAAAGGCCTCAGCGAAAGCCAAATCTGACGTGACGCTCATTGAGATTGGTGGCACGATTGGCGAATATCAAAACATTCTTTTTCTGGAAGCGGCGCGGATGATGAAGATTAAATATCCTGAAGATGTGATGTTTGTGATGGTGAGTTATTTGCCAATTCCTTCGAAAGTAGGGGAGATGAAAACTAAGCCGACCCAATATGCCGTGCGAACCTTGAACGGTGCTGGCATTCAACCAGATGTCATCATTGCTAGGAGTGAAACCTTTCTCGATCAAAAACGCAAAGAGAAGTTGGGTATGTTTTGCAATATCTCTGAACGCTATGTCATTTCCGCACCTGACGCAGACAATATCTATGAAATTCCTGTCAATTTTGAACGTGATGACTTGAGTCGCCTCATTCTCAAGAAACTGAATTTGCCGGAAAACAAGAAATCCAATATGAAGGAGTGGTATGATTTTGTGGAAAATATCAAAAAAGCTAAAGAAAAAATCAAGATTGGTGTGGTCGGAAAATATTTTGGCACCGGTGATTTTGTGCTTTCCGATGCCTATATTAGTGTGATTGAAGCAATCAAGCACGCCGCGTTTAAGAATAATTTAGTGCCGGAAATTACTTGGATTAACAGTGAGCTCTTTGAGAAAGAGCCAAACAAATTAGTCGACCTTAAAAATTATGATGGTATCATTATTCCTGGTGGTTTTGGCTCGCGAGGAATTGAAGGAAAAATTAAAGCCATCCAATTTTTGCGAGAAAACAAGCTTCCATTTTTGGGACTTTGTTATGGAATGCAGTTGGCGGTGATTGAGTATGCCAGAAATGTGCTTGGCCTCAAAGATGCACACACGACAGAAATTAATCGCAAAACCAAAAACCCGGTGATTGATATCATGCCCGAGCAAAAGAAAAACCTGGCTGATCATAATTTCGGTGCTACGATGCGTCTGGGCGCCTATCCAGCCATCATCAAAAAAGGCACCGTTGCTTACGGCGCCTACAAAAAACCGAAAATTTCTGAGCGTCATCGTCATCGCTGGGAAGTTAATCCAGAATATATCAAGAGACTGGAAAAAGCCGGATTGGTCTTTTCTGGCACATCCCCTGACGGCAAACTAATGGAAATCACCGAACTGCCTGAGTCTGTTCACCCTTTCTTTATTGGAGCTCAATTTCACCCAGAGCTAACCTCCAAACCACTTACATCTCATCCGTTGTTTTTTGAGTTTGTGAAAGCGGCGAGGAAAAATAGGTTGTTTAGAAAATAGATTTTCAATAAAATAGAGTAAAAAAATAACAGGCACTAATCACGATTGGTGCCTGTTGAAATTTGTCGCTCCGAAACTTTTTTAGTCTTCCTTGAGCGACTCCACGTAATCAAGAATGATGAAATCTTTGTTCTCTTGTTTGATTATAACTTCGATTTCATCTCCTATTTGATAAAGATTTTTTAGGTTTCTTGTTGGGTTGTGTTCTCCTGGAAATCTGGAAACATACAATATGCCCTCTTTTCCTTCGAATACAATCCTGGCAGAGAAGCAAGCCAATTCAACAATTTTTCCAATATAAACCTTTTGTGACATTATTCCCCCTCTTTTTTTCTGAAAATTTTTTGAAATTATAGGTTATTTAACCTTAACAGCTTTTGCTTTAGCTGGTGTTTTCGTTTTCACTTTTTTAGTTGGAACAATTTTATCTGCAACGCTAACGTATCTTCGTTGCACAAGTTTGCCCGTGAAAGCGCGCACTCTTTTGGTGGAAAATTTCACAAAACCATCTGCTAGCGCGAAAAGAGTATCGTCTTCAGCTTGCTTCACGTTTTTGCCCGGGTGATATTTTGAACCACGTTGGCGAATAATGATTTGTCCGGTTTTGACTTTTTGGTCGCCAAAGATTTTAACGCCGAGTCTTTTTGATATGGAGTCTCTTCCAAGTTGGGTAGATCCACCTGCTTTACGATGTGCCATAGATGTAGCTAAAAGATTATTTTTATACCTCTTAAGATTGTATCAATTCTATGCTATAATGTCAACTGATGGATAAAATCAAGACTTTTCTAATTAAATATGAGGTTAAAATTGCTCTCACTTTCGGCTTTATTTTGATTGCGCTTATTTCCTTTCAATTTGGCTATAGTGAAGGAAAAAAGGGCGAAAATAAGGCAATTGTGATTGAAAAGGTGGTGGAAATAGCCAAAACCGACTCAGGAGGCACTCCAACCGTGGCAGGGATAAGTACGCCAGAAAGCACTAAAAACCTCACTGAAGCGAAAATCTTAGCCCCCAGCTGCGCCTACGTTGGCAGTAAGAGCTCCAATAAAGTGCATCTGCCGACTTGCCGTTATGCCAAAACCATCAAACCGGAAAACCTCGTTTGCTTTTCTAGTCTTGATGACGCGCTGAAGCAGGGGAGAGTGGTGGATAAGACATGCATTAAATAGGTTAATTATTTTTTTAAAAATATTTATGAAAAAAGATAATCTCATTGTTATTTCTCTCGGCGGTTCGCTAATCGTACCTGATGAAATAGATTGGCGTTTCGTAAAAAGTTTCAAGGTGATTATCAAAAGACAAATCACCAAAGGTTCGCGTTTTATTCTCATTACCGGAGGGGGGCAGTTGGCTAGACGCTATCAAGACGCTGCGGTTAAGGTAGCCTATAATCTAACTTTTGATGATCGCGACTGGATCGGAATTCATGCTACCAGAATGAATGCGCATTTTATCCGCACAATTTTTCGAGCGAATGCTCATCCGCGGATTAACAAGAACCCCAATGAGCTAGAAGATTTTCGTGATTTTAAGGAAAATATTTTGGTGGCCGCCGGTTGGCGTCCCGGTTTTTCTACTGACTATGACGCCGTGCTTTTGGCTAAATATTTTGGCGTCAAAAAAATCATCAACATGAGCAATGTTGATTATGTTTGCGACAAGGACCCGCGCAAATTTCCGGATGCCAAAAAATTTAGAGATATTTCTTGGCCAGTTTTTCAGAAATTGGTGGGTACTATTTGGGACCCCGGCATGAACGCGCCATTTGATCCAATTGCGTCTAAACTCGCCTCCGAGGCCAATCTAGAGGTGGTAGTTCTTAATGGCCGAAAATTGAAAAATTTGGAAAATTGTTTGGAAGGAAAAAAGTTTAGTGGGACGGTGATTAAATAAAAATGAATATATTTTATCCAATCCAACTTTTCGCCGACTGGCTGACTTATTCTGTTTTGGCAATCGAACCCAAGACGCTTTTGGCGGATGCGGTTGATTTTTTTGTTTTTGATACCATCAAAATCATCCTGCTTTTGGTTGTGATTATTTTCACCGTCTCCATCATTCGTTCTTTTTTGCCACCGGAAAAAATCAGAAAGATTCTTTCGCAAGAAAAAAAATATTTTGGCAATGTTTTGGCTGCGCTTCTTGGAGTCATCACGCCTTTTTGCACCTGTTCCGCCATTCCACTTTTTTTGGGATTTTTGGAAGCTGGTGTGCCACTAGGAACAACTTTTTCTTTTTTGGTTGCGTCCCCAATGATTAATGAAGTGGCGCTCGTCCTTCTTTTGGGAATGTTTGGCTGGAAAATTGCTTTGATATATATCATCAGCGGACTTTTCATCGCCATCTTTTCTGGCATCATTATTGGGCATCTTAAGGTGGAAAATTTGGTTGAGGATTTTGCGCACAAAAATGGTTCCAACGGACAACTCGAATTGCCCAAGATGACTTGGAAGCAGAGAACTCAGTATGCCAAAAATTATACCTTCGACATTATCAATAACGTCTGGCCATATATAGTCATTGGTGTGGGCCTCGGCGCTTGGATTCATGGCTATGTGCCAGCTGATTTTTTAGCGCAATACGCTTCAGCTGGAAAATGGTACGCCGTACCACTGGCCGTGCTTGTCGGCATTCCACTCTATTCCAATGCCGCTGGTATCATTCCATTGGTGGGCGTGCTCACCGAAAAAGGCGTTTCAATCGGAACGAGTTTGGCGTTTATGATGGCCGTTACCGGGCTATCACTACCAGAATTTATGATTCTCAAAAAAGTGATGAAAATAAAACTAATTGTCATCTTTGCCAGCGTGGTTGGCGCGGGAATCATCTTTACTGGCTATTTATTCAATTGGATATTAAACTAGGTTTATGAATAAATTAGACAAAAAATTTGACGTCGCGGTAATTGGCTCTGGACCGGCAGGAATGATGGCGGCGGGAAGAGCGGCCGAACTTGGCGCAAAAGTGGTGCTACTCGAAAAAAATTCCGCACTAGGCAAGAAGCTTCTTCTCACGGGAAATGGACGTTGCAATATAACGCAAATCGATCACGATGCAAAAGGCTTTGTGGAAAAACTAGGGAAGAATGGCAAATTTTTCTTTTCCGCTTTTTCTGCCTTTGGCCCAAATGAAGTGGTTGAATTTTTTGAAAAGAGGAATCTGCTCACGAAAGTGGAAAAAAATGGTCGGGTTTTCCCGGTAACTGATGACGCGATAGATGTGCTTTCCACACTCACAAAATATCTTAAAGATGGCGAAGTTGAGATCATCACAAGTGCCCAAGTGCTTGGTTTTGAGTTTGCAAGTACTAAAATTAGTGGGGTGAAATTGAAAGATCGAATAATTCACGCTGACAAATTCATTCTCGCCACTGGCGGAAAAGCCTATCCCACAACTGGCTCGACCGGGGATGGCTATGCTTGGGTCAAAGAACTTGGGCACACAATTGTCACTCCAATGCCAGCTCTTGCGCCAGTGAGGATTAGGGAGGATTGGGCTCACGATTTGCAGGGACTGAGCCTCGAAGATGCGCATATTAGTTTATGGCAGAACGAAAAGAAACAAGCTAGTTTTCAAGGAGAACTGCTTTTCACGCATTTTGGACTGAGTGGCCCGCTCGTTATTAATGCGAGCAAAGCTATTAGCGCGTTTTTGCAAAAGGGTTCGGTCACAATTGAGTTGGAACTTTTTCCTGAACTAGCTACCTTTGAATTAGACAAAAAGCTAGTCTTGGCTTTTGAGAAGAATAATAAAAAAGATATTAAAAACTATTTTAGAGAAATTTTGTCGCGAAAAATGCTAGAGCTAATTTTGAAACTAGCCGAGATTGATCCGGACAAAAAGCTAAACTTTCTCACAAAAAAAGAACGCCAGAAAGTCGTGGCGCTTTTGAAGTCTTTGAAATTTACCGTCCTCGATGTAATGGGTTTTGAGTCAGCGATGATCACCAGCGGGGGAATAGCTCTCAAGGAAGTTGATCCTAAAACCATGCAATCAAAAATTATCGAAAATCTATATTTCGCCGGAGAAATTTTAGACCTCGATGGTCCGACGGGCGGGTATAATTTGCAGATTTGTTGGAGTACGGGATATCTTGCGGGAGAAAACACAAGAAAAGTTATTTAAATTTAATCTTTTTATATTTCAAAGGAAAATAAAGCAAGACGTAAAAAAATAAAGCAATTGCGATTGAAACAATAAAAAATCCGACAAAAAACGGTGTGAGAATTTTGAGAAAAATTGTTTCAGTGAAAAAATATTTCCAGCCCAAGCCATAGGTTTCGTGAAAACTGTTCATCAAAAATTCCGGACTGACGCGAAAAATGAAACTACCAACCGTTGTGGCAAGGGGCAAGACAACAAAAGTCATCCACATATTGCTAGCGAGAACCCCAGCGGTTGCTGAAAGTCGATTGAGACGCAAAATATAGGCGGTAAGCAGGGTTATTCCAACACCTTCGCCCGGCATAATGCCCCAAAAAACACCCAGCGCAAAACCAGCCGCGACTTTGTGTGGGGTGTCATCAATCAGAAAAAACTGTTTGACGTATTTTTTAGTTTTTTGGATATAGCAATACATTTTATTGGCTTCCTTTTTTCACAATCAAACTGCTAGTCGTTTTATCTTCAATTTTGGCTTTTTCAATTTCCTTTTTGACCGGTGCTGGCAAAAGTTCAGTTACATTTTTGAGGGCGGTTTTGTCGAGTTTTAGTACCTCTTGCCACCTTCCCAGGGGCTCTAGGATTGCTTGAATCTTTTCCTCGTCATATTTATAGGTCACGCGGAGGCTCCTCGCTATGATGCCCTGACTGCCAAAAACCCGCTCGACGCCTTCTTGGCCCATATATGTCACAATGTCTTCTTGGATTTTTGCCAAACGATCTTTCGTGAGTGACATAGCAGATTTGAGTTCAATATATTCATCAATCAGTCCCGCAATCTCTTGAGTGTCAATTTTTCTCGCTTCCTTGAATTTATGCTTCCACATGGGACAGATATTTTGATAGCCACACCAATCGCAAAGCGGGGAAATGGTTGGTTCAAAGTTTCCTTCTTCAATCAGCTTGATTGTTTCCAAAAAGATTGCCTCATTTTCTTTGAGCTGTTCTTCAGTTCGTGTGGCTGATAATTTTACCCCGTGTTTCAGAAAGTAGAGACTAACCTTGAGTTTGTCTAAATTTTTCCTTTCCTCGGGATAATAGGAAAGAAAAGCGGCGAGATAGACCGAAAGTTGCATATCACCCTCAACGCGATCTTGCGTGGGCATTTTTTTGGTTGTTTTGTAATCAATGATTTCAAACCCATCCGCCGTGCGATCAATCCGGTCAATAATTCCGGAAATAATATGTCGATTATCCTTCTCTCCAATTTCAATCTGAAATCGTGATTCCAAGTTCACAATATTAAAATCAGCCGGATTATTTTTTTGATAATAATCTTGAATAATTTTCACGCCCTGCACAAAAGCGGCGCGTTCTTCTTCGGGCGAATCAAACACAGCTGGGTTCCAAGAATTGGAAAAAAACTCCATCGCTTGCTCCAGCGTGGGGGAGAGAATGCCAGGCGTGTGAATGAATTTCATTGTTGAGTGCAAAATTGTCCCAAATACAGCTTCTTTGGATTTGGGCGTTTTAATCTTGTCGATTTGCTGATATTTATACTTCAACGGACAGCTTTTATAGGTATCAAGGGCAGAATATGAAATGCGCATAGTAGTTGTTTTTAGGCTATTTAGCCTCTGCATTATAGCAGATTTGACAGAAAGCTCAAAAGCGCTATAATTAAACCATACTAATCTAGTAGGGTTTAATAAGCGTTAATACTCATCAAATAGATGCATTTTTCCACTAAAGCTGAATATGGACTGCGTGCGATGGTATGTTTGGCGCGGGCTTATCCAGGCCAAAAAAATATCACCGAAATTTCTCAGGAAGAAAACATCTCAGCTAAATATCTGGAGACACTGATTGGAAGATTGCGTAAAAATAGTTTGGTCAAAAGCCAAAAGGGCAAAAGTGGGGGATATACACTGATCAAAAATCCAAAAAATATTTCTGCTGGAGAAATTATTGAAATTATGGAGGGACCAATTGTTTCTAAATGCGATGGAAGTAATTGTATGAAAGCAAAAGTTTGCGCGTCCAGTCTTGTTTGGAACAAACTAGCATTTCAAATCAAAAAAACCCTATTCGCAATTAAATTAAGTGAATTAATATAAATTAAAAAATATCATGGATAGCAAGAAGATATATCTAGATTACGCAGCGACAACTCCAGTCGATGCTGATGTACTAGGCACGATGTTGCCATATTTCAGTGAAGATTTTGGTAATGCTTCGTCACTCCACTCGTTTGGTCGAACTGCGGCTGATGCTATTTTTGATGCGCGTAAAAAGCTAGCCCATTTTTTTAAATGCATTCCGGAAGAGATTATTTTCACGAGCGGTGCAACAGAGTCGAATAATTTGGCGATCAAGGGAGCGCTGCGTGCTCATGATAAGAATAAGAAGATTCCCCATATCATCACGACCGTTTTTGAACATAGTTGTGTCTTGAAAACTTGTCAAAAAATGGAAAAAGAGGGGAGGGCGGAAGTAACCTATCTTCCAGTCTATGCTGATGGAATTATTAGAGTGGCTGATGTGGAAAAAGCTATCAAGGAAAACACACTACTCATATCCATTATGTATGTGAACAATGAAATTGGGACAGTGCAACCAATTGCGCAAATTGGAAAACTGCTGGCGCGTGTTAACGCAAAACGAGAAGAGAGAATAATTTTTCATACTGATGCGACACAAGCCGTGGCCTATTTCGACACAAATGTCAAAAGATTGGGTGTTGATTTGCTCTCAATGTCGGCGCATAAGATATATGGTCCCAAGGGTATCGGGATGCTAATGGTCAAAAAAGGCACAAAAATCAAGCAAATTCAAGATGGTGGAACACAAGAATTTGCTTTGCGTGCTGGCACGCTCAATTCCACGGGTATTGTAGGTCTCGGAAAAGCAATTGAAGTGTTGGAAAAGAATAAAGATAAAGACGCGAAAAAAATTGAAAAATTACGTGATTATTTGATTTCCGAAGTGCTCAAAAAAATTCCCGATGTAAAACTAAACGGATCACGCAAAAAACGCTCCCCCAATAATGCCAATTTTAGTTTTGCGCGAGTGGAAGGGGAGAGTCTCCTGCTATATCTTGACTCCGAAGGCATCGCTGCTTCTACTGGTTCCGCCTGTTCTTCTGGATCGCTCAGTCCCTCTCATGTCCTTATTGCCTTGGGACTGAAAGCAGAAGAAGCACACGGATCATTGCGCATAAGTCTTGGCAAGCACACTACTAAAAAAGAGTTGACTGTTTTTATTTCTAAATTAGAAAAAATAATAATAAAGTTGCGAAAAGTTTCTGGTGGAGTTTTGGCTGAATATTATGCTAAGAAATAACTCGCGTTAATTAAAAAAAATTATGAATTATTCCAAAGAAGTGTTAGAACATTTTACTAATCCGCATAACCAGGGCGCAATTAAGAGTCCTGATGGTGTGGGGATGGTTGGCAATCCAATTTGCGGAGATTTGATGAAGATCTATCTCAAAATAAAGAAGAATAAAAAAGGCGAAAAGATTATTTCTGATATCAAATTTGAAACACTGGGTTGTGCCAGTGCCATTGCGACGTCTTCCATGATTACGGATCTCGCTAAAGGTAAAACTATTGAGCGGGCGAGCAAAATCACTCGAGATGATGTTGCCGAGGCCTTGAATGGATTGCCACCAATTAAAATGCATTGTTCGAATCTTGCCAGTGAAGCTTTGACGGCGGCAATTGATAATTATAGAAAAAAGAAATAAAAAAACTTTTGTAAGATTACGGCAAGCTGGAGTTATAATAGCAGGGAAGATAATAGAAAATAATAATAGAAATATATTTATTTTTTATTTATTTCTATTTTAAAAACCACCAACCTAAAATTCGTTTTATACGAAAGGGAAGTGTGGTTTTTTGGTTATTAGTGGCCCTTTGAGAAATATTGAGCGTGTCGCACAAGGTAACTTTTGCGACACGGTGGGTTTTTTAAACTGACCAACTGGGTCTTATGAAATCTTTTAATTTGATTCAATAGCTTGATACGCTTGCACCAACCTGTTAATTTAATTTGCTCCTAGCTCAATTTTGAGGCTCGTTTTTTGGAAAAGTTTTTATTTTTTTGGTATCTCCCCTAACTGAGTAGTTAATAAAAAAGACGAATATATTTTTAGTTATAAACAATCATTTGATCAATTGAAACACTGCTATTTGTTCCTAATTTTCCTACCAATGATTTTGAGGTGCCCAGATAGAGATTTGCTCCAAAATATGGATCATGAACGATATAATCTTTTTTATCCTTTCCGGTAACTACCACGTAGTGGCCACCGCCACGACTGCGCTTGATGTAGACAATGACCGGATTACCTTTTTTGATTTGTGCATCAATGGTAGACCAGTTAATATTTCCGTGCCCAGTAGATGATTTCAGGCTGATACCTGGGGACCAGGTGGTGGGCCAATTGATGAGGTCATAGGAATAGATTTTTTGTGAGGACATTCTTCCAGGGTCAATACTTGCACCTTTTTCACGGAAAACCATAGCAACAGCAGTGACAGCACAACCATAATCTTTCATTAGTGTTTTTGAATTGCCAATTCTTTTATTCCCCCAGCGTGAATCTTTTTGAGAAAAATACCAACTAGTTGGAGCAAGATTATCAGAAGGGCTAGGATAATTTTTCACACTCGAACTGACATCATCAAGGTTGCTCGCAGCACCGAAATCAAACAGCTCTTGTTTTTGCGCTTCAACTCGAGCGAGCAGCTGCTTGTATTTTTCTTCTTCGCCCTGAGTTTGAACCAAAAGATTTGTTTTTTGATTTTCAGTGGCTTGCAAATTTTCTTTTTTATCAACCAAATCTGCCTTGGCGTTATCACTGTCTGCCTTTTTTTGCTTTAGAATGTCTTGGTTATCTTGGAGCGACTTTCTGATAGCTAAAATTTCCGCTAACGTTGTGGAAACTTTTGAGCTGGACTGCCCCAGATAATCGGATTGATTAAAAATATCAGAAAAATCTTTGTTGGTGAGTACTATGGGCAAAACGTCTTGCTGATCATATTCATAGTAGGATTGCATAAAACTGGTCAACATTTTCTTTTGCAACACCATCATAGCTTCCTTATCTTTAATGTCTTGCTCTAGGCTATCAATTTGTTGTTGCAATGTTTGCACTTGCGTCTGGGCTGTTTGCAACTGTGCTAGGGTTTTGGCTTGTTCGCTGTTAATATTATCTAACTGATCAGCCAATGCGCTTTGCTGTTTATTTTTCAACCTAATTAGATCCTCATAGATCTTGGCCTTTTTTTCCAGGTTTTTGCAATCATCTACGCAACTATCTTGACAGTCATCTTTTTTGCTAGTGCTATCTGGATAGAGGGCCACACATTTTGTTTCACATGTATCGCTACAAGAATCAGCCAGTGCGTTTTTTCCGTCAAAAAAAACTAGCGCAAAAGTTGCAAGAAATATTAAATTATAAATTTGTATTTTACGCATATGTTTATTTTCTCACTTTTTTGCGCTTAAAGCGCCAGGGCTTTTTCAATTCTCCTAAGGCTCTCTGTTTTTCCCAAAACCCAAGCCACCTCAAAAGGGGAAGGTGATTTTTGTGCTCCAGTCAGCGCTGCGCGTAATGGCCAGAGGAGCTCTCCTCGCCTATCCCCTGCTGCTTCCATTAAATTTTTTTCTAAGTTTTCTTTTGTCCAATTTTCAGCGGAAATATTTTCCAAAATATTTTTTGCTTTTTCCAATGTTTCTTTCAGCTCTGCATCACTCATTTCTTTCCAGCGCAAAAGGGATTTTTCATATTGCAAATTAGTCGCAAAAAAGAATTGATTGTTTTCTCCCACATCAGATAGTTTAGGCAAGCGATCCAATTCAACAGTCAAGACTCGCTTCAAAAAATCTGAAGATTTTTTTTCAGTGCCAGCTTTTTGATAGAAATCTTTTTGTTCAAAAAATGGCAAGGCTTGTTTATATAAATCATCGATAGATAATTTTTTAATATATTGACCATTGATCCAATCTAATTTTTTCAAATCAAAAACCGCGCCGGCCTTGTGTACATGACCTAAATCAAATCTTTGAATGATTTCATCAATCGAAAAAATCTCTTGTGTCTCCCCTGCGCCTGGATTCCAACCAAGAAGAGCCAGAAAATTCACCAAAGCTTCTGGTAAATATCCATCAGTTTTGAATTGCTCCACGCTCACACTATCACGTCTTTTGGATAACTTTTTCCCATTATTACTAATAACATTAGGTACATGGACAAAGGCAGGAATGTCCCAACCAAAAAAATCATACAATAAGACCAATTTGGGAGCGCTGGAAATCCAATCATCCCCTCTGAAAATATGTGAAATTTCCATCAAATGATCATCAACCACAACGGCTAGAAAATAGGTGGGAAAACCATCAGATTTCATGAGAACCTGATCATCAATATTATCAGATTCAATCTTAATATCTCCATAAACCAGATCGGTAAATTTCACAGTTTCATTTTCAGGAATTTTCATTCGAATGACATATTTTTCCCCGTTAGCTATTTTTTCTTGCGCCTCAGTTTGAGATAATTTGCGGCAACATCCATCATATTTTGGAGCAACGCCATCTTTCTGTTGATCTTCTCGCATCTGCTTTAATCTTTCTTCACTGCAAAAACAGGGATAAGCCTTGTCCTTTTCAATCAACTCTTGGGCATATTTTCTATATAGTTCTAGTCTATTTGACTGAATATACGGCCCATAGTCACCTTTCTCAATCACATTATTTTTTTCATCCAGCATCGCACCCTCGTCGGTTGTTAGGTTTATCCATTGAAGCATTTCTAGTACTTTTTTCAATGATCCTGCTACTTCCCTGCTTTGATCAGTATCTTCTATACGAACAACAAAAGTGCCATTATTTTTTTTGGCAAATAAATATCCAAACAAAACAGTGCGCAGATTTCCGATGTGAATAAATCCGGTTGGCGACGGAGCAAATCTAACCCTAACTTTTTTGTTATCATCCATAAAGTTTAGACTGAAAATATTAGGCTGTTTTTTCTTCTTTCTCCTCTTTTTCTTTCTTAATTATCCTCCAATGAAATAAATAAATTGGCAGAGCGATGATAATCATTGTGAGCGCATTTACCACATTATTTTGCCTCTCAGCACTTAGACATTCTTCGCCAGAATTGTCTTTTTTCCAAGTTTCATAATCAGTAAGCATATTCGCAACCTGTTGTTTCTGTTCTTCGGTTGTCAGATTTGCTCCTTTGAGATTATCTAGCCCATAGACTGGAGGCTGTTGGTTGCAACGGCCATAACCGCCTTTTTCTGCTTTTGGGAAAACATAGGTTTTGAGAGCAGTATTAATCAGTGTTCCAGACCCGACTGCTACAAAAATGAGGCTGACTAGCGCTGCGATATAGAGATAAACTGTGCGAATAATTTTAGTTGTTTTTGTCATATTTTTTTTATTTGAAATTAAAAATTATCCTCAGGGGAAACAAAATTGTGGCGCGCAGAATTCTTGGCAGACGCCTAGGCTGTTGAGCAAGTCTCCAAAGCCATTCCAGGCCAATTGTTCGCATAAAAACCGGGGCGCGCCTGACTTTTCCCGTCAAAAAATCAAAGGATCCTCCCACACCCATCGCTAGGCGTATTGTAGCATCTTTTTGAGAATTAAGAAAGATTTCTTGATGTGGAGCGCCGAAGTTGCAAAAAAGTATATACTTGTCATTCCCGCGAAGGCGGGAATCCAGTGTAGATGCCAAAGAATGAGCGATGGGCTTTGTGTCTTCATGAGAATAGCAATCCAAGCTGGCACCCTCTATTTGCAATTTTGGATAAATTTTCAAGATTGCTTTTTTTATCTCTTCAAAACTACTAAGCCCATCTTTATTTATCGCTAAAAACACTTTCAGGTTTTTTTCATTGGCAATTTTGAGAATTTCTTGTAGCAAGTCCGCTCCAGTCATCCTAGCTGTTAGATGTTTACCAAAGCGCCAAAAAGCACAGCGAACACCAAATCCATCAGCCACATTCAGCGCGCAACTATTGAGAATATTTTTAAACTCTGGACTATCTTGTGCTTCCAGGATAAATTCCGGATTAACTGTGGCAATCTGATGAAACTTTTCTTCATTCAAAAAACACTCAACTTTTTCGAGGATTTCTTTTTGAGAAAGATTATCTACCCGCACACCTAAAATTTTCATATTATTTCAGAGGACAACTCTCAATCAAAACAAAACTATTTTTCCCTTCATCAAAATGACTGGCCATAATGTCCACAGCTTCGACACTGACGGCGAAAGAGGCTTTTTCGTTCACTTCTGGCGTGTTTTCTAGCTCCGCCCACTTTTCTTTGCGGATTTTCCCCAAAGTGATGTGTGGAGAAAAAACTTTTTTGGACACAATAAAAATTCCCAGTTCTTTTTCAATTGCTTCGCGAAGAGTTTTTAGTTGTTCGCTGGCTTTTCCAATGACGCGAAACTCTTGTGGATTCTCAGCGCTGGGAGCGAGGATGATTTTTTCAAACTCCAAATCAAATAGTTCAATGTCGCAGACAGCTTCCTGCACTTTTTGACAAGCATCAGCCACCACGTCATTATCGATGTAGCCTAGGAAAAACAGCTCAACGTGCAAATTTTCCTCCTTGGTCCATTTCACCGGAAGCGTTTGCCATTTCGCACAACTTTTGATCAGTCGTCGCCTGACTTGGCTTGCTAGATTGATGCTAATAAATATTTTTCGTTTCATAATACCATATTAACACAAAAACCGTTCTAAAAAAAGAACGGTTTTTGTTATTTTTTTTGAGGCTCTATTTTCCTAATTCTTCTTCGGCGATTTTTTTCACCAGATTACCATCTGCCTGACCTTTCAATTTTGCCATCGATGCGCCCATTACGCGTCCAATGTCAGTTGGGCTGGTTGCGCCAGTTTCGACGATCACCGCTTTCACAGCTTCGCGTACAGTCGCTTCGTCCAGTTGAGCTGGAAGATAGGCAGAGAGGATTGCAATTTCTGCTTGTTCTTTTTCAGCCAAATCTGCTCTGCCACCGGCGGAATATTGCGCTGCGGCGTCTTTTCTTTGTTTCACGGCCTTACCAATCACTTCGAGCGTTTCCTCATCAGTTAGTCCTGTTTCGCGTTTTTGCTTTTCAATCTCAACGTTTTTAATCATTGAATCAAGCATGCGAAGAACATCCCTTTTGGCGGTATCGCCAGATTTCATAGCTGTTTTTAATTCATCAAGTAGCTGTTGTTTTAACATAGTGATATTTTTTACTTGATTAATTTCTTTTTCGTGTTTTTGAAATTTTGTTCATCAAACTTGCCGATTTTTTTCAATCGATTAACCACTTTGCGAACCTTGACTTTATACATAGCGCCAGCGCGCAGTTCAGTTTTGCTTTTTTCATCAGTTCGAAAACGCACTTTTCGCGCGCGTGACAAAACGCCACTTTGTTGAATTCTTCGGCTAAAACGGCGAATCAAACTTTCTGGTGTTTCGCGATCTTTTCTTTTAACTTCAATCATAAAAAACCTCCTTTCTACAATTTTATTCCTTAATATTTGTCCAGGGGCGAATATTTTCAAATAGTCGCACTCCGCCAATCAGATGCAGGTGAATATGGGGAACTTCTTGTCCGCCCCACTCCCCGACCCGAAATAGTAGTTTATACCCTTTTGGCGAAATGTCAAAGTCAATGGCAATTTTCTTAGCGGTGAGGATTAATTTGCCTATTAGCTCGTTATCGCTTTCCGTTAATTCATTGACGCTCTCGATGTGTTTTTTAGGGATAATGAGGATGTGAACTGGAGCGAGTGGACGCACATCTTTGAAAGCCAAAACATCATTGTCCTCATAGACTGTGACTGCAGGAAGCTCTTTTTTGATAATTTTACAAAAAATACACATATTTTTATGATTGTTTTTGTTTAGTTATGCTCTCCGTCACCATTGTGATAGACAATTACATTGTCTGTTTTTAGTTTTTTCTTAATGAGATCAACTAATTTTTCCATACTAACAGTTTCTTGCGCGCCAGTTGCCATATTTTTGACAATTACTGTTCCGTCCAATGCCTCTTTTTGTCCCAGCATTAAAGTAATTTCCGCCCCCAAACGATTAGCAATTTTGAGTTGAGATTTGAGACTGCCTCGGCCAAAACTTTCGGCCACCAAAATACCATTTTTTTCTAGTTCGGCGAATAGGCGCAAACTTTTCTTCTTTGCCAGGTTGCCAAGTTGAGCCAAAAAGACACGTGGTCGCAGAGGCTTGTATGATTTTGCTTGAACGCGCTTCATTTCCATAATGATCCGTTCGATGCCCATGCCAAAGCCAATCGCTGGCGTGTCTTCGCCGCCCATCGTTTTCATGAGACGATCATAGCGACCACCACCAAAAAGGGCGCTTTGCTTTCCTTCTTCTTGTCCAGAGAGAACTTCGAAGACAGTTTTAGTGTAATAATCCAAGCCACGCACTAGATGTGGATTGATGGTATAGGGCAACGCTAACTCATCGAGATATTCCAAAAGAGTTTTGAAGTGCACGCGACATTCTTCACATAAGTGATCCACAGATTGAGGCGCTGTGGCAGCTATTTGAGAACATTTGTCCTCCTTGCAATCCAATACGCGCAAAGGGTTTAGCTCCAATCTTCGTTTGCAATCTTGACAAAGCTTGCTTTTTCTAGACTCAAGATAGTTGATAAGTAAATCGCGATAATTTTTGCGACAAACTGGGCATCCGATAGAATTAACTTGAATTTGAATTGTTTTTATGCCCAAACATTGGACCAATCGGTGGGCAATTTGAATTATTTGCGCGTCCAAAATTGGATCTTGTTCACCAAAAGCGTCAAAATTAATTTGGTGATGTTCGCGATAGCGACCTTCTTGGGGTCTTTCGTAGCGATAGACTGGGCCGGTGGAAAAAATCTTGACTGGCTTTGGCATCGTGTGCATTCCGTGTTGGATGTAGGCGCGACAATTGCCAGCGGTCAATTCTGGACGAAGGGCAATTTTATCTCCACCACGAGTAACGAAAGAATACATTTCTTTTTCCACAATATCTGTGCCTTCACCAATACTGCGGACAAATAGATTGCTAAATTCCGCAATAGGAGTGTCAAGACGGGAAAAACCATAGTCACGTGCCAAACGTTCGCTAACTCGGCGTACTTGATCCCAATAGGGCTGTTCTTCTGGTACGACATCTTTCATTCCGCGAAGCGTCTGAAGAACTAGGGGCTCTTCTTTGGCTTTTTCTGCTTTGACTTTTTTCCCAACCACAGCCTTTTTAATTGGCTTGGAAGCTTTTTCTTTGGCGGGCGCTTTTTTCAGTTTAATCATAAAGATGCATTTTAATTAGAGATATATAAACTAGAATGTTTTAATTTCAGTCAGTGGCCAGGCGCGAAGTAGCACTTCTCCAACAATCAGATCATCCGTAACGGGTCCCCAAAAGCGGGAGTCAGAGCTGGCAGTGCGATTATCGCCTAGCATATAATATTCATTATTTTTAAGTGTCAGGACAATGTCGCCGGCAGTTTTGACTTCGGGTGCTAGGTAGGCTCTTTCATCAAGAGCAAAGCCCTCGGGATGATCTGTGTTGAAAATTGTAACAACTCCATTTTTAATTTCTATTTTTTCACCAGGCAGTCCAATAACACGCTTGATAAAATATTTCTTAGGATCTCTTGGATAGCGAAAAACCAAAACTTTTTCTCGTTCAATTTTGCGAAACGGATTGACGGAGAAAAAATTGATGTCACTGATTCCGATGGTAGTTTTTTTGTAACCCAGTTCGTTGATGATGAGGTATTGCTCATTTTCAAAATTTGGTTCCATTGAAGCGCCTTGCACAAAAAAAGGTTGGAACAAGAAAACACGAATTGGCACGATGATAAAAAAAGCGAGCAGAATAATCTTGATCACCTCCAAAACAAAACCACCTACGCCGACATACTCTGAATCGTTGCTTTTGTTAGGTTCGTCGATTTTATTGTGTAATTCCATTCTTTGGCAAGCTACTGCTTAGTGTGGTTTAGCTTAGGCGAAACAACATTCTAAGCATAGCAGAAATTTATTTGCTTGGCAAGGCCTTTTTTCCTCTTTGTTAAGCCACGATTTGACGATTGGGGTTTTTTTGGGGTATGATTTAGAGATGACAGCACGAAAAATAGTGGTCAAAATAATTCTGTGGCTTATTTTGCTAATTTTAGTTGGCGCAATTGCCTATGGCGCTTTTTTGCTCTATAGAATAAACTCTCTGAGCAATCGGGTCAGTGACAGCAAATCAGTCGGAATTTTCAGCACTATTAACTCCCTTGTGAAATCAGTGGAAAGTAAAGAGATAAATTTAAAGAAATCCGCAGACGGACGAATCAATGTACTGCTTTTGGGCGTGGCCGGAAAGGGTAAGCCCGGACAGAACCTAACCGACACAGTCATTCTTTTGAGTATTAATCTCAAGACCAACCAAGTAGCCTTGCTTTCTTTGCCACGGGATTTTTATGTTCCAGATATGAATATGAAAATAAATGCTATCTACCAGGCGGGACTAAATAATGCTAAAAATGATAGCGAAGCAATTACTCCACTATTAACCAGTGTCAAAGGAATTACTTCTCAAGAAGTGGATTATTATGCTGTGCTTAATTTTGATGGCTTTAAAAAAATCATTGATGCTATTGGCGGAGTGAATATTACTAATGAACGGGATATTTATGATCCGCGCTATCCCGGAGCAAATTATAGCTATGAGACATTCGAGCTCAAAAAGGGCCTCCAGCACCTAAATGGAGATATGGCGCTTAAATATGCCAGAGAGCGACATGATGACCCTGATGGCGATTTTGGGCGCTCTAGGCGTCAACAGCAGATCATCCAAGCAGTCAAAAACAAGGTTTTTTCTACCAGCACCCTTTTTAATATAACAACCCTAAATAATCTATTTAACACCCTGGGCGATAATATCAAAACCAATCTTTCCCAGGAAGAATTAAGTGATTTTTTTGAGTTGACTAAAAAATTGGACACGGTAAATATTTCCAATGCAGCCGTGGATGCCTGGAATCCTGATAGTCTTCTGCGCGTCTCGCATATTCTCTATGGGGACGTTCTCGCTTTTGTGCTTATTCCTCGTGTGGGAAATTATAGTGAAATCGAAGATTTGGCACAAAATATTTTTGATCTCAATGTGATCAAAAGACGTCGAGCAGAAATTGCCAAGGAGAACGCGTCAATCATTTTGATTAATAAGAGCGGTGACAATACAATTACTCCAAAAATAAAAAAGATGCTGGGTGAAAATCTAACCTATCAAAAAGTTTCTGTTATGGATGACGCGAATGCTGATAGCGAGAACACAACTTTTGTCTATGATTTGACTGACGGAATTAAGCCTTTCACACTTGATGAGTTAGCCTTGAAACTTCCGGCCAGTGTTTCCTATGCTTTGCCAGAACGTTATCGTCAACTTGGTGAAAAAAATCAAGCAGAAATCGTGCTAGTTATTGGCAAGGATTTGATTTCGCGTTACAATATGGCAGAAGACTCAATTGAAGATTTCAAAAAAGCACAAGAGACCGAAGATTATTTGACTAATCCAACTAATTAAAAATATGAAACTAATTGTCGGCCTGGGCAATCCTGGTCAAAAATATGAGGGAACGCGGCATAACGTGGGCTTTTTTTTGCTGGATCAATTGCAAGCAGAATGGCAATTTCCAATATTTGCTTTGCAAAAAAAAATAGAAGCGGAGATTTCTCAAGCGGTGCGTGGTGGTGAAAAAGTGATTCTTGTTAAACCGCACACTTTTATGAATCTTTCTGGCACGGCGGTGCAAAAGATTTTGGCGTTCTACAAATTAACACCAGAAGATCTTTTAGTCTTGCATGATGACAAAGATATCTCGTGTGGAGACTTTCGCCTGGCAGTTGAATCGTCTTCGGCTGGACACAACGGAGTGCAAAATATCATCGATGTGCTGGGCACTAAAAGATTTGCTCGTTTGCGCGTTGGCATTGGAAACAAAAACGAAGACGCATCTGCGCCTTCGCCAATAGAAACGAGTGATTTTGTTTTGGGAAAATTGACCAAAGCTGAGCAGGAAAAAATCGAAAAAACCAAGCCAGCTATTTTTCAGATAATTGAAAAAATGATTTTAGCCTAAAAGTTGTTGCATCATTTCGTCCACTTGCTTTCCCAGGTTCTCAGAAGAACCATTGTTGTTTATCTTAAATTCAGCCGTTCTACCAATTTCATGGATTGAAATTTCAGTTAACTTCCCCTCTTCTTCCAAGAATTGTTCAAGTGTCGCATCGGCTTCGCCGATTTTTTCTTTGCGCAATTTTGTGCGCGCGTAGCGCAATTGCAAATCAGCTGTCACATAGACCAAATAAAAATCAGCGCCATATTTTTTGCGAAACGGTTCCACATCTCCATGCATTCTGATTCCATCAGCAATAATTACATTCGCGCTGTCTTTTTCCATATCCTGGATTAGAGAATCAATGATAACTGATGGACCATAACCTTCCTTGAGCACTAGCGCAAGTTTAATTAGATTATCACGCGTTACAGGCAAATGCAGATCTTCTAGTGTGCGACGCAAAATTTTGGATGTGCCATAATGCACTGCCGAATATTTCTCAATCAAGCGATCTGACACAGTACCTTTGCCCGCGCCTTTTTCCCCAATCAGTCCAATGATTATTTTTTTTTGCATATTTTTTGTTTAATATTAAGCGACAAAAAACAAAAATTTTCAGCTAAAACTGAAAGATTTTTGTGTGATATGAACTAGATTGTGATTTTGAAGCTGACGCCCATTGTAGAGCAAAGTGATAGATTCCTCACCAATTTGCCCTTAAGACTGGCCGGCTTAACTTTTTCCACGCTCTCAAGGAAAGCTTTAATATTTTCCAAAAGTTTTTCGTCAGTAAAAGATAATTTTCCCACCACTTGATGGATATTGCCAGAGTTGTCAGTTTTATAAGCGGCGCGACCTTTTTTCAAAGCGTCTACAGTTTCCTTGATTTTAGTCGTTACAGTTTCCGTTTTTGGGTTTGGCATGAGGCCTTTGGGTCCCAGAATTTTTGCGACAATTGCCAGTTTTGGCATCATCTCAGGGGTTGCGACGAGAACATCAAATCCTCCATCTTCAGAAAAGATTTTTCCATTTTTGATTCTTTCGATCAATTCTTCTCCGCCTACGATTTCTGCTCCAGCTTTTTTAGCGTCTTCAACGCTCGTCGAAGTGATGACAGCAACTTTCTTGTTCTTTCCTGTGCCATGTGGCAAAGAAACCGCACTGCGCACTTGTTGGTCAGTTTTTTTCGGATCAATCCCAGTTTTGATATGCACCTCAACTGATTCGTCAAATTTGGCAATTTTGTTTTCTCGAACGAGTTTCAAAGCCTCTTCCAAAGAATAGCTTTTTTCTCGATCAAGCTTTTCGGCAACTGCCCGATACTTTTTTCCGTGTGTCATATGATTTTTGTGGTTCAAGCGACTTTTTAGCCTCCCACTGATTAAATGTTAATTACCCTTCAATTTTCACTCCCATTGAACGCGCAGTTCCGGCGATAATTTTCTCCGCTGCTTCCACGTCATTGGCGTTCAGGTCACTCATTTTCTTTTCCGCAATTTCTCGCAATTTTGCGGCAGTGATTTTTCCAACCTTATCTTTCAATGGATTGCCAGCACCTTTTTCCACGCCAGCTGCTTTTCGCAATAGGTCTGATGCTGGAGGAGTTTTTAAGATGAAGTCAAAACTTCTGTCTTCATAGATTGTGATTTCGGCTGGAATGATGTCGCCCATTTTGTCTTTGGTTGCATCATTAAACTTGGCGCAAAAATCACCAATATTAATTCCGTGCTGTCCCAAGGCTGGTCCGACTGGAGGCGCTGGATTGGCTTTTCCGGCTTGGATTTGTAATTTAACTACTGTTTTAATTTTCTTGGCCATATGTGTAATGCTATAAATTATAATTTATGAATTTGCAAGAAATCTAGTTCAACTGGAGTTTCGCGACCAAAGATAGAAACCAAAACCTTCACGCGACCCTTTTCTTCATCCACTTCACTTACTTTTCCATCAAAATCCTTAAACGGTCCGTCAATAATCCTAACTGTCTCCCCTTCCGCCACATCCATCTTGTATTTTGGCTCAGCCACACCCATGCGTTTTTTGAGTGCTTCGATTTCGCGTGGATCAACTGGTGTTGGGGTTGTGCCTAGGCCGATAAAGCCAGTCACATTAGGCGTGTTTCGCACCACATACCATGAAGCATCTGTTACAATCATGTCCACAAGCACATAGCCCGGATAGATGCGCTCTTCAATCACGGTCTTTTTTCCACCTTTCAATTTAATCTTTTTTTCTACCGGAACCATAACGTCAAAAATGAACTCCTGCATGTCCATCGATTCAATTCTTTGTTTCAAGTTACGCGACACATTGTCCTCATAACCAGAATAGGTATGCAGCACATACCAAGACCTTCCATGATGTTGTGATTGTTTTGCCATTGTTTTCTCTAAAACTAATTAAATTTACTTACTTTAAAATGAATGTTTTTAGAATAAACTCAAAGATGAAATCTAGCCCACCCAGAAAAAGAGAAATCGCCACGCTAATTCCAATTACAATCAAGGTATAGTTGATTGTTTGCTGCTTGGTTGGCCAGTTAACTTTTTGCAATTCCACCTTGGCCTCTCTTAGAAATTGAACAATTTTGTTATTTTGCATAGGGCATTTTTTAAGCTCTTTTAAAAGCCCTTTCGGGGGCTTTTTTTAATATTTATAGTATAGAGCGGATTTGATTTTTTGTCAAATCAGCACCGCTTTAATCCTCCGCACACCAGCCGAAGAGCTTTCTTCTTTTTGAATCTTAAACTTTCCCTGGATCTCGGAAGTATTGCTAATATGTGGTCCGCCACAAATTTCTTTGGAATATTCTCCAATAGAATAGACCTTGACCCGATCACCATATTTATGCCCAAACTCCCCTTCTGCTCCGGCATTTTTCGCTTCATCTGGAGTCATTTCTTCCATTGCTACTTCTGTTTTTGATTCAATTGCCTTATTCACAAAATCCTCCACAGCTTTTTTCTGTTCGTCAGTCATTTTGTCCGGATGCGAAAAATCAAAACGAATGCGTTCGCCATTAATGTTTGATCCTTTTTGATGCACATTTTCTCCAAGCACTTTGCGCAGTCCCGCCAGCATCAAATGCGCCACAGTATGTAGCTCGGTTGTTTTTTCTTTTGTGTCTGAAAGCCCACCCTTAAACATTCCGGCGGAAGCTGTGCGAGAGAGTTCTTGATGTTTTTCAAATTCTCTCTTACATTCATTCATTGTTTCTTCATCAAATGCAATCCCCCAATCCGAAACCACCTCTTGGGAAAGCTCCGGCGGGAAACCATATGTTTGATAAACATTAAAAATATCTCTTCCATTGACTCTTATTTTACAATCAATAAATTTATTCGAACCAGCAGGATCAAATCCCTTGATTCTACTATCAATAATTCTTTTTAATTCTTTTAGCCCATTTTCTAGCGTTTTTCTGAACTTTTCTTCTTCTTTTTCCAATTCAACTAAAATTTTGTTTTGCAAAATTTCCGGATAAATTTCGCCATAAATATTTTGCACAACTTTCACAATTTCAGTTGTAAAATTTTTATTAATTCCCAAAAGATGTCCTTGTCGAATCGCACGACGAATAAGACGACGCAGAATATAGCCCCTTTCTGTGTTGGATGGCTCTACGCCGTCAGCAATAATAAAAGCGGCGGCTTTAATGTGATCAGAAATAATTCGCATGGCTTTTTTTATGCCATCACTTTCGGCATATTTTTTTCCTGACAATTCCTCTATTTTTTGAATCAATGGCCAAAAAAGTTCTGTGCGATAATTATCGCTTTGTCCATTTAGCGCCGCCAAAACTCGCTCCAGCCCCATGCCTGTGTCCACATTTTGCGCGGCTAGTTTTCCATATTCTCCTTTTTCGTTTTTATTAAACTCCATAAAAACATCATTCCAGATTTCTATCCACAAAGCATTATCATCATTAAAGCTATCTGGCACGCTGTCTTCTTCGCCCACCCAATAGAACATTTCACTGTCTGGTCCGCACGGGCCTGTCACTCCAGCTGGCCCCCACCAATTGTTTTTCTTAGGCAATTTGGCAATCTTTTTTTCTGGCATTCCGATCTCGAGCCAAATCTTGTGCGCTTCGTCGTCAAAAGTCGCGTCCTCATCTCCTTCGAAAACCGAGCAAGCGATTCTTTTTTTATCAAGGCCCAACCATTCTGGCGAAGTTAGAAATTCCCAACTCCACTCCAGTGCGTCTTTTTTGAAATAATCACCAAGCGACCAATTTCCCAGCATTTCAAAAAAAGTATGATGAGTCGTGTCCCCCACCTCATCAATGTCCCCCGTGCGGATACATTTTTGCGCATCAGTTAGTCTTTTTCCCAGTGGATGCTTTTCGCCCATCAAATATGGCACCAGCGGATGCATGCCGGAATTAATAAAGAGCGTCGTCGGATCATTTTCCGGCACCAGTGGCGCAGAAGGGATGACAGCATGTCCTTTGCTTTTGAAAAAATCGAGATATTTTTGTCGGAGATCTTTCGCGGTAATCATAAAATTTTACTTAACATTATACCCCACCTCTTTTTCTATCTTCCTATAGTCATCAGCACTTAATTCAGACTTGAAAGTATCCTTTAATGTTTCCAATGCTGTTGATAGATCTATCTTGCCATTATTTAAATCCTCTTCGATATATTCAGTTTTCTTCTCCCAGTCATACGCATCTATTTTATCTTTAGTTTTAGCAATATCTTCTACGATGCCTTTGAAATTTGACAACATACAATTTTAATTTTAAAAATTATAACAAATTAAGTTTTTTGCGGAGGGTGCGCAATTCGTCTTCAGTCGTTCTGGCGTCTTGCATCAGTTTTGCCAGATGGCGTTTTTTTTCGTCCAAATTGATGCGAATGCGCTCAGCGTCACGAGTTAATTTACGAATGTCATTGTCAGCAGAAATTTTGTCGGTATTTATTTTCCGTAAATCGCCCTCCATAATCAAAATCTCCATCTGAATGCGTCTTTTTTTGCTTTCAATTTCCGCTTTTTTTTGCTTGTCCTCAGTGTCATCGGTGCTCGTGCTTGTTGCGTTTCGAATATACATATTAGTTACTATTTTTTAACTTAAGCAAGACTTTCATTTTTTCTATCTGAATTTCGGCCACGTTCATTTGTTTTTCCAAGGCGGAATAAATACTCCAATCAACCTTTTTTTCTTTCACGCCTTCGAATTCTTTTCTGATGCTAGTCACTTCTTCATCAATGCGCTTCACGTATTCCATGAGTAAATCGAAACCCCCTCTCATCTCCTTCATCTCTCCTCGTAGATTATTTATTGCTCCGCGCATCTCTCCTCGCAAATCGCTTATTTCTCCTCGCAGGTCGTCAGTATTTCTGTGCATTTCTTCTCGCAAACTCAGTTGTCCTTCCGCGAGAATTTTAATATTGTCGTTCATATTTTCCAAAAGAACCGCCACGCTACTGGCTTTAAATAGCTCCTCTGTTTTTTTATCCATTTTTTTTAATTTAGTTTTCATAATGCTATTACATTAGGTTGATATAAGCCTATTTGATTATTCCTCCACCCAAGATTTCCCCGTTTTTTGTGTAGAATACGGCGGACTGTCCAGGGGCGACAGCTTTTTGGGGTTTTCTAAGTTCTAGCCAATAAGTCTTTTTTGCCTTATCGGTTTTAATTATAGCAGATTCCAAAAAATTATGGTAGCGCGTCCGCACGAGAACGGCCAATGGTAGTCTGGGACAAGCGTTGGTCCAAGAAAGTTTTTTGAGGTTTATTTTTTTCAGAGAAAGTGCCGGATGCGCTGGATTATTGGTCACAATAAGTTGATTTTTTTTCAAATTTTTAGCGACTACGAAATATGGCCCACTACCACCAATCTCAATTCCCTTGCGTTGACCAATTGTATAGAGTGCGAGGCCCTTGTGCTCACCAATAATTTTATTTTTCGTATCGACAATTTTGCCCCTGATCAGTTTTATTTTTTTCCGCAAAAATTCCTCTAGCTTATTATTTTGCATAAAACAAACATCTTGCGAATCAAGTTTATTGAAAACGGGTAAATTGAATTTTTTTGCTAATTCACGCACATCGTCTTTTTGATAATCACCTAGCGGAAAAATAATTTTCGCCAATTGCTCTTGTTTTAAGCGATACAGAAAATAGCTTTGATCTTTTTTTTCATCTTTTGCTGCTACAAGTTTATATTTTATTTCCACGCCATCTGTTACTTTTTTTATACGAGCGTAGTGTCCAGTTGCTACAAAATCAAACTCTAATTTTTTAGCGATTTCTAATAGTAGTTTAAATTTGATTTGTTCATTGCAAAAAACGCAAGGGTTGGGCGTGTTGCCCTTGGCATATTCAGCCAGAAAATATTTAATTACTGTTTTTTCAAAAACAGCGCGCGCATCTTTAATGTGCAGTGGCACAGCCAATAGTTGGCAGATTTTTTTAGCGTCTTGGAGTGATTCTTTGGCCTTTTGAGAAGTGTCTGCCAGACGCAAAAAAACCGCTTCCACGGCATAATTAGCATTTTTGAGAAGTGCGAGAGTCACAGCAGAGTCAACTCCGCCAGAAATCCCCACTAATACTTTTTTCTCAGAAACAGAATCGTTTTTTTGCATAGGCTTATTTCAGTGCGTCTTTCATTGGATTGAAAGCGTTTGAATTTGGGGCATTTTCAATAATTGTGTTTCCCACTGATAGCGCTTTCCAGGCCACAACAAAACTTAGGATTAGAATAAAGCAAAAAGCTAGATAGCTGGAAATTTTTTGGTCCAGATTGAATTTATCCATTTTTATTGCGCAACCTTGGTTTTATTAATTAGCGCCCTAATCCCATCCGAGTCAAGATTGAGATTCTTTTTTTGAGCAGTAAATTTTTTTGGGGCAATATTGCTAATCTGATTGAGACTAATTGTTTTTTCACTTGACACATGTCCTGGCGATTGAAAGGCTTGCGCTTCTCGACTAGGCACTCGTTCCGTCTTTTCTGCTCCTAGGGCAGGCGTGGAATTGGATAATGGCTTTTTGATGTTTTCAATAGGCGGTGCAACCTTCGCTTTCATTCTTTGGTATTCCTTGAGACATTCTTTGCAAAAAGTTTTTCGACTGGGGTCAGGTTTAAAGGGTACAGTAATTTTTTCTTCACAAGTATAGCAAGTGGCTTCAAATAGATCAGTCTGTGGTTTTGTTGGCGGAGTCATTGCGACCAATTTGCTTTCTTCTGATTTAGGGGTAATACTTTCTACTACTTGTCTTTCTCTGGTTATTTCTTGTCTGGCAACTGGAGTTGTTTTTTGTTCACTCAAGGTTATCTTTTGAACATTATTTGTTCCCTCTTCGAAACAATCCATCCCACTCCAGCGGGAAATTTTTTCCGCCACCTCAACACTTGATTTTCCATAGCGTTCACGAGAGATGGCAATCACTTTTTCTGTGTTAGCGGCTGTCTCGGAAAGATCGACTGGAGGAAGAGTCCTGGCTGAAAAAGCGTCACCAGCGATTCCATCAATCATCAGTTTCAAATAGATATCATATTTTGACAAATTAACAATATCATTCATGAGAAAGACTGGATCAAATTCTTTTTCTAGTGCCTCCGCGTCTTCCGCGCCAACTCGAAAAGTAAGCATCGTTCCCACGTTGCCAAAAATAGCGTCTTTCACTGTGGCATTGCCATCAAAAATCAGTTGGTTGATATACTGATGGGCTAAAATAAGAGCGAGGCGATACTTTCTCGCTTCCGAGAGAATGTTGGCAAAGCTTTCTGTGGCAAAATTTTGGAATTCATCGACATAGAGATAGAAATCTTTGCGCTCGTCTTCGGGAATATCCACGCGACTCATTGCGGCCAATTGAATTTTGGTGATAATCATTCCGCCAAGCAGTCGCATTGCATCTTCACCGATTTTTCCTTTGGAAAGATTGACAATTAGAATTTTTTGATTGTCCATTATCTCGCGCATATCGATTGTAGACTTGGGTTGGCCGATGATGTGTCGCACAAGCGTGTAGGATAGAAATTGTCCTACCTTGTTTTGAATCGCCGCTACCGCTTCTTTCCTAAATTTGTCATCCCATTTGTCAAACTCATTAATCCAAAAAGCTTTCACAACGGGGTCGGTAATTTTTGTGTAGATTCTTTTGCGAAAATTTCCATCTGACATCATGCGATTTACCCCTAAAAGGGTTGAGCCAGGATAATCGAGAAGAGCCAAAATAGCGTTATTGAGAATATATTCCATGCGCGAGCTCCATACATCTGGCCAAATCTTTTTAAATACTCCCATGAGACCTGATGCCACTAAATTTTTCTTATCTGGATCAACTGCTTCCAGGATATTGAAAGCCACTGGAAATTCCACATCAGACGGATTGAAATAGACCACATCATTGATGCGATTTTTGGGAATGGCGCGAAGCATCTTTTCCGCGAATTCTCCGTGCGGATCAACCACGCAAAGACCTTTACCATTTCGAATATCCTGAATGGCCATATTTTCCAAGAGACTGGATTTGCCCATGCCAGTTTTTCCAATGATATACATGTGGCGTCTCCGGTCATCTTCTTTGATACCGAAAATCCGTTCTTGATTGCGAAAATTGGTTTTGGCGAAAAAATTGATTTCACTCATATGTTGTTTCGATTTTATTCCACTGGCAAATTAGCTGGAGCAACCCCCACCTTAGACGTGATCTGAGTGAGAGAGGGTGATTTTACCATCATATCTGGAAAATGATACATTGTGGCCAGTTCTTTTGCAGAAAGTATCAAGTTGTAGCCATCCATATTGCGCCTTCTGTAGCGATCATAAATTTTGCGCTTGCGAAAGTCCGCTCTTTGCTTTGTGAAAAAAATTGTTCCCACAGTTTTACTCACCGCTTCCGGCTTCACTCCATTAAAATGAGAATCATTAAATTGCTTGATCGCACCAATAAAACCACCAACATATCCTCGATCAAAACCATCCTTTCTTCCAATGTAGATCATGCGCATCTTGGTTTTGAAGAAATTCTTTCCCGCATTTTCTTCGACAGATTTCAAGACTTCTCGTTCCATTGGCGAAAGGCGCGTGTCAAGTGGTGCGTCTTCTTTTTTAGAAGAAGTCTTGAATTCCACTGGCGCAGAAAGAGCTGGGAGGATATTTTTAAACACATCGAGAAGATGTCCAAAAAGACCCATCGCTACAGGCGCTTCTTTGCCTTTTAATTTGTCTATCAAGGCCTTTCCAGCCTTAAAAGACTCAGGCTCACTAATCATAACAGTCATATATTGGAGCCAGATGTGTTGCCCCGGGCCAAGTGTTCCCAGTTGCTCCACAATCGCCGCCATTGGATCAATCATTTCACCCGTAATGCTCTCTTCAAATTGATCATAAGTTTTGATCGGGTAATAGGGGTCTTTTTGCACAAAATCAAAATCCGATCCCCAGAGATCCCAATCACGATTGGGTACAATTTTTGGGAATTTATTATAGTAATCCTCTACTTCAATAATTTGCGCTCCGGGAAATTGGGCATAAATTTGCGCTTCCAGCATATTGCGCCGACCTTTTAGGGTGCGAATATAGAAATGTACGCGACCTTCTTCGCCGACCAATTCAAAACTAAACGGATCTTGCCGATAGGCTCCAGTAATATGCGAATCAAAAGGATTACGAGTTGACCAAACACCAGTCAAGCCAGCAAAAATATTTTCCATCGGCTTAGGACCGCGTTCAATGTCACGAGGCGGAATGATTTCCAGCATCGTCCATTTGTATTTGCTATAAAATGAGTTGTCAGCGTAGATTGCAACATATTCTCCCCATATATCACTGAAAATATACCAAAATGGCCAAACTAAAACAATCCACCAAGCATGATAGAAAACTGTGCCAAAAGTTTTTAATATTTCAAAAGAATTTATCGGACTATCCATTTTTTTATTTTTTAGGATTATCCTCGCCTGTTTGGTTTATACTATTTCAAACTATAGATATCTCCTGCTCGATTAAAGAATTTTTTTTGGTTCAAATTAATCGTAATTGTTGATTTTTGCACTTTTCTAATTTTGAGAATCTCGGCAATCAACACGTTGCGCTCCATTGGTCCATTTTTAGTTAGGATGTCGCGAATAACATCTTGCACTGTTCCTCTATAATAACCCCATTCGGAAAGGGCGTAAATACCTCGACCAACTAGAATGAATCTTTTGTCTTTAATTAGTTCATTATGGATGGTTTGTGGATGTGCCTTTCGCTTTCCCAATTCATGTTTGTCAATCAAGCTGGCGATCTTGGTGAAATGCAGAGGTTTTTTTGATTCTTTCAAAACAAGATAAATTTTTTCTCGACTACCCTTTGGATTAATTTCTGACCAGTCATGAAAGCCCCATTTTCCAAATTTATTTCTCTTGAGTTGAGCGGAACTTTCCAAGAAATTCAAAATAGCTTTTTTGGAAAGAGCAGGAAATTGCGCGCTCAGCTTTTTGGCTAGGGCGTCACCGGTCAGCGGTTGTTTTTCTTTTTTTAGAGTATTTTCCGCTTCTACAATCAGCTTTTTCGCTTGATTCAATGCTTCACGCGAAGTCACCCAAGATTTTTCCAAAAAAGTTCGCTCAAAAACAGCTTGGATTTTTTTGGAACAATGAACCAAAAAGCGCAAAGCATTCTCTTCGGCAAGCGCTTCCTTTTTATTCAGATGTCTTATAGCATGAGCTTCTTTCACTATACCATAATTATTTGCAATCGTAAAAAGTAATTCTTTTTCTGCTTTCTTAAACTCTGGTCCTTCGCATTTTTGCGCGATTTGTTTTTTGTGAAAAGTGAGTATCTGCCGGATGCGCTCTCGCGTGACTTTATGATTTGCACCAATCTGATCCAGTGTTTCCACCTTAAAACTAGAAGCCAAGCCAAAACGTTGGCAAAAAATGCTTTGTGCTCGCTCAGGCAACTCAGAGAGCAGATTCATAGCTACAGTAAAAAATTCATATTCTCTTTCCGGGGCCACTTCTTTTTTGGGTTGTAGTTCCATTTGTTAGGTTTGATAAAAATAGTTAGACTAGACTTCCATACATACTATCACATATCCCCTAAATTTGTCAACCTTTCACTATTTATGGTATGCTTTTGAAATGAAATATCTTCATGCGTTGAATAAAATTGAAAATGTCGGGCCACAAAAAATAAAAAAGCTTCTGGCCTATTTTGGCACGGCCGAAAGTATTTGGCGCGCTGATCTTTTTCAATTAAACGCAGCTTTAGAGGGGCACAAATTAGCCCAAAAAATTTGGCAAGAAAAAGATAGGATCAACCCTGATGCGGAGTGGAAAAATTTGGAAAGAGAACAAATTCGGCTGATTGATTTTGAAAATCCCGCCTATCCCACGCTTCTCAAGGAAGCTCATAATCCTCCCTATTTACTCTATACAAGAGGACGACTAGATTTGAACGCACATCCCGCCATTGCAATTGTCGGTTCTCGAAAAAATTCCCCCTATGGCGCACAACTGGCCACCAGTTTCGCGCATGACTTAGTTGCCGCTGGATTTGTGATTGTTAGTGGATTAGCACTGGGCATTGATGCCATTTCTCACAAAAGCGCGCTGGAATCCCAAGGAAAAACCCTAGCGGTTTTAGGCAGTAGTATTGATGAGAGAAATATCTATCCTCGAGCAAATCTGGCGCTTGCTCATGAAATTATTGCGTGTGACGGATTACTTTTGAGTGATTATCCGCCAGAGACTCCAGCTAATAATTTTACCTTTCCCGCGCGAAACCGACTAATTGCCGGGCTGTCATTGGGAACACTCGTTATCGAAGCAGGAGAAAGAAGTGGGGCACTTATCACAGCCAGGATGGCGCTGGAAAATAATCGCGAAGTGTTTGCCATTCCTGGATCTATTTTTTCCGAGAACTCTATTGGTACCAATAATCTCATTAAAAGTGGAGCAAAATCAGTCACCAATATTACGGATATTTTGGAAGAATTGAATTTTTCACAGCAAGCAAAAACTGAAACAAGGCCATTGCGTATCGCTGAAAATAAAGAGGAGGAACTAATTTTAGGAGTGCTTTCTGAAGTGCCACTTCACATTGATGTCATTGGAAAAATAACAAATCTTGGAACTGCCATGACTACTTCCGTCCTCACCATGATGGAACTCAAAGGCTGGACAAAAAATATCGGCGGACAAAATTATATTCTCTCCTAGTGTCACAAGGAAAAATCAAGTAAGTTTGGAGAAATCGCAGTTTTAGTTTATGATACATTGTGGACGTCTAATTTCTAGTCTTATGTTAAATTATGAAACTAATTATCGTTGAGTCCCCTACTAAAGCCAAAACCATTTCCAAATTTCTAGATAAAAGCTACACAGTCAAGTCTAGTTTTGGCCATATTCGCGATTTGCCGGAAAAAGAAATGGGCGTGGATATTGAAAACAATTTTACCCCCCAGTATGTCATTCCCAATAAAGTAGCAGATCGCGTTATTGAACTGAAAAAACTAACCCAAAAAGCTGACGAGGTAATTCTGGCAACTGACGAAGACCGCGAAGGAGAGGCGATTTCCTGGCACCTCGCCACAGCGCTTGAACTTCAAAAGAAAATGCATGGCGAAAAAATTGCCCGCATCGTTTTTCATGAAATCACCAAAAGCGCCATTGAAAAAGCGCTGGCCAATCCTCGAGAGATTGATCTCAATCTAGTTGATGCGCAACAAGCCAGACGTGTCCTCGACCGCTTGGTGGGCTATGAACTGTCGCCATTTCTCTGGAAAAAAATTCGTCGAGGCCTCAGCGCTGGACGCGTTCAATCAATGGCTTTGCGCATCATCTCTGAACGGGAAAAAGAAATTGAAAAATTTAAGAGTGAAAATTTTTGGAATATTAATCTGCGCCTAAAAACACAAAGAGAAACCACGGACAATGAATTTTCCGCAGAATTAGTTAAACAAAATGACACTAAACTTGAAGCTGTAACAACATTAAAACTCTTCGCGGGAGATTATAAAATCAAAAAAACAATTCTAGACAAAGAAAAATTAGCAACAACCATCGTCGCTGATTTGGAGAAGTGTCAATATGTTGTGAGTGATGTGACTAAGCGCGAAACCAAAAAAACTCCGCCACCGCCATACACTACTTCGACATTGCAACAATCAGCCATTAGCAATCTCGGTTATAGCTCGAAACAAACCATGATGCTGGCCCAAAAACTCTATGAACAAGGTTTTATTACCTATATGCGAACAGACAGCGTCAATCTTTCCTTGGAGTCACTCGTTTCGGCGCAAAAAATGATTCAAAAAACATTTGGGAAAGAATTCGCACTGGATTCGCCACGCTATTATAAAAATAATTCTAAGGGGGCTCAAGAAGCGCATGAGGCGATTCGTCCGACTGATCCCCAAAAATCGCCAGAAAGTCTGGCTGCAAAACTGGAGCCAAAGCAACACAAACTTTACCGCTTAATCTGGAATCGCATGCTGGCCTCTCAAATGGCACCAGCCATTTTCAATTCAGTCAAGGTTGAGATTGGGGCGTCAGCTAAAAATTTAAAAAATAGTTATTTGCTCAGCGCTAGCGGATCAACAGTTGCTTTTGAAGGCTATCTCAAAGTTTATGCTGGGAAGAAAACTAGTGAAACTGATGCACTTTTGCCTCCAATGGAAACTGGTGATAAATTAGACCTGGTTTCTGCTATTCCGGAAGAAAAAAACACCAAAGAACCTCCTCGCTACAACGAAGCAACGCTGGTGAAGGTCCTAGAAGAGCATGGCATCGGCCGACCATCAACCTATGCGCCGACCATCTCCACAATTATTGATCGAAAATATGTGGATAAAAATGAAGAAAAAAGGCTCTATCCTCTGGAAATTGGCACACTGGTGAGTGATCTTCTGACTGCGCATTTTCCGCAAATTGTGGACATTACCTTTACCGCGACACTAGAAAAAGATTTTGATGAAATTGCTGAAGGCAAAAAAGAATGGGTACCAGTCATTCGCGCGTTCTATGAACCGTTTCACAAAAACTTGAAAAGCAAAACCAAGGAAGTTAAGAAAGAAGAATTTCAAGAAAAACTGGATCGAAACTGTCCGGATTGCGGAGGCGAACTGATTATGAAATTTGGGCGGTTTGGCAAATTCATCGCTTGCTCTAATTATCCTAATTGTCGTTATACAGAAAAAACCGGCGAAGAGAAAAAATTAGAACAAGAATTTTCCGGAGAAATTTGCGAAAAATGTGGCGCTAAGATGGCTGTCAAAAAAGGCAAATTCGGCACATTCTTAGGTTGCTCCAACTATCCAACTTGCAAAAACATCAAACGGATTGAAAATAAAACCGGCGTTAAGTGTCCAAAATGTAAAACTGGAGACATTGTTGAAAGGAAGTCTAAACGAGGACGCTCCTTCTATGGTTGCAACACTTATCCAGCTTGTGATTTTTCTCTGTGGACCAAGCCTACCGGAGACGCCTGCCCCAAGTGCAATTCGCTGTTAGTTTTCGCTACAAAAGGAAAGAACAAGTGTTCCAATAAGGATTGTGATTTTGCTAGCTAAATTCAATCAATATGTTTGCGGAAAAAAAAATAACCATTGATGATGTCCTCAAAAATGTCAAATTCAAACTCGATTTCAAGCACGAGGCGCTAATTAGAAGTGCCTATGTTATGGCGGAAAAGGCTCATTTGGGACAAAAAAGGAAATCTGGCACCGATGAATATATTGAGCACCCTCTAAACACAGCACTTAACTTGGCCAAAATCGGACTTGGCGCAAAAACAATCACCGCAGGACTTCTGCATGATGTCCCGGAAGATACACAAGTAACGCTCAAAGAAATCGAGCAAAAATTTGGCAAAGAAATTGCAAGTCTTGTGGACGGCGTAACAAAACTAGGAAAGATTAAGTTGCGCGGAACAAAGGAAGAATTGTATTTGGAAAATTTGCGCAAAATGTTTCTGGCCATGGCATCTGATATTCGTGTGGTGCTCATAAAGCTGGCTGACCGTTTGCACAATATGGAGA
The DNA here is from genome assembly GCA_049304095.1 of Candidatus Moraniibacteriota bacterium. GTDB lineage: Bacteria > Patescibacteriota > Minisyncoccia > Moranbacterales > UBA2206 > UBA9630. The sequence goes on along the minus strand of JBAQNU010000024.1, from coordinate 122,026 downwards.
CGCTAGAATATTTGCCACCGGAAAAACAACAACGCATCGCCTTGGAAACTATGGAAGTCTATGTGCCAATTGCTAACCGTCTGGGAATCGGAGAAGTCAAAGTGCGCTTGGAAGATCTGGCTTTTCAATATCTTGATCTAAAAAACTACAACTATACTAAGCAGTTATTGCACGATCAATATGGACAACGCCGAAAAAATATCGATCGCATTGTCAATGAGCTCAAAAAAGAACTGCTCAAGGAAGGCATTAATGTGCTCGATATTTTTGGCCGAACCAAACATTTGCACAGCCTCTTTCAAAAACTAAAACGTCATGACATGGATATTAGCAAAATTTATGACCTGGTTGGTGTGCGCGTGATTGTGCCAGACTTGGCTAATTGCTATGAAACACTGGGTATTGTGCATAAAAAATATCGCCCACTAGTTGGACGAATCAAGGATTATATTTCCCTACCTAAGCCCAATGGCTATCAATCCATTCACACGACAATCTTTGGTCCAGAAGGCACATTCCTAGAAGTGCAAATTCGCACCAAAAAAATGGATGACGAAGCGGAATATGGTATCGCTTCGCACTGGATCTATTCCGAAAAAAAGCGCACGTTGAAAAATTTCTTTATCAAAAGCAAGCACGCTGTACCGGAAGAAGATCTAGTTTGGGTCAAGCAACTGCGCGAATGGCAAACTGAACTGGGCACGGACAATCAAGAATTTATGGAGGGTCTCAAATTAGATTTTTTCAAAAATCACATTTTTGCCTTCACTCCACTGGGCGACATCATTGATTTGCCGGAAGACGCCACGCCGATTGATTTTGCCTATCGCGTGCACAGTGAAATTGGCAATCGCGCCACAGGAGCCAAAGCGAACGGCAAGATGGTCACTTTGGATTATAAGATTCAAAATGGCGAAGTAATCGACATCATCACTTCTCGCGACCACAAAAATCCCAGCCGCGACTGGCTAAAATTCGTCCGCACGTCTGCGGCTAAGAGTCATATTAAGAAGTATTTGAAAAAGGATAATTTGTTGTAGCTAAGAAATGTCATTCCCGCGAAGGCGGGAATCCAGGTTCCACTGGCTATAGATTACAAACAATCGAATTATAAATCCTCTAACTTCTATTTCTTAACTAATAAATCTCGTTTTTCTTTTTTTATTACCTGAGGTGCCTGGATCCCCGACTTCTCGGGGATGACACAGGGAATTATTTTTTCCTAAAATCATCTTCACTTAGATTAGCTTGACGCAAAATTGATCTGAAAGTTCCAAAAGGAATTTCTCTTTTCCCCGCTGGAACAATCGCTGTCAAGGTTGGACTGGCAGTTTTTCTAAATTTTGCGTGACTGCCTTTTTGGGAAATATAAACAAAGCCCCGTTTTTGCAGGACTTTGATAATTTCTGAAGATGAATAAAGTTTAGGCATGGCAAATTGACATTTGGACAAGTTCCGGTCTTTCAATGCTAGTCACTTTGGGAACTTTTATATCCTCAAAATATAATTCAAGTGCTTCGTCTAATGCGCACAGTGCCTCTTTTTTGGTTGTTCCAAAGCTAGAAACGTCCACGTTCAAACACTGGGCAACATAATACTCCCCCTCTTTCCAAACCACATTTTTTAGATCAATTTTACGCATATAATTAATTACTTTATACCACGACATTAGCACAAAAACGAATAAACGTCAAATTTACAAAAAATCCCTTTTATTCAGCTTTTGAATAAATTGATGCTACTCCAATATATCCTGGATACCTCCCTTTAGGTATCATTCTCTTTAGTCCACACTCTTCAGCAATTTGAGAGTTTAAATAATATTCAGATGAAAAATAAATTCCTCCTTTTTTTAAAACTCTTGCGATTTCTGCCATCATCTGCTTTTGATTTTGTTTATAAACCTCATCATCAAAACACATTTGAGAATGAACAAGGTCAAGTGTTTCATCAGCAAAAGGAAGTCTTTCAATTCTGGCCTTAACTTCATTCAATGATTTATTATTGCTCCTTGGATTTATATCAAGTGAAATCGTATTTTTAAAACCCTCTTCCATCGATTGTTCCGAAAATGCTCCTTTCCCTGAGCCAATATCTAATATATTCGAATCGGACGTGATTTGTTTTTTCAATCCAAGAAAATTTAAGTTTTCGTTTAAATTTAAGAGGCTATTAGCCCTTTTATCATGCTGTAAGTCTTCCCAATTACCAGGCCGAACGTCGCGCTTGTAAATATTTTCCATATTTTTTGATTAAAGTTAATTTTTGTTAATTTAATATTTTATCTCCCAATCCTCTCGATATTCTCTGCGATGCTTTGCAACTCCTCTTGGGAATAAAATTCAATCACAATTTTTCCGCCGGTGCCGGATTTTTGCAGTTTGACTTTTGTTTTCAGGGCTTGCGAAAGATTGTCTTCTAGAGCTTTTTGCTCTGGGTCGACATTGACTAAGCGTTTGTGTGTGCGTACGGAAACTTCTTTGGTTTTCTCTTCCGTTTGACGCACCGTCAGACCACTTTTCAAAATTAGCTCGTATAGCGCTTTTTGCTTTTCGGGGTTTTCAATGGCGAGAATTGCCTTGGCATGACCTTCGGTGATCTTGCCTTCCATCAGCGCTTTTTGAATCTCCACCGGCAAACTTAAAATTCGTAACTTATTCGCCACGGAAGAGCGACTCTTACCAAGTTTTGTGGCCGCTTCTTCTTGACTCAAATCAAACTCATCAATTAGTTTTTGATATGATCTGGCCTCTTCCACTGGATTTAAATCGTGCCGTTGAATGTTTTCAATAATCGCCAGCTCTAGTTTTTGTTGCTCTGTTACATCACGCACCACCACCGGCACTTTCAGTAGTCCCGCCAGTTTGGCAGCCTGAAAACGCCGTTCCCCGGCAATAATTTCAAAACTATTTTCATTATTTTTGCTCACCACAATCGGTTGGATGATGCCATGCTCTTTGATGGAATTGGCCAACTCTTGCAATTTCGTTTCATCAAAATGAAAACGCGGTTGATGTGGATTGGGCACGATGCGCGAAATCTCGACTTCATTGTCTTCAATCAACTTTGGCGCACTAGTTGGTGCAATCTTATCATTCTCCTCTCTTTTTCCTGAGCCAAAATAATTAAAATCCGCTTCTGGTTCAGTCAGTTTTTTTGCTTTTTGGGGAATAAGTGAAGAAAGTCCCCGACCTAATCCATAATTTTGTGCCATTTTTTTATTTCATGACCTACGCATTTATCCGAGTCAGCCGTATTGGCTAAAAAAATCCTGTTTGAGAATGCCTTTTTTCTTCAAAACTTTCCATTGGATGCCGCCGAGTGAGGGAAAGTTTTGAAAAGAAAAAAGAGCGTTCGAGTTATTTTTTTAGTCAATGCGGCTGCGAGGTGAAATGCGTAGCTCCTATATTATTTAAATAAATCTTTTAAACACTAAATTTTCTTGGCTCCTCTGTCTTTTCAAGGCCAATCACTTCTTTCGCAAAACTTTTATATGACCTCGCGCCACGAGAAAATGCATCAAATCCTAAGATTGATTTGCCAAATCCTGGCGCTTCAGCCAAGCGCACACTGCGTGGAATCACGCTGTCAAAAACATGCCCGGGAAAATGATCTTGCACTTCCTTCACCACTTGACGCGACAAGCGATTGCGCTTGTCATACATCGTGAGCAACGCTCCCATAATTTTCAACTTGGGTTGTAAATTTTCTTTCACAAGGCTGATCGTATTCAAAAGTTGGCTCAAGCCTTCTAGGGCGAAATATTCTGTCTGGACAGGGATAATGATTTCATCACTTGCCACGAGGCCGTTAATCGTGAGCAATCCGAGGCTCGGTGGCGAATCAATAATGATGTAATCATAGCTGGTACGAATTTCACGCAGAACATTGTAGAGTCGAAATTCGCGATTGTCCATGTGCACAAGCTCAATCCCCGCTCCGGCCAAATCTTGCGATGAAGGCATCAAATCGTGTCCCAATGTTTCCGTACGCATAATGACATTTTTCGGGTGTTCCCCCAAAATCATTGTGTGATAGAGGCTTTTTTTGACTGAACGGATGTCAATTCCCAGACCTGACGAAGCATTGCCCTGCGGATCAAGGTCAACAAGGAGCACAAATTTCCCTGCTGACGCAAGGTATGTCGCAAGGTTAATGGCCGAGGTAGTTTTGCCCACTCCGCCCTTTTGGTTGACTAATGAAATAATCTTTGCCATAATTAATTACAGTATACTACAAATCAAATTTAAGTCCAAATATTTGCCGAAGTGGCGGAATTGGTAGACGCACACGACTCAAAATCGTGCGGGAGTAATCCCATGAGAGTTCGATTCTCTCCTTTGGCACAAAGCAAAAATCTTCCCCAAATATCCCTTTTTCTGCTATACTGGAATAAACCTATGGCAAAAGAAAAAGGACAACAATTCATCCTTAGCGTTGTTCCGCTCGTCAAAATCCCGCTTAGTCGCGAGCAGTTTTTCTATTACCTAGCGAGTAAAAAATTATCCGCCGGAACATTGGTGTCTATTCCTTTTTCACGAAAAACTATTTCCGGTGTTGTGATTGAAAGTAAATCTGATTTTTCTCGCTCAGGTGGAATGGTGCTTAAAAAAATCGAGAAAGTTTTGGAGGAAAATTTTCTCACAGCACAACAACTCAAATTAGCCGAATATATTTCTGGGTATTATTTTTCGTCACTTGGCGTTGTGCTCAAAAGCTTTGTAATAAAATCCCAAAAAACAAAACCAAAAAAATCCACGATAACTATCGGGGAGAAAATAACGCCAAAGATTACATTAACACCAGAACAAAAAAAAGCTGTAATATTGATTTCCAAAACTAATTCAAAAAAAGACGCTGCGAAAAATAGAACTTACTTGCTTTTCGGTCCAGCCGGAGCAGGAAAAACAGAAGTCTATATTCACTCCGTCATCGAGTTCAAAAAACAAAATCCCGAAAATCAATTTTTGATTTTAGTACCAGAAAAAACATTAACGCCACAAGCACTAGAACGTTATGGCGCCTATTTTAATCCAAACGAGATCGCACTACTCAGTAGTAATCTCTCTGCCGGAGAATTTTTTGCCAACTGGTCGCGCATCGCCTCTGGCGAGGCGAAAATTATTATCGGCACACGCATGGCCATTTTTGCACCTTTTCAAAAACTCTCGCTCATTGTGATTGATGAAGAACAAGACATGTCTTTCAAGTCTTGGGATATGAGCCCGCGCTATGACGCTAGAACGGTAGCGGAAAAACTGGCAGAGATATATGACTGCCAGATTGTTTTCGGTTCTGCCACACCAAGAGTGGAATCTTTCTATCGGACGCAAATCGGAACGGCTCAACTGCTTGAACTGCCACCGCTAAAATTAGACCGACTCAAACAACCACCAATGGAAACAATTTTAGTGGACATGAAAAAAGAACGCTGGGTTAAAAACTATTCTTGTATTTCCAAAAAACTTAAAGCAGAAATCAGTTATGCGCTCAAAAATCGCTTGCAGGTCATTCTTTTTATTAACCGCCAAGGCATGAGCGCTTTTTCTGTTTGTGACGCTTGCAAGACCGTTTTGCGCTGTCCCAAGTGCGATCGCGCATTAGTTTATGGCAATACAGGAGAGTATCGCTGTGTCTCTTGCAATTATCGCTCGCCAGTTATTCCTGAATGCTCCAAGTGTAAAAAAATTGTTTTTCGCAATATTGGCCTGGGCACGCAAAAAGTGGAAAAAGAAGTGGCGAGTCTTTTTCCAGAAGCTAAAATTTTACGCATCGACGCACAAAACGCCAAGACTAAAGATTTTCAACAAAAGGCCTATCAAGAATTTTCCCGCGGTGAATTCGACATCCTCATTGGCACCCAAATGATCACCAAGGGATGGGATTTGCCACGTGTGGCGCTGGTCGCCGTGATTGACGCCGACAACCTTTTAACTTTTCCTAGTTGGAACACGGGAGAAAAAGCTTATGCTGATCTCGTGCAACTGTCTGGTCGAGTAGCTCGTCCCGGCGCACGCTTTCCAGGGGTAGTGATTATGCAGACCTATCACCCACAAAACAAATTTCTCGCGGCAGTAGCCGAAAAAAATTATCTCTCCTTCTATCAAAAAGAGTTGGCTGATCGCGAAGCACTCAGCTATCCCCCTCTCGGAAAAATTGCCAAATTGACCTTTCAAGATTATAATAAAAAAAAGGTTGACACTGAAACAAAAGCGGTTTTTGAGCAATTAGTTGCTATTGAAAATAGTCTGCGAATAACTGAACCCCAGGAAGCTTTTGTGCCAAAGGTCCGCGGACGTTTTTCTAAACAACTGATTATTAAATTCAACTTGGCGCTGCCAGAGGAGGCAACAAAAATCCTCAAAACTCTCCATGCTGGCTGGAACATTGACATTGATCCAATTTCTACTACTTAAAATAACTCATGACTACACTCCCAATTAAAATTTATCCCGCGCCCTGCCTTTTGAAGAAGGCTGAGGAAGTCGAAAATCCCAAAGACCCTATGATTCAGGAGTTGATTTTGGATATGCTCGAAACGATGAAGGAAAACAATGGCATGGGTTTAGCTGCTCCACAAGTGGGAAAATCACTGCGCCTTTGTGTCGTCAAATTTGAACGAAAAACCTATGTGCTCATTAATCCAAAAATAAAGTCCAAATCTTGGGGCAAAGAAATCGCCGACGAAGGTTGCCTTTCTTTTCCCGGGCAATTTTTGCCTGTCAAACGTTCCAAAAAAGTCAAAGTGAGCGCAAAGAATAAGGCCGGAAAAGAAGTTTTGCTTGAAGCGGAAGGACTTTTAGCCCGCGCCTTTCAACACGAAATTGATCACTTGGATGGAATTCTCTATATCGACAGAATCTAAAAATAAGCACAAAACATAAAAAGAAAACTATGCCAAAAAAATCCATCAAACTGCGAGTTATCTTCATGGGCACATCCAGTTTTGCCGATGCAATCCTAACGGCGCTTCTGGCGAATAAATATAATATTATTGGCGTCTATACTCAGCCGGACAAAAAAGTTGGCCGTGAACAGAAGCTAGAAAAATCGGCCGTCAAAATCACCGCCGAGACAGCGAAAATTCCTGTTTTTTCTCCCACAAGATTTGACGCAACGGAAATCACAAAACTGGAGACGCAAAAACCAGATCTTTTAATTGTAGCCGCTTATGGAAAAATTTTACCTCAAGCGGTTTTAGATTTGCCTGGTTTTGGTGCAATCAATGTGCACGCTTCACTTTTGCCCAATTATCGCGGACCGTCTCCCATTCAAAATGCCATCCTTTCTGGCGAAAAAGAAACTGGTGCAACTATTATGCTGATGGACGCCGGAATTGACACAGGAGCAATGCTTAGTCAAAAAAAACTCGCAATTGGACCTAATGAAACAAGCGACGAGCTTTCCGCGCGCCTGGCACAATTATCCGCAAAATTACTCTTGGAAACAATTCCCCAGTGGATTGAGAGAAAAGTGAAGCCCACTGCGCAAGATGACAAGAAAGCCTCGCTATGCCAACTAATTGAACGGGGTGATGGAAAAATAATCTGGTCCGATTCGGCGCGAGAAATCCATAATCAATATCGCGCTTTTTTTTCTTGGCCGGGAATTTTCACCCATTGGGAGAAAGCTTCGGCGCTCGTTCGCATCAAACTAAATAACATCAGTTTTAGTGAAAACAATCTGCCGGAAAATCATCGCATCGGAGAGGTTTTTGAGACGCAAGAGAAAATTGCGGTTCAAGCTGGCAAAGGCCTCATTTTTCTAGAAGAATTGCAACGCGAAGGCAAAACTAATCTCAAAATCAAAGACTTTTTGAATGGCAACCCTGATTTCATCGGCAGTATTTTAAAATAGTTTCTTTATGCAAAACAATTACTCCGAGCAAAAAAATGGCAATCTCAAAGCGCTAGCGATTGGCTTTGGGCTCATCCTTATCATCGCTTCAATCACACTGCTCAAATCCGGTTTCATCAAAAATCCCATAAAAGCCAATCAAAAAACCGACCTTGATTTGAAAGCACGCGAAAGTGTCGATAGCACGAAAATTAGCAAAATCACACCAGCAGAACTTGGCAAAAAAAATCAAGCTGACTCTGGCGCTATGCTCATTATCGACCTGCGAGAAAGAGCTGACTATGAAAAAGAACACCTTGTAAAATCGCAAAATATCCCTCTCTCTGAGGGTTTTTCCGCTTTTGACCGCTTAGACAAAAACAAAGAATATGTGCTTTTTGACACGCAATGTGAAACAATTATCGTAAACGCCTTTGCTGACGCTCTTTCAGCTAAAAACTTCAAAAATATCCATTATCTGGAAGGTGGATTTGAGGCTTGGAAAAAAGAATTCGGATCTACCATCAGTGCAGGAGACCCCACCTCTTTTTCCGATCAAGCCAAGGTTAACTTCATCGCAAGCGTTGAGCTAAAAAAAATCAGTAATCAAAAGCTGACTATTGTTGATCTGCGAAAAAGTCCCGAATTTAGTTCGGGACATCTTGTGGGGGCAATAAATATTCCCTTGGAAGAGCTGGAAAAAAGAAGCAAAGAAATTCCTTTCAACAGAAAAACTATTCTTTATGCCACTACAGGAATCGATGCGTTCAAGGGCGCCGTGCGCCTGTTTGATCTTGGTTTTTTCAATGTCTTTGCCCTGTCTGACGGACTGGACGGTTGGAAAAAACAAGGCTTTGAAATTGCAAACTAAGCTATTCTACTATCGCAAGAATATCTTCCGCTTTGAGGATTAAGAATTCTTCTCCAGCCAATTTAATTTCTGATCCAGAATATTTGGCAAAAATAACGATTTGATTTTTTTTGACTTTAATTTTTTCACTCTCCCCAATCGCCATAACTTTCCCTTCTTGAGGACGATCAGTTTCTGTTGTTTCGGGAAGCACAATGCCTGATTTGGTTTTCGAGTCGGCCTTCATAAGCTTAACCAATACGTTTTCCCCTAGCGGTTTGATATTTTTTTGCATATTTTTAATAAATTAATGATTAGCTTTTTTTCTAGCAGCGACACTCCACGCCTGCTTCTTTTTCGGCATAAGCATGTAGGAAAATCGCCTGAGAAGCAAAGAGCTTCAATATCTCAATATTTTTTGGCTTTTTCTCCTCACTATCATCATAATCGCTAATTATGAAATAGCCCTTGATCTGATTGATCGTCTGCGAGGAAGAAATGATCAAACAATTTTTTTCTTTTTTCACATTCACATTTTCTGGCATATCGAGCAGTGCTTCGTTGGAAACGGATATATTGGCTTTCTCTGGTAGTCCCAGCTCTTGTTCCGTCTTCCCTGTTTTAGCATTAACAAAACGCAGAGTTGTTGCGTCAGCTTTTAAAAGAAAATTAGCGGCATTAACAATAGACTCATAAACTTCGCGCTCCTTTTTTCGGTCCAAAAGCGATCGATCAGCAAGGCCTAGCGCCACTTCCATCAAAATGTCCATCTTGCGATTCACTTCACCAATATAGCTATAGGAATCAACTAGGTCTTTGACGGTCTGATTCATCTTTTTTTGGGCGTTTTCTTTTTCCTTGCGCTGAATCGCTATGCGCCGTTCATTTTGCAAAAAAGCCAGAAAGGCCACTGAACCTAAAATGAAAAGCACTACTTCTTCCGCGCGCTCTTCCGCTAAAAAATAGACACTATCTCGAATAATATCAGGAATCATCACTGCAATTATAAACAAAACAGAAAAAATCCAATACATAGGTTTATTTCTCCAGCATAGTTAGTAGTGTTTTCTTTAGTAGGAGTAGTTTTTCTTCGTCGTGAATAGAAGAAACAGCCACATCCGGGTTGAGTTTTTGCATCTGTTTTTTTGTTTTATTAATCATTTTTTCATCAACTAAGTCTGTTTTGGTTAGCAAAATGATTTCTTTTTTGGCCACCAAGTCAGGGCTATAATTTTCCAGTTCTTTGCGAATGATCGCATAATCTTTTTTAGGATCGAGCGATTCAAGACTGATGCAATGCACTAACACTTTTGTTCTTTGAATGTGACGCAAAAATTTCACGCCCAAGCCTTTCCCAGCAGAAGCGCCTTCAATGAGACCGGGGATATCCGCCAGAATCACATCATCCATCACGCCCAAATTGGGCTCCAATGTGGTGAAGTCATAGTTTCCCACTTTAGCATTGGCCTTGGTCAGTTCGTTTAGTAGAGATGATTTTCCGGCACTTGGAAGACCGATAAGGCCAATGTCAGCGATGAATCGCAATTCAATATAGAAGGTCGCTTCTTCGCCTGGCTGACCAAACTCTTTTTCTTTGGGGGAAGTATTGGTGGGCCCACGAAAACAAAAATTACCTCGACCACCAATTCCGCCCTTAGAAACCATTACTTTTTGTCCGACTTCCACAATATCAATATCTTTTTTTGTTTTCAAATTGTGAAGAACGCTGCCAATCGGCACAGTCAAAATCAAATCTTCTCCTCTTTTGCCTTCTGAGTTATCCTTTTTGCCATTCATTCCATTTTCGGCATAATACTCGTTTTTGTGCTTATATTTATTCAGAGCGGACAAGTTGGAGACACCTTCAAAATAGACACTGCCACCATTGCCACCTCTTCCGCCAGTCGGACCAAGACTCATTTTGACTTTATTGAAAGCCACTACCCCATCGCCTCCGCGACCAGCAATGACCGAAATTTTTACTTCATCGGTAAACACAATATTGTTCGTTTAAAAAATTATTTTTTAGGCACCGGATCATATCCGCCGTCGTTCCAAGGATGACAACGTGCGACACGTTTGATCCCCAGCCAGGATCCTTTGACGACCCCAAAACGCTCAATTGCTTCAACGGCATACTGACTACACAACGGATGAAAACGACAAATCCGTTCAGAGAAAAGATAGGAAAGCGGTCCCTGATCAAGAGAAAGTGTCTTTTGATAGAGCTTAATTGCGCCCAAAATGATTCGTTTCATTGGCCTTATTCTAGCGCAAAAAAATGCCCTTGTCAAGCCTAAATTTGTTCACTAGACGTAATTTTTCAAAGCTTTTTAGCTTAAAAACATTAATTCAATTCTTGCAAAAAACCAAATTCTTGGGCTCTTTCCGGATGAAAAACCACTTCTGTGCGACTTTCTGTCGGCAGGCTAGTGATAAACTCCAGATTATCGGTCCAATCAAAACTAACCAAATAATCAGAAGTTTCTAGGTTGGTCTTTTTAAAATACTGTCTATTTTGACCACGGAGCCTATTGAGGATTTTACTAATCAGACAACTGTGTTCAAAATTGCCAAGACCATAACGCAAAAAACTGATTTTATATTTTTCACATAAACCCACAGCAATTTTGAAGTAGGGCGGAAAATGATGAATATATTCATGCGAACCAATGCCTGCCGGATAGGTGCCAAAAAGTTCTTTGAATTTTTTAATCTGATCTTCCCAGCGCGCGGTAACTTTTTGAGTACTATTTTTGCCACTCAAATAATGACCCACAAAAAGTAGCATTCTTTTCAAGGCGCCTCTTTCTAGGTGCCGATTACCTTGCCAATAATCGCAAGCATAATCAATCAAGTGCAAGTGAATATCTAGCTTCACGCCAGTTGCTTGCAGTTCCAATGCCTGCGCTTTTTGCAAGCTAGCATTGATCATCACTTCCACCCGATCTAGTTTACCTGCTTTTGCCAATTGCAAAATATTAGCACTGGCGAGAGCATTCACTCCAAAATCATCCGCGGAAAAAATTATTTTTTTTCTATCTATTTGGTCTAGCATAGATTTAGTTTAGCTAATTTATTATTCCACATCCCCCACTTCTTGCAGCTTGATCAATTTATGATAAAGTCCGCCAGCCATATGAGACAATTCTAGGTGACTGCCCGCCTCAACCACTTTTCCTCGTTCGAGAACTATGATCTTGTCCGCTTTTTTGATTGTGCTTAAGCGATGAGCAATCACAATCACCGTTCTATTTTTGCTAATTTTATCCATAGCATCTTGAATGAGTCGTTCCGAATAGGAGTCAAGGCTAGATGTTGCTTCGTCAAAAACAAGAATGCGCGGATTGGCCAGAATTGCTCGAGCAATTCCCACGCGTTGTCTTTGTCCTCCAGAAAGCTTGATTCCGCGCTCTCCAACTGTCGTGTCATAGCCATCTTTCAATTGCAAGATAAACTCCTCGGCATTGGCAATGCGCGCCGCCGCTTTTATTTCTGCCAACGTTGCGTTAGCTTTAGCATAAGCAATGTTTTCTCGCACACTCGTATCAAAAATTTCCACTTCCTGAGGAACAATCGCCATAAAACGGCGAAAAGCATAGAGATCATAGTCGCGCAAATCATGTCCATCCAAAAGAATTTGTCCGCTCGCGGGATCATAATGCCGATAGAGCATCCGGACAACCGTAGTCTTCCCTCCGCCCGACGGACCAACCAGCGCCGTTACACAGCCAGAACCAATCGTAAAACTTACCCTATCAAGTGCCCGGTTATCGCTATCCGCATAACAAAACGATAGGTCTTTGAACTCAATCGTACCCTCGATATTTTTTGGTTTCAACCCCCTGGGATTATTTTTGATGGTCTCTTTTTCGATTGACAGTGCATATAGGCGTTCAACCGCTTCACTGGACTCCATAATGCGATCATAGAGGCGCGAGATGCGAAACAGTGATAGCAAGGCTTTTTCCGAAATAGTGTAGACAAAAACGATACTACCAATGGTGATTTGCCCCTTAATCACAAGATAAATGCCAAAAATCAAAACAAACGCGCGCCCAAGATCAATTACTAGGTTTCGAGCTACGTTATATTGGATAATTTTGCCATATTCCTTAAGCACACTGTTTTTTACATTTTTTGTTGCTTGAGAAAATTTAGTATATTCACGCATTTCCGCTACAAAAGATTTCACCGTGTTGATGTTGATGATTGATTGAGTCATGAGACTTGCCGCCACCTCCTGCTCATCAAACCGTTTTTTGCGAAAAGGAAACACCAGTCTATTAACACGCAGAGTAAGAAAAACAAAGATAGGCACAAAGATCGAAATGATCAATCCAAAACGCCAGTTAACCACAAAAAGGGTAACTGTCGTTAGGATGATTTGAAAAACAGTTGGCGCTACCTCCCAACAAAAATCACCAAACAAACCATCAATCTTATCAATACCGCGAGTTATTTTGATGACTTTACTGCCAGTATTTTCTTTTTCATGATAACCCAAACTCAAAAAAACCATTTTTTTGTGAGCATTGTTGGCTAAATAGGCGTCAATGTCCACGAAAATGTTAAATATTTTTATATCCGTTATATAATCAGTCAATGAAAGAATTTGATTGATAAGAAACATCATTCCCACTAAAAATAAAACGCCTCCGAGCTGGGCCACGTCAAAGTGAGTAATTTTATCAATTACTAATTTGAGCATATAGGGACCAGCCAAGCGCACAACCTCCATTGCCATAATCAAAACGAGCAAGTGTTTTATCTGTTTTTGACTTGGCTCCAGAAGTTTCCAAATATGCTTCCAAAAACTCCTTAGATCAATTTTTGCTTCTACTTCTTTTGGCATAATAATTTGCATAAAAAAACAGCAGAGATTTCTCTCTGCTGTTATTATAATCGGATTTGGGGTTTCTCGCAAACACAAAAAAATCTATTTCGCCACAACGTTTACGCATCATCTGAAGTTTTCATCCCGACTTAGCAGGATAGACTCTTGATTTCAGACAAAGCTTTATTTAATTATCCCCGCCTAAACCTTCATCAAAACTAAGGAATGAAAATTTGGGCGAAGGGAAATTGACACTCCTTGAATCGCTTTGGTCAATTTCCTGTAGCCAGATATGCGTTGTTATGTGATGTAGCCAGAAATTTCTTCTTCCTTAGTGTATTTCTTTGGTAATTTATTCATTACAGGTATTAGCTATGAAACATTGTTTGTCAACAAAAGATCCATCCTGTTTATTTATTCTACCGTCGCAACCAGTACAACCATTTCCCGAAGCTCTTATTTCCCAATAATCACCTTTATCTTGAGCATCATAACAACTTTGTGGACCATATGATCCATATGAAATTTTTAAATTATCCCAAGCCAAACAAGCTTCTTCTTTGGAATCAATTGGTAAAACAATTTTAGTTTCTGCAACTGGTGTAGCTGCGAACTGTTGAGTTGTAACTGACTGAGTTGGTTGCTGCGCCGCTGGTACTGTCGTCGCTGCCTGTTGACCACACCCAGCCAAAAAGACTACCCCAAGCACCACAAAACTTAATGTTACTATTTTTTTCATAATATTTGTTTTGTTAAAAAAATTATTATCTTAGGATGAGCTATTCCGACCTAGAAAATTGCCAAAAAAAATTCCTGAACCGGATATGCCGTGTTATCGGATGTAATTAGAATTTTTTATCCTCATTATTGAAAAATTATTTGAAACTATTTTTTTTAAAAAAGTATATTCCTAAAAAAGTTAAAATGAAAATAAAAACGGAAACTAATCTGGATATGTTGAATAATTCACCAGAAGATAATTTATTTTCGCCTATCTTGAAAAACAATATAGTGCAAGCACTAACACATTCAGAGCAATTAGTGCATGCAATAGTTGCGATAAGCAATTCGTAAGAGAGATAAGAAACAATCAAAGAAATTATGGCGATGATTAAATAAGTAGTTTTTTTCATACAATTTATGTTAATTTTAAAAAATAGTTCCAGCTAATTATTTTTAAAAAAAGATAAAAAATTTTAATTATTTCCGATAACGTGAAGCTATGCGAAGTCCCGATGTACTCATCGGGATTTGGGCGATAGCCGCATATCTGGTGTTGTGCGATGTGTCACGTGCGGCGGTTAAGGGCGGTTCTATTCTGAAATGAGAGAGCCCCCTTCGCATAGCTTCACGTTGTGGTGAAATGGAACAAGCGGAGCGCGTGACATTTCGCCACAACTCGTTTATATGCGAAGTGTTTTCGGATATTGTGCGTAATATTGCTAGTTATCAGAACTATTCTCAACAGCAGTTGGGTCAGTAGTAGTTTCGACAGCTTGGATACTCGCTTCAGAAGTATCGCTAGAATCCACTTCGTCAACCAATTCATCGCTTTCTTCGGCAGCATCCCCATCATCAACTAAATCCTCCTCCTCTTCGGGTGGATTATCTTTTAAATATTGTTCTGGATCATTACACTCCGCTTCCTGGTCAATCTTATTTTCCTCATTGCAAAAAATTTCCGTGCAATTTTTTTCACCTAGCGCACAAATTATTTGCGGACAATTTTCATCATTATTCGGATCGCAAGCCGGAACCGTATTAGCTTTCTTTTTAATTATTTTATAATAAGAAGCATCACTCTCCGGGTCGCCCGTGCAAGCCTCGCCTTCTACTGTCGATTCGGGATCGCACTGCCAAACAAAACATTTTTCCGCCGTCGGATCGCAATCACTCTGTGCTTCGATATAATAGTTTTTAAAAACTACAAACCGGAGAAAACCAAAAAATATTGAACCAAAAAACACCACAAAAAAAAGACGTGTCAATAGTTTATCTTCTCGCGAATCACTGGCTAAAATTACAATCTCTTCTTCTGTATTTTCCATTTTTTTCATAGTTTTAGGATAGCATAAAAATTAATTTTTGCCCACTGCCTCCACCCTAGGGCATGATATAATCCAAAATCACTTCCACTCTCTTCTCTTGCATTGGAACCTTGTTCACAAACACTGGCGGCCAATATTCCACTTCCGCTTTTTCAATGTTAGGATAACTCTTCAGATAATCCGTCAACGCTTCTGTGTCTTTCCCCAGGAAGCCTTTTTTCATAGCTTCCAAGTCAAAATTCGGCTCTGTCACGCTGGAAGCTTTTATTGCAATATCCAGAGTATTTGCACTAAAGTCAGCATTTACTTGCCCATAGTCGATAATCAATGCCCCATCGTTCAGGTTTACCTTACTATTTTTTGTTTTAACAATGATGGTGTTAGCAAGTTTTTTTAGGTCACTTTCCAGAAATACAATTGCCTTGGCTTTGGCTTGAACTTTTATTTCAAAATTATCCACAATATCACCAACTGCACCAGACAAGGTATAAACTGGTTCCTCCAGGGAAATTGCTTTGTCCAAAACGACCTGACCAGAGCCGACTGAATCCTTAACTTTTTGCTTTATCGCATCAGTAATCTCCAGGGAAATTTTGTCTTTTGCGTCTGCCAAATCCTTGTCAGTAATCATTTTCACAGTACTGCCACCCGTTCCACCACCAGTCATTGCCGCGGTAGACTTGGCATAAATCTTGGCATATTTCTCACTGCCACTATCTTTGAAACCAGGGATGGAAAAATTGGCCGCAGGAATGTTATAGCCATCGCCAGATTCATCAGCAATAACTTCCGCTTCGGTAACGCCTGGCTTTATTTCCGTGCCAACTTTAGTGGTACCGGGAATGGTCACACTTTGCACTAAACGAAATATTTTCTGGTCTTCGCTTATAAACCTGGTTGTTGCCACTAGCGGTTGCGGCAAAGAACTGAATTCATTATAGATTGTAATCTTACCTTTGGCTTTTTGATCAGAAACACTCTTTTCCCCAGTAGCTACAAAGGTTTGAGAAACTGTATCATCAAAATCTAACACTTTTGCTGGAATAATTGATTTTTCCAAATCAATGCTTTCTTGGTTGGTAGTAGCAGTGATGTTTGCTTCAGTTGATTTTACTTCCTTTTTAGCAGAAAGAGTGATTATAGCTTTAGGCACATAGAGATAGGCTCCATAAGCCAATCCTCCGGTCAGTGCAATGGCCAAAATAATAGCCAGGATCTTAAGCCCTGTTCCAACGTTTTTTTTGCTACGTTCTTCTCCAAGAGAATCAGATTTTTTTCTATCCGCAAAATTATTCGCATAGAAAAACTGTTCCAGTTGCTCATCGCGAGAAGATTCCCCTTGCTTCTCCTCAGGAAAAACCGTTTTTTCTCGCACGACCCGCGTTGGGATTGGCTTTCTCATGTTTGAACGCGAAACATCCATACTAGGAGATCTTTTTTTGACAACCGGTATTTCCTCATCTAAACGAATGCCAGAAAGTGGATTTTCAACACTCGGCCTATTTTTTTCAACATATATTGGCACTTTCTGCGCCAAAGGTTTTTTTGGTTTTTCGATTTGCTCCAATTCGGTGTGAATATTTTCTTCATTATTATAATTAAAATATTCCGCGGAACCAATCCTATCAAGACGTCTGTTTTGTTTGCTATTTAGCAATGATGCTGGTTCACCCTCTGCGCCATCTTCCAAGACTACTTTTTTGCCATTTTCTCCATTATCCGAAGTCGCTTCCAACTCCTCGGGGTCATCTTCCAATTTTTGTTGCACAGCAATGCCTGCTTTGTTGACAAGCATTTTACCTAGTTTATCTTGGGTCACAATACTGATTTTCAATCCCAGCTCCTCCGCCACTTTTCGCAAAAGTTTTAAGTTAACGATACTTTGAATAAGCAGTGCCCGTTTTGGCACAACCATAATTACCTCTGGCGCTTCAGTTTTTCGCAACTTTTCCACGATTGAAGTTATTTCCTCATCAATGTCAATATAAAATGTTTGGTGCATATTTTAAAAAATCAAAAATTAAAAATCAAAATGCAAATTTAACTTATTTTATTTTTGAATCATCTTCACAGCTCTGCGCAATATTCCGGCCAATACCTTCTCTTCGCCAACCGCTTCAAGTGCGAGATTAGCCAAGCCCATCGGAGTGATATCTTGTGGGTCACGTAACTCTCTCGTTTCATCAAAAATATTTACCACATCTTTTGGCTGCAAAAAATTAACCTCCACTTCCTTAGCAAAAGGCAAATTCTTTGTCCATTGCGCTGAAAGCAAAGCTTTTTTGATTCCAGGCAATCCTGAGCCACCACCGCAAAGGAAAATGCGATGTGGCAAAAGATCACTATCGGAAAATTCTGACAATGACAACTCCACTCCCGAGAGCCAAACATTACAATCATCAAAAAATATTTTCTCCAACTTATCCGAAACATCTTTGCCGAGCTTTCCCTCTGCATAGCGAATCTTGAAACTTTCTGCCTCTTCAAATCCAACATTAAGTTCCATCGCAAGGCGCTTAGTAAAGGCTCGTCCACCTAGCGCAAACATTTTTGTACCTTCCAAACCTCCGTTTCGCACAAGGGCAATGTCAGTTGTGCCACCACCAATGTCAATGAAAATGGCGCTAAAATCCAAAACGTCATCCACGCCCATTGATTTGGCTACCGCATAGGGCTCTGCTGCGATGCAAAGCAGTTCCAATTTCAATTCATCTGCAATTGTCTGCAATGCGCCTAAGTGCACCATTGGAGCATAGGCGTTGAAAACGGCAATAGATACATCCTTGCCTTGAAAACCCAAGGGATTAGTAATTTTATAGCCATCGATGCGCACATCCACAATGGCTGCATTGATCAGTTTCACTTCAATTTCATTGTGTCCTGTTTCCCAGGCTAGTTGTTGCCTAATACGATCAAACGCCTTCCATTGCACTTTTTGAATAATATTTTTCAGTTCTGGAAAATCAATGCGCACTTCTGGCTTGATGCGTTCGTAGTGCACAGTGGTGGTTGTGCCTTTGACCAACTCGCCGGCAATGCCCACAATCGCTTTTTCCACTTTTTTTGCCCCCGCCATTGATTTGGCAGCTTCAATCGCCCGCGCGCAATTTTCAATTACGCCCGTAATATCAGAAACAGCACCGCTGTGCATATCTTTGATGCCTTGCCTGGCTCGTCCCACACCCTTCACGATGCCCGTGCCATTTTCTACGTCCACCTTAAACACGAGCGCCTTGACCACTTCCGTGCCAATATCAAGCGATAAATAATACTGCGAAGACGATTTGCTTCCGCCTAAAATTTTAGAAAAAATACCCATTCCAAAAATATTTTATTTTACCTTTCAATTATAAAATAAATTTCAGATTAATACAAATGCCACAAAAGTATTCTAGGCAATTCCGATTCCCGAGTATTCAAAACCGTCTTCCCTGACTCGGTCTTTGTCATAGATATTTCTGCCATCAAAGATAATTGGATTTTTGAGACGCTTTTTCATTTCTTCAAAATCCGGACTGCGAAATTCTTTCCATTCAGTGAGTAGAATGAGCGCATCGGCGCCAGTGAGGGCGGAATATTTGCTTTCCACATAACTCACAGCGACATTATCTTTCAAATAGCAGCGCTTCGCTTCGTCCATAGCTTTCGGGTCATAGGCCACGATTTTTGCGCCCAATTTAGTTAGCTCACTGATAATCACAATCGAGCTGGCTTCGCGCATATCATCCGTTTCTGCCTTGAAGGCCAAACCCCAAACTGCAAAAGTTTTTCCCGTGAGATCTTGCCCAAATTTTTTCACAACTTTTTGCACAATCACCAATTTTTGCCGATCATTCACATCTTGCACGGAACGAATAATCTTAAGCTCAATGCCATTATCCGCCGCTAATTTTTCCAATGCCCGCACATCTTTGGGAAAACATGATCCACCATAGCCACAACTGGGATAGAGAAAGGCTCCACCAATGCGACTATCACTACCAATGCCCACACGCACTTTGTTGATATCTGCTCCCACTTTTTCACAAAGGAGTGCTAACTCGTTCATAAAAGAAATTCTGGTAGTGAGCATGGCGTTACCAGCATATTTGGTTAATTCCGCACTGCGAATATCCATTGCATAGAAGCGCTCGTGTGAGTGCATGAATGGCGCATACAGTTCGCGCATTTCTTCCAGTGCTTTTTCATTGTCAGCGCCAACGACAACGCGATCCGGTTTCATAAAATCCTTAACGGCGTCCCCTTCTTTGAGAAATTCTGGATTGCTCACCACATCAAACGTCAAATCTGATTTTCTCGCGTCAAGTTCAGCTTGAATCGCGGCGCGCACTCGCTCTCCCGTTCCCACCGGCACAGTTGATTTGTCCACCACAATCAAATGATGTGTCATATTTTGACCGATTTCCTTGGCCACTCCCAAGACATATTGCAAATCAGCGCTACCATCCTCACCCATCGGTGTGCCTACGGCAACAAAAATAATATGTGCCTTTTCCAACGCGCCTTTGAAATCAGTGCTGAAAGTCAGACTGCCATTAGCACTATTTTTAAGGACCATATCCTCCAGTCCCGGTTCATAGATTGGGATAATGCCATTTTTAAGATTTTCAATTTTTTGCGTGTTCACATCCACGCAAATCACATCATTGCCCATCTCGGAAAAACAAGCGCCACTCACCAGGCCCACATAGCCTGTGCCAATCATTGCGATTTTCATAAAATTGCTCGATTATTTATTTTTTAACTTTCAATGATTTCTTTAATGGAATAGTTCATCCGACCTTGGTTTTTATAGTGATTTTTAATTAGGATGTCGGCAAGCAATCCAGAAATGAAGAGCTGGATACCAGCCAAGATTAAAAAGATCCCAATTAATGGCCAAATTCTTTGTGCCAATGAGCTATGAAAAAAGATTTTTTCAATCGCCATCCAAAAAAGGATTGCCGCTCCTAGGACAGACAAAACGATGCCTGATCCGCCAAAAAGATGCAGTGGCCGGTTAGCATATTTGCGCCAAAACCAAATCGAAATCATATCGACAAAGCCCTTGATTCCTCTTTTCCAGTTATAGAAAGTTACACCGTGAATCCGCGGATGATGCGACACTTTCACTTCTCCAACTCGATAGCCTTGCATTTCCAGGATTGCTGGGATAAAGCGATGCATCTCACCAAATAAATCCACATCGGCAAAACATTCCCTTCTATATGCCTTAAGACTACACCCACTGTCGTGAATTTTGTCTTGAATCAAAACTTTTCGCAACAAGTTTGCGCCTCGTGAAAATATTTTTTTACTCAGCGAATCCTTTCTTTGCCAACGCCAACCAGCTACGACATCATAGCCCTTTGCCATTTCCTCCAGAAGTAAATGGATATCAGCTGGGTCGTTTTGTAAATCTCCATCTGTCGTAATAATAATATCCCCCTTAGCAAGTTTAATTCCCGCATCAAACCCAGCTGTTTGACCAAACCATTTTCGAAAATTAATCAACTTGAGTGGTGAGAGACCCCTACAATTCTCAAGGGTTTTATCTGTAGATCCATCGTTGATAAAAATAATCTCGTAGCTCTTGCCCATTTTTTCACAAGCCTCCACAATTCGCCTGTGCATTTCTTTCACATTTCCTTCTTCATTGTTAAGTGGCACAATAATTGATAACTCTTTTTTCTCTTCCATGCTTTTTTAGTTAATATTTAATCTTTCTCAATTATAGCGCTTTTGTTAAATTTGTTCAAATTTAGCTATTTCATACCGAACAGCTCCGTGCTGAGATATTTTTCTCCGCGGTCAGGAAAGATTACCACGATTTGGCCTTTTTTGATTTTTTTCGCCATTTCCAGTGCGGCCAGCATTGCCGCGCCACTAGACATTCCCACAAACAGTCCTTCATTTTTGGCCAAAAGTCGCACCATCTCAAAGGCCTTCTCACTTTCAATCGTAATAAACTCGTCAATCTTTGCGCGGTCATAGATTTTAGGCACAATTGCCTCTTCCATGTTTTTGAGCCCTTGGATATAGTGGCCTTTTTCCGGATAGGCACAGACAATTTTTATTTCAGGATTAAGCTCTTTTAGCCTCTTGGAAACGCCCATAATCGTGCCGGAAGTTCCAATACTGGAAACCAAATAGTCCACCTTGCCATCAGCGTCTTTCCAAATCTCATCTGCCGTTGCCTCATAGTGCGCCGCGATATTGCCAGAGTTGGAAAATTGATCGGGCATAAAATATTTTTGCGGATTTTTTGCCACCAGCTCACGCGCTTTGATGATCGCACCGTCTGTACCTTTTTGCGGATCAGTCAGGATAATTTTGGCGCCAAAAGCACTAATCATTTTTCTTCTTTCCGCTGAAACTGCTTCGCTCATCACAATTTCCACCGCATAACCTAAAACTGTGCCAAGCATAGCCAAGCCGATGCCGGTGTTTCCTGAGGTCGGTTCAATAATCGTTTTATCTTTCGTTAGCTTTTTTTCCAAAATAGCCTTTTCCAGCATCTTGAGCGCAATGCGATCTTTGATGCTTCCACCGGGATTACTTCCTTCCAATTTGGCTAGAATTGTCACATTAGAATTGGGATTGAGTTTGTTAATTTTCACCATTGGCGTGTTGCCAATCATTTCAATTATATTTTTATAGATCATTTGATTTAGTAATTAAGAATTAAAAAAAATCTCGACCAGGTCGAGAAAGTTTGTTTATGAGTTTAGGCTTAGAATAATCAACAACAAAAATTTCTCGACAATATTATTTCGAGACAACAGCAATTAATTTTTGTTGCTAAATTATTTTTTCGCATAAGCTTATGCTTAGTATTTCACAAATTTACGCCAATTGTCAAATCAACTCTATTCAAACCCCGCTTGAACTCTATAATAGAGATATTTTTCATAATTTTCCGGGCTACTAATGGCTTTGTTATTGAAATTATGTTTTATGCGATAGGTTAGGAAATAGGCTTTTGGCGTAACATCATCAATCACAACATCAGCCCAGAGATGAAAGAAGAGTCCAATTGCTAGGCTGAGAAAAATAGTTTTAGCATATTTATTCCTAAACAAAAACACTAAAAGCAGTAAAATCGTCACAAATTCCCAACCATGAAGCAAGACATAAATTTTACCTGATTTTAGAACTTGAAAGGCGTTTTTGAAATAGAACCAGCTCCAATCAAAACCAAAAGCTAGAAAATAGTCAATGAAATGATCTAGGTCAACCAAAAACCCACCCAAAATACCACCAGCAAAAGCGACCAGCGGTTTTTTCCAAATGCGCCAAACAATTAGTCCTGCACAAAGACTGAAAAAAATATGGATAGACAAATGGACTGGTAATGATAGATTCATAGCTTATTCTTTTTTATTAGGCCTTCGCACGATGTAGAGTGGACGATTCGTCACCTCGGTGTGAATGTTGGCAATATAGAGCGCCAAAAGTCCAATGGAAACCAAAATAATTCCCACCAGAAAAACAATCATAATTGCCAGATTCTCCGCATCGGAAAAAGTAGAAGCAAAAGGCGTGTGAAAAAAATATTTTCCCAAAAGTATATAGAGCCCCGCCGCACCCGAAAAAAGCATAATAAACATTCCGAGATATCCAGCAAACTTCAAAGGCAGAAGACTAAAAGAAACCACACTATTAAAAGCTAACTTTACCAATTTCCAAAAATTGTATGAGGGAACGCCATGAATTCTTTCATTCGCCTCAAAATAGATATATTCGCGTCGAAAGCCCAGCCAATCAATGAGTGCCCTGGTCATACGATTTTTTTCTGTCAATCGATTAAACTCCGCAATTACTCCACGATCGAGCAAGCGATAATCTGTTGCACGTGTGACGATTTCCATATCTGAAATGCGGTTAATCAGTTTATAGAAAAAATACGATCCCATTTTTTTCACCCAGCCTTCGCCTTTATTTTTCTCCCGCACACCCACTACCACCTCAGCGCCACGCTCCCATTTCGCGACAAACTCAGGAATCTTTTCAATTGGATGTTGCAAATCGGCGTCCAAAATAATACAGGCCGCCCCTTGGCAATTATTAATGCCTGCCGTCACTGCCAATTCTTTGCCAAAATTACGCGAAAAATCAATCACCCGTACACATGAATCGGCTTTTTCTAGCTTTTCCAATTCAATAATGCTCTTGTCTAAACTGCCATCATTTATGAAAATTAATTCCCAATCATAGGACAATTTTTCCAAAATCGGCCTGATTTTCTTATAGAAAAGCGGCACGTTTTTTTCTTCGTTATAGACCGGAACAATAATTGAGATTATTTTTTTCTCGCTCATGCAATTTGGCTTATTTAATTTTATAATATTCCTTATACCACGCGACAAAATTGGCAATGCCTTTTTCAATCCTCGTTGTCGGCTTCCAGCCTAATTTACGCAATTTTTTGATGTCTGCCACAGTTGATGGCACATCACCCTGTTGCATTGGCATCATATTTTTCTTTGCAGCTTTCCCTAGACATTTTTCCAACACTTCAATGTAACGCATCAGTGTTTCTTCTTTGTCTCCGCCAATATTCATCACACCGCAGGGCAAATTCGCATCAAGCACAGTGATTGTGCCGGAAACAATGTCATCGACATAGGTAAAATTGCGACTCATTTTGCCATGATTATAGACATCAATTGGAAGCCCGGCCAAAATATTTTTAGTAAATTTGAAAAGCGCCATATCCGGTCGCCCCCACGGTCCATAGACTGTGAAGAATCGCAATCCAGTTGTAGGCAATCCATGTACATGAGAAAAAACATGCGCCATCAACTCCGTTGCTTTTTTGGTTGCGGCGTAGGGTGAGATTGGCGTGTCCACCGAATCCGTTTCGGAAAACGGCAATTTTTTATTATTTCCATAGACCGAAGAAGACGAGGCATAGACAAAATTTTTCAATTTATATTTCGCCGCCAGTTGCAAAAGGTTGGTTGTGCCCAAAACATTCACGTCCGCATAAATCAAGGGATTTTCAATCGCATAACGCACACCGGCCATTGCAGCGAGATGCACCACCTTGTCCAATTTTTCGGTTTTGAAAATGCGCTCCAAAAGTTTCACATCGCGAATATCACCTTTGTAGAGCTTAAATTTTTTGCCTTTAAGGATTGTTTTAATCCGATCACGTTTCACTTTCGGGTCATAGTAATCATTGAAGTTATCAATAATAACGACTTGATCCCCGCGCTCCAGCAATTTGTTTGCCAAGTTTGATCCAATAAACCCCGCTCCTCCTGTGATAAGTATTTTCATAGTTTTTTTCTTAAGTAATTATAGTAATCCTCTCTATGACTGTTTTTATTCGTGTAATCCTTGAGCGTTTTCTCTCGCGCCCGCTCGCCCAGCACACGGCGCAGATTTACATCTTCAATCAAGCGCCCCAATTTCTCCGTCCATTCTAGCTTATTTCCAGCCAAAAATCCAGTCACGCCGTCTTCGATTGCGCCAGAGAACGTTTCATTTCTCACAGCTACCGTCGGGATACCAAGAATCCCCGCTCCGGTAAATCTAATTTCTGATTTCGCTTCACAAAACGGAGTGCTCTCCAGGGGAGCAAGATTAATATCCGCTTTTTGAACATTTCGATAATGCTCACCTCTCGGCACTAATGGCAATTTAATAATTCTGTCAGAAAATTCATTGAGACTATTTTCCTGCTCCAATGGTCCAGCAAGAATCAATTTAGTCTTCTTATATTTTCGCATTACCGCAAGAAGCGCGTCTGTGATTGTAGCAAAATCTTTATTATGACTCGGAGTTCCACTGAAATATCCCAGATAAACAAAATCGTCTTTGATTTTTTTCCCAGCGTGCCTTAGTTTATTTGCTATTTCCAATTCCTCATTACAAATCTTATTAGTCACCACAAAAACTTTTTTGCCTTTTTCTTTCATAATTTTTGCTAAATAGGTCGTTGTAGTCGTTGCCACTTTCACATAAGAGTCTTCCAAAATTTCTCGCCCCAACCCTTTGGCATATTGCGCTTTTTCCGCCTCGCCAACATTTTTTAGATAATCAATCTGCGCCAAATATGCGGGATCAAAATTCAAATCATCCGTGTCGAAAATAATTTCTTTTTTTTGCGCTTTAATTTTTTCAACTACTTTGGCAATTTTTTCCGAATAAACCGTTTTGTGAAAAATAAATATCTTGAAATCATCGACTAATTTCAAAAGATTGGGATTATCAGCAATTGTCACTGACGCGCGAAAACCGTGCAACTGCAATTCCTCTGCCACATTCCAAGTGCGAAAATGCGCGCTATCACCAACACCAGAAGCGATGAAAAGAATATCCCCTGGCGCTACAGTAAAAGCAGCGCGATATTTTTGAGCATAGCCAAAAACTTTTTTCGCACTGCCGAAAATTCCATTACTGCGAATTAAAGTCCGAACCTTGTCAATTTTAAGCGATATGTTCATTATTTTTCCTCATTTTTAACTTCAAATTTCAAATCCTGGGTCATTAGTTGTTCTTGATTGAAATCACCATCTTTGGTTTTGACATGCACTCTCACCGGAATGTCGGTCACGCCGGATTGTTTTTGGATGAGCAAGCGATAGTTATCGCGGGGAAAATCGGCTGGTAACTCATATTTAATCTTGGCGTCAGTTTCTCTGCTAATAAGCACGTGCGCCATAAAACCAATCCAAGTTTTGCCGAAATCTTCGCCGGAGCTGATGTTGTTGACCATTGTTCTTTCCAGTAATTTCGCGCCCAAAGGAAGATAAAGACGCATATAGGAATGATAGTCGCTGGTGCGCCAATCGCCATAGGGAGCAGTATTTTTGTAGAGAATTCCCAAGTTAACGATTGGTTTTTCGCCTGTGAGATCAATGTCATAGTTGATTTCTCGTTTCATATAATAATCCGTTTTGAGTGCTCCCATATTAGAGTCCACCATCATTAAGTAGTCCCCGCTCCAATCTTTGGCCATCTCACCGGTCCAAAAAACGCTCGCCGCCAGTGCTTGGAGATTTTCATCCTTGAAATTGACCATAATATTTTTGGCTTTGAATTCTTGATGAGCCAAATCCGCCAGCTTGGAAATGTTATTTACGCTAAACAACTTGTCAATAATGATTGGTAGCATTTTTTTCATAATTGCTTTTCGGTTTTGCGTATCAATGTCTGGATTCAAGATATATTGTTTTTCCACTATTTCCTCCAATTTGAGAAAGGCATTATCGGCTGTAAATTCGGCGCTATAGCCCGGGACAGTAATTGGTCCAGTTACTTTCAAAATATCGTTTAAGACCTGGGAATTAACGGCAATCACTCCATCGAAAGTACTCGTTCCCATGCCTGCTAGACGATAGAAATATTTGGCTTTTTCAACGTTAGTGGGAAAATCTGGCGAAAAGTTGGAATCACGAAATTTCCAATTTTTGAGTTGCATCATCCGTTCAAACGGATAAGGCGTCGGTACTTTGGTTTTAATTCTCTGATCCAAAAGATTTGCATCTTCAAAGTACGATGAAACAACTGCGCCATCTTTGAGTTTGATGATGGCATATTGACCCAAAAATCCCCCACCGGGTCGCAGTTCCATGTTATTTTGTAGCATCAGCATAAATGTCCTGGTCACGCCATCTTTTTTGCTAAAGTTTTCCACCAACTGGTCCAAAACATTCAACTCTTTTTGTTCATCGGGAGTAATTGGCAACAGTGAGGAAAAGCGGTTCAGAGCAGACAATGTTTTCATGCCAATTATTTGTTTATTGGTCCGCACGAAGGAAAAAAGAAACACAGAGACACCTATGAACAAAACAAAAAGGGCTAATCGCATAAGCACCTTTTTTTGCATCAACTTTATTTTCCACAAATACAACTTAACCCTTAGCCGATTAGGCTTTCTCTGTTCAAACATTATTCTCGACATATTAAATTATTTTTTCGCCCTCTGGCGGATTAATTTTTAGGTTCATTTTCGCCCCATAGAAAACATTATTATTCTACCCGAAAAACGCCAGTTTGGCAAAAAGAATTTTTGACGCTATAATTGGAATAATGAAACTACCAAAAAACCTCAACAAATACCAGCTATTTTCTTTTCTAGGACTCTTTTTCATTGGCCTGGAAGTTTTGGCAATTGTGCTCGCGCTAACTAATTTTTTCTATTGGCCGATTTTGGCTGGCTATCTTTTTTTCGGTGGCTCATTCTTCCTCTCGCTTTTCGTTCACAATCGTCAAGCTTTGAAATCAGCCAGTTTCCTTTCCGCTACATTCCTCTCGCTTGGCTTTATTATTTTCCTAGCCTTCTCTTTTGTGCCAACTGTTTTTTCTGGACGCGACCAAGGCTCCTTTAGCGAAGCAGCCGTGCGCCTGGCGCAAAATCATCAATTAGCCTTTAGCTCAACCGCTTCGCAAGAATTTTTCAAAATCTATGGCCCAGGCACGGCGCTCAATTTTCCCGGCTTCAATTATACTCGCTCAGGAAGCCTGATTACCCATTTTTCCCTTGGCTACATTGCATGGCTAGCAACGTTCTACTCCCTCTTTGGCCTCATTGGGTTCGTCATTGCCAACAGCATCACATTCTTTCTTTTCCTTCTAGCTTTTTTCCTACTCACGGAACTTCACTCTTCGACCAAGCCGGCTTTTTGGGCGTTTGGTTGTCTTTTCAGTTCGTTTGTTTTCGCCTGGCTTTTCAAATTCACACTCAGCGAAAATATCGCACTAGCCTTTATTTGGTTTGGTCTTTTAGAGCTCAGCCTATTTTTCAAATTCAAAAAGTCTCTCTATCTTCTAGGTGCGCTCTCGGCCTTTCTCATCCTCACTTTCACTCGAATAGAAACCTGGGCATTTCTTTTGATGCTATTAGTCCTGTTTGGCATAGTTCAAAAAAAGACTAAGTTTGGATTGGAAAAAACACTACTGAAAAAAACAGTCTGGCTCTTGGGCGGATTTTTTTTCGTCTATCTCATCAATATATTTGTCAATAATCAATTCTACCTAGCCTCTCTCAAAGGTCTTCTACGCTCATTTTCACCTGGCGAAAGCAGTTCTGTGCCTTTTTCCGCTGTTAGTTATCTCTTTGAAATATTCTCTCTCTATAACATCCTGCCATTTCTGATCATTGGAGCAATCGGACTAAGCTATTTTTTGCTCAAAAGAAACTACGTCATTCTCGTGCCTGCTCTCATAATTTTGCCCACCTTCATCTATCTCATTCATCCCGGCATCTCACTCGATCATCCCTGGATGCTCAGACGTTTTGCTTTCACTATTATTCCTGGAGCGATTTTTTATTCCATTCTCGTCATTGATCGACTGTTTACCAAAAAAATCTATGCGTCAATCTTGATTAGTATTCTAATCATTACCAACCTAATTATTTCTTGGCCCTATTTCACTTTCCGAGAAAACGCCGACTTGACTGCGCAAACCAACCAGCTTAGCGAAAATTTTTCCAACACCGATCTTATCCTTGTTGACCGCTTGGCTTCTGGCGATGGCTGGTCAATGCTCGGCGCACCCATGAGTTTTCTCTTTGGCAAAAATGCAGTCTATTTTTTTAACCCCAATGATTTGGCTAAAATTGACACAACAAAATTTTCCAATGTCTATCTAATTGTTCCCGATAAAAATTTAGCCTTCTATGAGAAGGATGGATTTCTTGCTAAATTTAGCGTCTACAAAGATTATGCACTGGATAGGACTTTCCTTTCCACCTTTGACCCAGAAGAAATGCCTAGTGCTCCAATTGGCTTGCCACAAAAAACAGAAAACACCACGAACGGCAAAATTTATCTTTTGAATAAATAACTCACGACTTGCTTGCACCCTTACCTGAGTCAGCTGGATTTTCTAAAAAAATCTTGTCTGAGAATGCCTTTTTTCTTCAAAACTTTCCATTGGATGCCGTCGAGGGAGGGAAAGTTTTGAAAAGAAAAAAGAGCGTTCGAGTTATTTTTTTAGAAAATACAGCTGTGAAGGTAAACGCGCAATTTCTATAACTCTAGATTTTAATAAACTCCAAAGATTCCTCGGCGCATTTTTCCCAGGAAAATTCTTCCAAGCGCAAATAACCTTTTTTGATCAAGTTTTCTTTCAATGGAGCATTTTCCAATATTTCTTTAATTTTAGTTTCGAGTTCAGCTACGTCTCCACTGGTAAAATAGAGTGCGGCGTTCCCTGCCACTTCTGGAAGTGAAGAATTATTGGCGCAAATAACTGGCGTGCCGGAAGCGAAAGATTCCAAAATAGGAATGCCAAAACCTTCATAGAGTGAAGGAAAAATAAATACATCTGCGCACTGATAAAATTTAGCCAAATCAGAAAAACTAACTCGTCCAGTGAGAATAATCTCCTTGGAATAATGTGAGTTTTGCACCGCCTCGAGCGTGCCTTCCGCTTGCCAAGCCGGCGCGCCAGCCAAAACTAATTTCAGCTTAGGATAATTGCCGGTCTCTTTTAGCTTTCCAAAAGCTTCGATTAATGTAACCAGATTTTTGCGCGGCTGAATCGCTCCAACATAGAGCAAATAGGGTGCGTCGTCAATTAAATATTTCGCTCGAAATCTTTTTTGCGTCTCCTTGTCGATTTTTTGAGAAAATAATTCCGCGTCGAAACCATGATGAATCACCCGAATTTTTTGCGGATTAATTTTAGGATAAAATCGCAAAATATCTTTTTTCGTCGAGGCAGAAACAGCAATAATTTTGTCGGAATTTTTAATCGCATAATCAGCATAAAAATTCAATTGCCATAAATCTTTTTTGGGGAACATCTTGGGAAAAACTTTGAAAGCCAAATCATGCACCGTGATCACAGTCTGCATGCCTTTTGGTCGCAAAAGAGGCAAGGCCTGCATCGGCATCCAAAGCACGTCTGGCAAGTCTTTTTTGAGCTCATAGGCAAAGCGCGTTTGCGTCCAGAGAAATGGTGCGCTTTTTTGAATAATTTCGTAGTTGGAAAAATCCGGCGGAATGAGTTCCGGATTAAATTTTTTTCGATGATAGATCAAAAACTTGCTAGTAATGTCCAGTTGTCCAAAAAATTTGAGCAGATTGAGGATATAGACGCGGGTACCATCAATTCTTCTTGCATCGAGGTCCGCCGCTTGAATGGCAATTTTCATTTTTTTTGCAAAACTAAATTAATGATATTTCCCCATTCCCAAGATTCCCACAATCACGCCAATGAGTGCAGTGACCAGCGTGAAAATCCAGGCGCGCATCGTCACTTTTGTTTCTGGCCAACCCTTAGCTTCAAAATGATGATGGAGCGGTGCTGCCAGGAAAACTTTTTGTTTGAATAGTTTTTTGGAGGTGAGTTGGATCACGACTGAACCTGATTCTAGAATATAGATAAAAACAATCACCAAGAGAACCAAGGCTGAATTAGTAAGCATCGCCACCACGCCAAGCGTCGCTCCCAAAGAAACCGCACCCGTATCCCCCATAAAAAAACGTGCGGGATAGATATTAAACCAAAGAAAAGCCAAAAGCGCGCCGGAAATAGCTGCGCAAAAAGCCGCCAGATCCATCTTGTTTTGCGAAAAAGAAATCAGCGCAAATGAACTAAAGGCAATGAGCAGTACTCCACCATTAAGGCCATCCAATCCGTCCGTTTCGTTGGAAGAAATTGCCGTGAAAAGGATAATAAACATAAAAAGCGGTATATACCAAAAACCAATACTAAAATCCCCCATTGCCGGAAGATGCACTTTGTCCCAACCCAATTTAGCGAAAAACCACCAAGCGCCCAAGGCGGAAATAGCAATCAGCCAGCCAAAACGAGAAAGAAATCTAATCCCACCGCCCTTGTTTTTTCCCAAGCCTTTGACACTCGCCCAATCATCGCAAAGTCCCAAGATTCCAGCCGCCACAAGTGCGAAAAGTGGCAACCAAACTTGCTTGCGACTAAGAAAGTCCAATCGCGCAAAAAAATTGACTCCGGTCCATTGTGCAATCAAAGGAAAAAGGTAATGTGAAGCATAGACTAAAATAAGCACACTAAACCAGACCAAAATACCGCCCATCACTGGCGTGCCACTTTTATGCTTGTGCATCTCACTGACAAAAGTCAATTTTTCCCCAGAAACATCATTAGTTTTAATTTTGACTCCAATTTTATATTTATATAAAAAATGAGTCATGAGCGGAGTGAGGGCAAAGGCAATCACAAAAGCCAAAAAGCCAGTAAGGAGCACTTTCATCGCATTTACAACTTCAGGAATAGTTTGAATTTGAGCAATGTCCATAAAATTATTACGACTTACGCATTTACCCGAGTCAGCCGTATTGGCTAAAAAAATCCTGTCTGAGAATGCCTTTTTTCTTCAAAACTTTCCACTGGATGCCGTCGAGAGAGGGAAAGTTTTGAAAAGAAAAAAGAGCGTTCGAGTTATTTTTTTAGTCAATATGGCTGTGAGGGGAAATGCGTAACTCCTATTATTATAAAAAATTATTTCCAAATATAGCTATTATTCACCCAGTTGACAAGCGTCCGCATATCTTCCCAGCGTTTCTCATCATTCAAAAGCACAGAGATTATTTTGTGTTTTCCCGTAACATCGGTAGACCCCATCAAAAGTGATTTTCCCGCCATTGGCGTAAAGCCGGTTTTTCCTCCCAAGCAATTGGAAATGTTGCCCAAAAGCAAGTCAGTGTTTTTCAATAGATGCATGCGCTTTCCATCGGTTGAAAAAAACTGCCCTTCTTCAATCTTCATTGTTTCCCAGATAAGCTCGTGCTTCATTGATTCAGCGCCAATGCGCGCAATGTCATAGGCGGAAGAATAACATTCATTTTCCCGTCCATCAATCTCAAGGCCCGATGGAGTGCAAAAATGCGTATCAATAAGTCCCAATTCATGCGCCCGCTCATTCATCATAATCACAAAATTTTCTTTTGAGCCAGCGATGTGAATGCCCAGAGCCGTGGCTGCATCATTGGCGCTATTCAAAAGCATCGCTTTCAAAAGATCAATCGCGCGCACTTTTTCTCCCACAAACATGCGGTTGCCATTGCAAAAAACACTGGTCGGACAACCCACAACTGTGCCATCAACCTGGAGCGCTTCTTTGGGAATTGTCACCACCTCATCAAAATCTTTGATGTTTTCCACGGCCAGAATGGCTGTCATTATCTTGGTAAGTGAGGCAATCTGCGTCTGCTTCCTTCCATTATCATAATGCAAAATTGTTCCGCTCGTCACATCAATGGAAACAGAAGCTCCCGCCCACATTTTGAGATCAGGACAATCTGCTTTGCGCACCGGCACAATACCCACATTACCCGAGTAGGCAGAAAAAATATTTTGCGCGCTTCCGTCTTCCGTTGACACATTCTCATTTTCCTCTCCCAACACTTTTTCCTCAACCGGTTGCTGGACAATGATAGTGTTTTTTTGATGCGTCAAACTAAGATCAAAATTCCCCTGAAGAAATCCGGGGAGCAGAAGGAAAAATAAAAAAGTTGAGATTATGCTAAACATGAATTATTTTGATTTTAACGCCTATTAACTCTAGCATATCCGCTAGTTATCTTCAATACACCGTACAAGGCTATTTTTAGATCTCACTCTCATTTTCTTTTTCTTTCTCACCCTCAACCACTTCCACTTTTTCCATTGCGGAAACTTCTTCGTGATTTTCCGGTTTTTTGTTTAGTCTTTCCCAGTCTGGCAACTTTTCCACACTTTCCAATCCCATTTTTTTCAAAAAATCAAACGAAACGCTATAGAGATAGCGTCGGTTGTCTTTGATGTTTTCAATCTTATCGATGAGGCCGCGAATGGCCAATGCCCGCAAGGTGAAAGTGCAATTGACGCCCCTGATTTCTTCGATTTCCGCTCGCGTGATTGGACCACGATAGGCCACAATGGAAAGCACTTCGAGCGAGGCTTGGCTCAAATTCTCGGAAATATCACTTTTCATCAGCTCAGCCACATATTCCGCACTCGCCGGATTGGTCACTAGTTGCACCGCATCAGCGATTCTGGCGAGCGCTAGGCCTCGCCCTTTGGCATAGTCCTCTCCTAGCAATGAAACGGCGCCCTCCACCTCTTCTTCGCTCACAGCGCAAATTTTGGCCAACTTAGCGATCTTGATCGGCTCCCCACTGGCAAAAAGCAAACTTTCAATCGTGATTTTCAATTTTTCTGTTTCCATAAATATTTTTAAATTATTTTTTATTCATTGCCACTGCGCATGCTCAGTTTGATTTCGTGAAACAATTCTGATTGTTCAACATGAATCATTCTTTGCTTAACCATTTCAAGCATAGCCAGAAAAGAAATAATCACATCCACCTTGTCTTTCGCCTGAGCAACCACTTCTGAAAAACAAGTTTCCATTTTTTTTCTCAGCGTTACTTCCAAATCACTAATCCGCTCTTCTAGCGTTACAATCTCGCCAACTAATTCTTCTTGCAGAATTTGAACAGATGGCACATCCAAAAGCACTTTTTCAAAATAGTTTTTGAGATCCGTTGCAGTGAGATTTTCCGGCGGATAGAAAACTGCTTTCAAACCAAAATATGCTGGGCGCGCATAGCTAATGCGCCCAAGGCTGGCGAGCTTTCCCATTTGCGCCGAAATCTCCTTAAATTTTTTATACTCCTCCAGTTGCCGTGTCAAATCACCAATCTCTTCTTCATCTTCTTCGCTTAGTTTCAAAACTGGCAAAAGTGCGCGCGATTTGATCAGGATTAATTTTGCCGCCACCGACAAAAAATCCGCCAGATTTTCCAGGTGAATACCTTGATTGTCACGAATATGCTCTAGATATTGGTCGGTTACCCGCGCCAAATTCAACTCAGTAATACTCAGTTTTTCTTTTTCAATCAGCTCCAAGAGCAATTCCAATGGCCCTTCAAATTTTTCCAGTTTCACGTTATACACAGCTATTTGATTTTGTTTTGCCTTTAATGGTTGCTTATTCTTCCAATTGATTATACAATACAAAAAGTAATAAAACAATTATGCGCGATAAAATCGAACAAATTAAAGCTGAATATGCCCAAATTGCCCAGGAGTTGAGTAATCCTGCGGTGGTTTTTGACACCCAAAAAATGACTACTCTTTCCAAGAAGCAAGCTGAATTAAATGAGATTATCCATAAAATCGAGGAATTGGAAAAAGTGGAAAAAAACATGCGTGAAAATGCGGAGATTGTGAACACGGAGACTGACGCGGAAATGAAGCAAATGGCAATGGAAGAAAATGTGGCGCTTTCTGGAGAAAAGGCAATCCTGGAAAAACAACTGGAAACAATGCTCCTTCCTAAAGATCCGCATGACGGCAAAAATGTGATTGTGGAAATTCGTGCCGGAGCCGGCGGAGACGAATCAGCCCTTTTTTCCGCTAGCCTTTTTCGCATGTATTCCCGCTTTGCCGAGAAAAATCGCTGGCAATTGGTGCTACTCAACTCCAATCAAAACGGCATTGGTGGCTTCAAAGAAGTTGTTTTCGAAATCAACGGCGCGAGCGTTTATGCCAAGATGAAATATGAATCCGGCGTGCATCGCGTGCAACGCATTCCTGAGACAGAAAAAAATGGACGCGTGCACACTTCCACAGCCACAGTAGCTGTTCTACCGGAAGCCGAAGAGTTTGATTTTAAGATTGAAGAGAAAGATATCCGCATTGACACCTTTTGTTCATCTGGCCCCGGCGGACAGTCCGTCAACACGACAAAATCAGCCGTGCGCATAACCTACTTGCCCACTGGCATGATCGTTTCTTGCCAAGATGAAAAATCACAACTGAAAAACAAAGACAAGGCCATGAAAGTGCTTCGTTCGCGTCTTTTGCAAGCCGAAGAAGAAAAACGCACGAAAGAACTTGGCGAGGAAAGAAAATCACAAATCGGCACGGGTGATCGCTCGGAAAAAATCCGCACCTATAACTTTCCCCAAGACCGCGTGACTGATCATCGCGTGAAAATGAACTGGAGCAATCTTAACGGAATTTTAGACGGCAATCTCGAACCGCTCATTACTGCGTTGGAAGAAGAAGAAATTAAACTGAAACTGAGCAAGCTCTAATGACAACGATTCAAACTATCTTAGAAAAATATCGTCCACTACTAGCTAGTCTTGATGTGGAACTTCTCCTAGCGCACGAACTCAAAAAATCTCGTGAGTTTGTTTTGGCGCATCCGGAAATAGAATTAACCAAGAAGCAAGAGACAAATTACAAACAATTAATCACGCGTCGATTGAAGCATGAACCGCTGGCGTATATTTTAGGTCACAAGGAATTTTATGGTTTGAATTTTTTAGTAACTCGCGACACGCTTATTCCTCGTCCAGAAACAGAGATGTTAGTTGAGAAAACCTTGCAAGTAATTACTAAAATCAAAACTGGTCATATACATATCATTGATGTTGGCACTGGATCGGGAAATATTATTATTTCTATTGCAAAAAATCTAAAAAAGAGAAAAATAAATTATTTTGGTGTGGATATTTCAAAAAAAGCCTTGCAAGTTGCAAAATATAATGCGAAAAAAAATAATTTAGTAAAAATAAAATTCTTGCAGGGAAATCTTCTCGATCCGCTAATTGGAAATTGGGAATTGGGAATTGGGAATTCCAAAACGATAGTTTTGGCGAATCTTCCTTATCTTTCCAAAGAAATTTATTCCGCCACACTGCCAACTGTCAAAAACTTCGAACCAAAGTCTGCGCTAATTAGTGGAGCAGACGGTCTTAGTCATTACAAGAGATTACTAAAACAAATTCAAGCCCTAAAAAAAATTTATTACATGTTGCATATTACATGCCTCATGGAAATCAGCCCAGAACAAAAGCCAGCGCTTAAACTCTTAGCAGTCGCATATCTGCCTGGCGCGCGAATTGACTTTCAAAAGGATTTGGCCGGAAAATGGCGCATTTGCGAGATTAACTTGGATTAGAAGGCGCGCAGCAAAGCCAAAAAACAGCCCAAACAAAAAACCGTATGTTAACGGTTTTTTGTTTTGTACATAACAACGTTGTTCGCACTCGACTAACTTACTTGTTTAGGCGACTTGCCCAAACAAAAAAACTCACATTAAAAGACTATTTTTTCTTTTTCTTCTTAGTAGCTTTTTTCTTAGTTACTTTTTTTACAGTCTTTTTTGCTGTTTTTTTTGCTGCTTTTTTCTTTGCTGCCATTTTAATTCACCATCCTTTCTATTTTATTTTTTTCAGTGTTTCCTATTTGAAACTATCCTGTTTTTACTTTTTAAATTTTTCTTTCGACCTTTGTTTTCAAAAATATTTTTATAAATTTTTTACAAAAATATTTTTGTATCTAAATTATACTACATCTATTTTTTTATGCAAGTCTTTTTTTAAAAATAAAAATAATTTTTACAAAAATAAAAAAAAATCGCGAACATTCGCGATTTTTTTTATATTTTCTCTTAACTTATTCTACGAAAGTTAGTGCCTTTCCTTTTTTATCTCCACGACCAGTGCGTCCAATGCGATGCACATAGTCATCATAAGTTTCTGGTAAGTCATAATTAATCACATGCGTCACATCGGCAATGTCGAGTCCGCGTGCTGCCACATCGGTCGCCACTAAAATTTGCACGCGATCATCTTTGAACAATCCCAAGGCTCTTTGTCTTTGTGCGTGATTCTTGTTGCCATGAATTGATTCTGTTTTGAAACCACGTTCAGAGAGCAATCGAGATAGTTTTTCCACGCCATGTTTGGTGCGTCCAAAGATCAGGACTTTGCTCAACTCTTTTTGATTCAAAAGATCATGCAAAACATCAACCTTGTCTTTGCCCCTTTCCACGCGCACAATGTCTTGATCAACGTTTTTGGCCGTATCTCTGGTTTTAACTGAGATTCGAACCGGCTCTTTTAGGAATTCCCTAATCACTTGCTCCACGTTTGGTGCCATTGTGGCAGAGAAAAAGAGTGTTTGGCGATCTTTCGGCATTCCTGACATCACATAGCGCATATCTTCAATGAATCCCATGTCCAGCATGCGATCAGCTTCGTCCAAAACAACCGTACGAATTTGAGAAAGAGTGATCTTGCGTCTTTCAATCAAGTCTTTCAAGCGTCCTGGTGTGCCAATAATGAAATTGTGCTCCATGCGCAAGCGGTTGATTTGTGGACCGATATTCATCCCTCCCACACAACAAACTGAAAAGATGCGCAGACCGCGCACAAACGCTTTCAGCTCTTCGTCAATTTGAATTGCCAATTCTCTTGTTGGCACAATAATCAGCACCAATTCGTTTGGTGAAAGTCCCACCTTATTAATAAGCGGGATAAGAAAAGCGGCTGTCTTTCCTGTTCCGGTATTGGCAATGCCCACCAAGTCCACGCCACGCAAAATATGCGGAATAGTGCGATCTTGAATCGGTGTCGGCTCAACATATCCATGATTTATAACAGCCTGCTTCAGTTTGGCGTCAATCGCAAAGTCCGCGAACTTATGTTCCGGAACAAATTGTTCCACTTCTTCGGTGATTACCGCCTTGGAAATGAAACGCGCCAAATCGATTCGCTCTCCTCGTCCTTTTTTGGCGGCAAAACGCCTGCCGCTCCCTGGTCGGGAGCTGGAGAAAGCACTGCCGGGACGACGCCCACTGCGGTTTCTCCCACCCATTTGTCTTTTTTGCATAAAGTTTTTGCTAAAACATAACTAACTCCGCCATGAAAATTAAAAAATGGGGCGGATTTGTCTCGAAAGTTTTAGCTAAAGCCTTACGACTTTGAAGTTTTTTAAATTAGAATCTAAAAAAATAAAACCCAAGAGATTTCAGTCACGTTTATTGAGTATACACGCAAAGGCTGGATTTGTCAAGGCAAGAGCGTTGCAACGTCAATCCAGCTGGAAAGCTGAGTTGGACTTTGAACATAGCCCAAGATGTTTATGTTGGCACCTTTATGCACTCCCAGATGCAAATGCTTTCTTTCGCCATCTGTTTGTGTGCTCCTATCTTGACCCAATTCGCCAATAACCGCTCCAACTGTCAGAGTGTCCCCTATTTTTTGAGAGATACTAGTCAAATTCAAATGTCCATAGATACTGGTAATCGGTTGGTTTTTGAGCTGGCAACTCTGCACCAAAACACCACCATAACCACTCGCCCAACGCTTTTCAATAATTTTTCCGGTGCAAATCGCTTTGACAGGAACCGCCACAGTCAGCTCCTGTGGAAATATTTCAAAATCCGTCCCCGTGTGATAGCCGGAAAATCTTTCTGGTTGCACCGGAGAATTGGCTTGCGTAATGTGAATGCCAAATGGCTTTTTAGTTATGCGCTCCTTGGCGCGATCAAGCGGTGCCAAAAAATCCGCCGGCGCAATTGCGCCAGACGCATCAGAGACAACGCTTGGCTGAGTTTGCACTTGAGCAGGAACATTGTCCAACTGAACAGTCGGCGCCACTGGCAAGGCAATCTTGCCAGCCCTATTTCTCGCACGAAAAAAGAGAATGCCAAAAATAAACAGCACCATCGCCCCCACTAGAAAAAATTTACTTGCTTTTGTGTGTAACATTATTTTTAGAAACTATTTCTTCGGCCAACCCCAATTCCACTTTGGTTTTTCCCCTTTCTTATATGCAACTATAATGAGAAGGATAGTCAAGACAAAGATTGGCAGTGCGAATGTCAAGATATTACTTCCCGAATCAGGATTTCCAGGGATATCTTTTTCTCTAACAAGCACGAGACTTAGAATCAGTAAGCTATAGAGAAATATGACGCACCACCCTTGCCACTTAACTGGCGTCCAGCCCCAACCAAACCTTTTTTGTTTAAACCAAAGACCCTTGGGATTGTCTTTGACGTATGCCTTGTAGTTTTCGAACATATGTTTCTTTTTAATTTAATTATTTCCAATTTAGATAAGTAATCGTGAGTTGCAGTACGGTAGCAAAGGCGACCCAGAGGAGATAGGGAATTTGAATGTAGCTGATCCAGCGCGCGTGAGGATGGATCGCCACAATCGCCCAAATAAGCGTGGCCAGCACCAGCACAATGTCAATCGCCGCCAAAAGATTGCCTTTTAGTCCAAATTGCAATGGGGTAAAAGAAAAATTGAAAATCAGATTGAGAACAAAAGGCAAAACGACCAGCAAGGGAATTTGTTTTTTGAAAAACATCCAAAAAACCTTCCCAAAAGAAATGGCAATCAAAGCATAGAGAAAAGTCCACACAGGACCGAAAAGCCAAGCCGGCGGCGACCAGGTGGGTTTGATTATTTGCGCGTACCAATTAGCTGTTTCGTTCATAGTGTTTTATTTAATTTTTTTAGTTTGCCCAATATTAAGAAAATTCTTTTTGGTAGAAATCTTATTGCCAGTTCTTTTTTCAATATCCTTTCTGGTGCTGCCCGCCACCGCCCCACCTTCCTTGGCATCGCCTTTCAATTTTTGGAATCCCTTTGAATCCCTGTCTTTGTGAATTCTCGTGGTCGTCGCTTCGCCCAGCATTGTCAAAATCAATTCAAGGTCGTCCATATGATCACGCAAATTTTCCCGCTTCAAGCCTTTGAATTTTTTATACTCCTCCGCCGACATATCAAAAGTTCCACCCAAAATTTCATTAGTCAAAATCGCATATTCAATGCCATCTTTGGCTCCGCGATTTTTCCATTCACTAGTCAAGCTTTCCCGCACTTCAATCCCCCGCATCCGCTTTTCAATCCAGCCTTCCGGATAGCCCTTGGCACGATAGATTTCGCGAGCGCGATTAGCTGCCAACTCTGGGTTTTCAATCTCCTTAATGCGATCATAACCAACCTTAGCTAGCCAAATCTTGAAAGGTTCAGCTTTGGGAGATGGAATTGATTGGATTATTCGCAAAATCCCTTCCGTATTTGCGCAATTGACTTGTTGTTTCCCTCCAATAGTGTCCACCGCAAGG
The DNA here is from genome assembly GCA_049304095.1 of Candidatus Moraniibacteriota bacterium. Classification (GTDB taxonomy): domain Bacteria; phylum Patescibacteriota; class Minisyncoccia; order Moranbacterales; family UBA2206; genus UBA9630. The sequence goes on along the minus strand of JBAQNU010000024.1, from coordinate 81,611 downwards.
GGGGTGGCAATTTGCCCCCACCCTTTACTTAGCTGCAAATCTCTGCGCCGCATATCTTTGATATAGCCTGCCGGATTAACAGAATCAGTTAAAATGGCAATAGCATCCACGATAGCGAACCACCACTCATTATTATGCCAGGCTGTTCGAACTTTTTTACCCTCAAACAAAATTATTCTTGTGTTTTTCATACTTTTTTATTTTAAGTTTATTATGATGATATTGTATCATTATAATAATTCCTTGGCAAGTTTTGTGGTTATTTTTTCTCCCAATCTCAATCAATTGAGCTTGCAAGCAGTTAGAATTACACGATATCACCCATGCCTGGCTTTTATGAATTGGTCGAGAACAATCCTCAATTTACCACAAAATTAAACTTTTGCTAATTTTTTAATTTTCCTATTCGACAAATAATTTTCACCAGTTACAACTGATTTGCCGGTTTTTTCTTCCAGTGCAATCCTCGCATCTTTGGCAATTTTTCCGCCCTTTTTGGCTGGTAGCTTATTTTCTTCCAAGCCTTTTGCCTTGTCCGTCTCCGCAATCCTGCGCGTGGAAAGTTCCGCAAGCGCGGTGAAGATTAATTCTTCTTCGCTCATATGATCACGCAGATTTTGCGTTTTTAGTCCTTTGAGATTTTTATGCGCTTTGACTGAAAAATCGCTCCATTCCTTGTGAATGATATTAGTCAGAATCGCAAACTCATCCCCCTTTTTCACTCCATTGTCAGACCAATAATCGGTCAACTTATTCCTAGTTTCTTGCCCCATCATCCGCTGCTGAATCCATTTTTCACTTCGCCCTTGCTTTTTCCAATACTCACGAGAACGATCAAGTGCTTTTTCCGGATCTACCATTTCTTGCATTCGTTCGTATCCAACTTTCGCTAGCCATATTTTAATCGGTTCGGCTTTCTTACTTGGCACTGATTGAATCAGACGTAAAATAGTTTCTACATTGGCAACATCAGTTTCTCTCATTTTTCCATCTTGAGCAATCATTTTCAACCGGTGACATTTTGTCACCACTTGACTTCCATCATCTCTAAGTCTTTGTGCAAGCTTTTTCCAATACGATCTAGCCACTTGGAAATCGTTCTGCTCAGTTAGGGCCGCCACAATATCAATCACCGAAAAATACCAAGTTTCCGTCTTTTTGTCGTAGTGACGGCGGATCCTAAAATTTTCAAAGATAGCCAGTGAGTTTTGTTTATTTTTCATACTATTTGTTTTAAACTTATTATACTGATATTGTATCATTATAATAATTCCTTGGCAAGTTTTGTGGTTATTTTTTCTCCCAATCTCAATCAATTGAGCTTGCAGGCAGTTAGAATTACGTAATATCCCCCATGTCTGGCTTATCTGCGACAAATTCAGCTGGAAGTCCCAATGATTCAAAATATTTAGTCATCCGCATACAGGCGAATTTTTCGGTTGAATAGTGGGAGGCTCCAATGAGATTTATTCCATGTTCTTTGGCTAAACGATCGAATTCAACTGATGGCGGATAGTCGCTAAAAGCACTGGCCACGCCCGTGACATAGGTTTTGATGCTTTTTTCCAAAAGCTCTTTCATTACATCCAAATCATTGCCTCCTCCGCCGACAACGGCAATATTTTGACCGCTGATATCATTATTAGCATTATTCCTAATCACCTCCACCTCATGCCCAACTGCCTCTCTCACTCTTTGGGCTAATTCATCAAACGTGTTGCAATCTGCCTTGCCGATTATTCCTGCCCATATCCCATAATATTTGGCAAAATCTTCCTCCTGAGAGATCCCAACAGCTCTCGCATAGTTAACCGAAGTCGAATATTCTCCATTTTTATCCAAAGGAACATGCAAGGTGTATAGAGAAATCTTGCTCTCCGCTAGCTTGGGAAGAAAATCTTTATTGATATTAACAAAAGGATACCCAGGATTCTGCGTATCCCAAATCATGGGATGATGAGTGAGAACAAGCACATTCTTTTCTCCTTTGTCCAAAATATATTTTAGGACAAGGTCGCTTGGGAAAACAGCAGTATAGACTTTTTCAATTTCTTCCGCATTATCCAAAACCAATCCCATATAGCGATGCTTGAAATTTTCAGTTACATAGTCACCCAGATCAAGCCGCCCCCAATCATCCGAGCATTTGTCTAACTCAAAATCAATTTCTAGTTTTTGGTATAGTTCGTTGGCGTTCATGGTTTTTTGTATGTATAATTATGTAATTAAAATCACACCTGCTAAATTAGTTGGGAACGGTCCTCGACTGGGATTAATTCATAATCAATTTTTTTCAATATTTATCCTTTCCAGCATAGTAGTTTCATCATTAGACCATTGATCCAAAAATTCAACAGTCCATGTATAAACTTTTGGTTTCGTATTGTCTCCACTTATCAATAATTCAAGTTTGTATTTTCCAGCTTCTATAACATTGGGCAAAACGCCACCAGATACGGGATTAGGTTGTACTATAGTAGCAAGCTTTAAAATAACGCCTCTTTGAAATGGCCTGATTGGACCTAAGTCACAAAATCTAAATGATTTTGGAGGTATAATCTCTTTAACTCTACCCAGATGACTCCATTTTAAATTCATAGGCAAGAAAGTTTTCACTATTTCATATCGGTTATTATTGTATTCCCAGAGATTTGAAGCTATTATTTCAACATTTTTAGCTGCCTTTCCTTTAGTGTTTACAACTCTAATTCGCAGATAAATACATTTACTTATAAATACACCATTTTGATCAGTAAGATCAATTTGATGACAATCGGGTGGATTCATATTTATATCCAAATCTAAATGTGCCAAATTAAACCAGTCCTTTATTTTTTCTTGAAAAAGTGCCACTAAAACAGCCAAGAAAGTTATTGTTGCAAGGATAATGTTAACTACCAAATTTGCTGAATCTGTTAAAACCGGTATTATCTCAGGAGCTTGTTTTATTATCGCATCTTGCATAAATTTATATTAGTAGCTTGCCGATTTAGCAGGAAAAGATTTTGGGGCATATGGCATATTTGATTTTCCTGTAAAATTTACACTGATCTTGCATCAGACCATTCTTGGGGAAAGTGAGTTTATTTTTTACTCCTAATACTTTTAATGGCCTACTTTTCTTTAACTAGCGCCATCAATTCTTTTAATTGCCAAATCTACATATTTTTTTTCTTTTTCAATGCCAATCCATTTTCTACCAAGCGCTTTCGCAACAAACGCAGTCGTTCCACTTCCTAAAAATGGATCCAGGACTACGTCATTTTTTTTGCTCGCTGCTAATATTACTTGCTGAATTAGTTTGAGTGGTTTTTGTGTTGGATGTGCCTTTACGCCATTTTCGTCTTTCAATCTTTCATTTCCTCTGCATAAACCAAAAACCCAATCCGTATCTTTCATTTGTTTTCCGCCATTCATTATTTTCATTTGCTCATAATTGAATGTATAGTTTTTGCATGTCTTATCTTTCACTGCCCAAATTAGTGTTTCGTGATTATTTGTAAATCTTCGTCCGTTAAGATTTGGCAGAGCGTCAGTTTTAACCCAAATCACATCATTCAAAAACCAAATTCCTAAATCTTGCATAATTGTCCCGACACGAAAAATGTTGTGATACATTCCAATAACCCACATTGTTCCTGTTGGTTTTAGTATTCTTTGACTTTCCTTGAGCCAGTTTTTCGTGAAATTATCATAGTCCTCGTAGCTTTCGAATTTATCCCATTCATCATCAACGGGAATAACTTCAGTGCCATTAGCCCTTTTCAATCTTTTGCCTTTTGGAAGTTGTAAAAAATATGGCGGATCAGCAAAAATTAAATCTACAGAATTATTGGGCAATTCTTTTAATATTTCAAGGCAATCTCCATGTATTATTTGGTTTATGTATTTTTGCATTTTTTATCTTTGATATACGCCGTTTACGCGAATCAGTTCTTGCAATGATGGGATTGATAATAATTGGTCATTTTTTCTGTGAATTATTTTATGGCAATTAGCACAAACTGGCACAACACCACCGATAGCTTCATTTAATGACTTTTCAAAATTATTCTCTCTAGCAAAGATAGGTTCTAGATGATGAATCTCGATATATCCCCTACCAATTTCACCATAAAAATTTTCAAAATTAAAATTACACGCTGAGCAATAAATTTTTCCGTCTTTAGAATAATGTTTTTTAGCAATCGCTACTAATCTTCTTGATCTTGCTTTAGTTTTTATTTGGCTAAATTTTGTAAAACCTTCTTCGATTATCAAATCTGAATAATCCTTTTCGATAACATCCCTTCTCTGAACTTCATTAAAGTTATTATCAAAAATAAAGGTGAAATTGTTTATATTTTCTAATAAGTATTTTTCTCCCTTATCAGTTATCTCATGAAGTCCATCTCTCCCAAGTTTTTTGTATTTTGCCAATCCCTTACTCTCAAGGGTTCGGTGAGAAACTAAATTTCTCACTTTCTGACTAAAATATGTATCCCTTCTACCTGCAAGTATTTCTTTATCATGTCCCGATATTTCTAATTCATCAGAAAGCAGAATGATTAGCTCAGAAGTTTTTAGTCCTTTTTCTTTATTAAGAAATAAATAATTCAGTGTAGGAATTATTAAATCATTTTCTGAATAAACCATAGGCTAGAAATTATAAATTACAAGATGTTCAACATCTCTATCATTTCTACCTTTCATATTATAGAGATATGTTTTTTCAAAACTATCTACTTTTATGCTTTTTTTATTCTTATACAAATCATAGATAAAGGGAGTTTTTTTGATAATTAAAATGAAACTGGCATTAGTGCTGTATAAGCATTTTGCCAATCTCTCCTGATCCTTCTTGCCAAAACTTGCTTTTTCATAATCACTAAAATCAGTGTCGTACGGGGGATCAAGAAAAATAAAATCGTTTTTGCTTAAATCTTTTTGTAAAAATATTTTTTCAAAATCAGTATTCAAAATTTTTGTATTTTTAAACGCACTCCCAACTTCATCACTTAAAACATAATCTGCCTTGCTTCTAAAGTTTTTATTGTTATATGCTATTCCTCCATATGGAATATTAAAATCTCCGCTAGCATTAAATCTGAACATTGAAGCATAGCAAAATTCTCTTATAAAATAATAATTTGAAATTTTTTTAGCTAAAGATGTTTTATATTTTGATCCGTTTTTATTCATCACATCGCGGAAGTGCATATAGAATCCGCTCCTAAAAGCAGTTTCGATATTTTTGTGCAAATCACCATCGGGCAACGAACCGCGCTCCTGTTCAATCTTTTTGGTTCTGCTAATTTTTGAAATTAAGTTCTTGATGATTTCTTGAAGTAAATTATTTGGATCAAGCGCAAAATGTTTCGAAAACAAACCATTGAATTGATCCTCCTTTGCCTTGAGTTTTTTGGTTATTATTTCTTTAACTTCTTTTTCTGTTTTTTTATCATCTTTGTATTCGTCATACAATTTAATAAAATCATTTTCAAAAATATTTATATACTTCGGAATCTTCTCCCAATTATCAACATAATCATAGAGGCATTTTTTAAATTCATTTTTATCATTTTCACCCTTAATAAAACGATAAAATTCAATCAATTCTACACAAATGTCATTTATTATGGCTTTTTTTGGCTGAAGTTTAAAAAATATAGCACCTCCACCAAAAAACGGCTCGATATAGCGAGTATGTCTTGGTATGAGATTTTTTATTTGCTCATACTCCTTGGATTTTCCACCAGGCCATTTAATAAGTGGATGCATAATTATCCCAAATAAGTTTTTTTAATTGAATCTAGTGAATTTTTAATTAGATCCGCTTTTTCTTTATAAGCTTCAAGAACAATATTATATCCATCATCTGACTTACAAACAAAATCCCAAAAATCTTTCCCGATTAAAAGCTCGTCATCTGAAAAATATTGCCGAACACGCTCCTGTCTCCATGGCTTGCCTTCACCGAAGCGATTATATGCGGTTGCAAAAAACATTTTTATTTTTGTATCCTGAGGTAATGTGTTTGACAAGATTGCAAATTGCTCCAGTAGAGCTTCTTTTTCCGATCTCGCTTTTTTATTGTCCAAATCACCACCTATTTTCAACTCAATCAAAAAGTTTTCTCCCGTTTCTTTATCAATCAAATAATAATCGCTATCATGTCTTTTAGTTACAAGCGATTGTTCCGCTGGTTTGACGCGTAAAAATTGATAATCATTTGCCGTTGGCGGTGTTATTTCTCTGCGTTTATATTTTTCTAGCAATTCTGCCATATCTTGAGTTTGCTTGAGACTAAGTGGTCCTTCGACATTTTGCTTGACTTCATAAGTCAATTTTGCGATATTGATAGCCATTTTTTCCAGCATATTACCCAATGAACTATCGAGTGATCGCACTAGGGCGGTGTAGTATTGTATTTCTGGACCAAGAACTGCAATGAAAACATTATGAATTTTCATATTTAGCGTTCCTTCGGGATCTTCTAACTCGCCCTCATGCCTCCCTTGAAACCCAACGGCAAAAGATTCAACTGATGCATAAACAATAGATCTAATAGCTTCTTCTTTTTTCAATGTGTTTTTTTTCATATCTTTTATTAGTTTAAGTTGCAATATAAAAATAGATGTTACGATATCACCATTCTATCATATCGCAAAAATTCGTCAACAACCTGATTTAACCTAATTTAATTCTACTCCAAATACTCGCTTTCGTAAAGAAAACAAGCCGATCTTGGGCTTGCTTTGCTATATATCATCTTAATTCAATATAAACTAAACAGGCCATTTTGTTTATATTGTCAATACCGATGTAAACTAACTTAGAAATAGCTATTTATCTCTAAATCTAGAGTTTATTGTATTTAGTATGCCTCCCTCTCGCTTTTTCGATTGGATATTTCAGCGCGCTTTTTTTAATTTTATTTTCCGCCGCCTTAGCTAGATCGATTTTGAAATCATGCGCCATCAGCAAAAGATAGTTAAACACGTCCCCCAACTCATCACCAATCTCTTCCTTATTAGTAGTAATATGCTTTTCAATTTCCTCTTTACTTTTCCACTGAAAATGTTCCAAAACCTCTCCAGCTTCAAGAGACAATGAGATAGCCAAATCTTTTGGTGTGTGAAATTGCTCCCAATCTCGGTCGCGTCTAAACTTTAAAATTTTTTCAGTGAGTTTTTTGATTTCGGACATAAGCTTATTTCTTTTCCTCATCCATTCCATATTTAAATTTCATACCCAAAAATGTTCCCATAGCAACACCAGCGGCATAGATGACGATTGCAACGACGCTTCTTTCTTCGTCCAATTTAGCAATTATATTATAGATCACAAGCATAGTCGTGATGGTCACAAGAAAAGACATTGAAACGGCTGGCGCGATTTTGTGCTTGGCAACATATCGCCAATTCAAAGTCAACAGAAAATCCTGGAAGATACCGACGAAAAAATAGATGATGATATAGTATTTCATATTTAACGAGATAAATTGTGTACACCCCTATTCTACCCCCATTTCCCCGCTTTGGCAAAAGAAAAAACGGGACATCCGCTTCTTCAAAAACCCTATTTCCCTTTCCGCCAACGGCGATGTTCGATGTAGATTATTCGCCACCAAGTTTGGCCGAGGAAATATCCGCCAATGAGACCAAAGCCAAATAGGCCGACTGAAAAATAGGGTGGCAGATAGCTTTGCATGCCAAGGAAAACATAGGCCACTGGCAATTCCCCTGCCGAAAACATTTCGCCGAGAAGCCAAATCTCAGCCAGCCCATGCACAATTCGAGCCAAAAGTAGGCCCAGGAGCATGGTGAGTATGATGTAGATTGTTCTTTTCATCTTCTTTTTGCCTATAACCGACTTAGGTCTATTATAGCACGGAAAATAGCCAAATAAAAAACCGCCTAAAGATTTATGACGGTTTAAAAGGTTCTGGTTATTTATTGCCAGCGGATCGCCTCCATAAACATCCGCCTAGCAACTTGGGATTTTAGATTATGTCAGCAAAGAACATATTCATGAGAGGGTTCTGAACTTTCAGCCTCTCAATCAGCTCCTGACAAAAAGCTTTTTGATCTTCTGTTCTCTTTCTGAGTTCGTCGAGAGAGCTGAGAATGGTGGCTTCATCATATTCAAATGCTCTAAGGATGTTTAGGATTTCCTGCAAATCCTCCTTGGAACACTCGACATCAGCCAATCTCAAGTGAATTTTTCCGATTTCATCTTCACTTAGAGAATATTTCCGCCAATCAATCAAATGACTCAAAAAATCATAGCAAAAATCTTGCGTTCTTTTGATTGGAATCATTCTCAGTGAAGCTGCGAGTTGAAAAGCTGATCGACTCAAGTTAACAATGGATTCTTGAGCGGCCCTAATCTGTTTTTCAACTTCCTTCTGACTAGTACTCTTTAAAAAGTTAAACATGGGTAATTCTCCTATAAAAAAGGTAAAGAACGGCGCTTTAATCGTTGAAATTATTCCCCGAAAAGCTAAGACAAAAGATATAGCAAAAAAGTGTTTTTGTCAATAGTAAGAGTGGTTTAGAAAAAGAGGTTGGGGAATAAAAAACAGAGGGGCGTGTGAAAAACCACACCTCTCTGTTACGCTTGCCGACAATGCGGCTTTTTTTAGAAATCGACGGCTGGCGGACCGTCGTTGTATCCACAGCCTCGGCAATCTGCTAAAAGCTCCAACGTAAATCCCGTCTTCGATTCTTTACAGGGAGCTATAATAAACTCCGCCAGACACTGACCCTTATCTGCCAGAAGTTGCCCGCACCGCGGACAAGAAAGAACGATTCCGTCCGGCATTTCAACTGAGCCTGGCTTCCCCGTCAAGCTCATCAGCCCTATTCGCGTTTTTACCCCACATGTTTTTTTTATTTCTCTCATCTCATGCCTCCCTCCTTAGTTTGCAAATGTCTTGTTTCAACCTTCGGCTTTCTTTCACTTTCTTAATTTTGTAGCTGAAAGTCTTGGCCGATTTAACTCCGAAAAAAACCGACGCAACCATACCGGCAACCAATAAAAAGGCCAGTGCGGTCTTCCAGAAACCCAAATAAACATACCCAATGATAGCCATCGCAATAAACGGCGTTGCTATCAGGCCTATAATAAACATCGTTGCTTTTCTTGTCATTATCACTTCTCCTTTTCAGCCATTAAAGAATTTATTGACATACCTGAATTCTGTCAGAGCATCATCCATGTTTTCACAAACGCCTTCGAGGATAATTGGCAGGCTACTTTCTTTGGGCACAGCGTCCAATATTTTGAGTTGTTTTGTAATAAAAAGTGGCTCATGATATTCCACGAAACCACTCAGGTGAATTTCGCTGATTCGGTCAAGAAACTTCTCAATCATCAGTTCTGCCAGTCTCATTGACTGGTCATTGCTGAAGCAGTGGTTAAGGTCTAAAACAAAACCGAAGTTGGTAAGCTCGAAGAGCTGTTCCAAATTAGAGACGGTTCGATAGCTTGCCTTTCTCCAATCCGAGTTTTCAACGCTGATTGGAAAAGACAGGTTTTTCAAAACAGACCAGTCATCAACAACATCTGGATGAATCACTACACATTTAAAATCAAACTGCTTATGTGCTCTCGTAATGTGCCCCAGAACACTCATTGTCTCAAAATTCAGATTATATTTCAAATCTGTCGGGGCATGCAACGAAACGTGCTGAAAATGCTTATTAATGTCAACAGCGTCAAGATTAGCTAATTCAACAAGTTCTTTTTTGCGAAGACAGCCAATCTCAATTGCGTCGCCTCCCAATCTTTTATGAAGCTTGATAATCCCTGATGAAACGGGCGGAATACTTTTGAAAAGCGTTCCAGTGGACATACCGATAATTCTTTTTTCCATTCTTTTTTCTCCTTTCGTGTATGGAATATATCCAGAATAGTCCAAAAAAACCTATTTGATTTTTAAAAAACTGTGAAACTAATTTGTAGCATAGTTTGGGCTTGTGGTCAAACTATTTTGGCAAAAGAAAAAGGAGTCGTCCGCATTGCGAATAACTCCTTTCTTTAATTTATCAACAAGTCATTTAGAATTGTGTTCAATTCCAGTCGACTGTTATTTACTAGTTTAGTGTGCCTAGCTCAGTGTACTTTTTTCTTTGTCTTTTGTCTTTTACGTTTTGTCTTTTGTGTCTTGTTTTGTTTTTTTTGCGATTATTTCTTGCCTGATACTACCTGCAAATGAACAAATTGAGCCTTTCTGAAGAGTTCGCGAATCAAACTACCCTTGGCATTGATCATATCAAGGTCATTCTTGACATATTCCTCCTTCTTGACCAAGACATTAATCAACTCAACTAACTCATCTTGCGCTTTTTTCAAACTTTTTTTTGCTGAAACAACCTCCTCCCGCTCTCTATCACTGAGCTTAATTTTTTCATTATCAAGAAGCACTTGAAGCTCCTCAGTCATCCGTTCAGCAAGAAAATTTTCAAACGAATTAACTGAAATCAGTTCCTGCTGAACATCTCTCCTCAATTTGACTTTGTCCTCCTGCTCAACATCTTTTCTTAATTTGACTTTGTCCTCCCGCTTATCCTCCTTGATTTTTTGGTTGTTTGACAAAAATGACACCAGCTTCTGACAAAAAATTTCCACCAAACTCATTTTTCTAGACATAGTAACTACTCCTCATTTCAAGTTTTCAACCCATCTTCCGTCTTCCTTGGGCACCACGCTCAAGGAATGGAAACTGAAAAAGCTTCATCAACCAAAAGACCTATTTGGTTTTTAAATAACTTTGAAATTTATTTGTAGCACAGGTCAGTCTATTAGTCAAGTTTCTCAGCAAACCCCATTTAGCATTGCCATTACTAGCAGATTAGCAAAGGCTAATTTTTTTAATTAAATAGGCGGCTGAAGTGAGACCTCAACCGCCTTTTTTTGTACTGAGTGATAGATTTCACTCATTGGATCATTGGGTATTGCAAGCGTTTGGCACTGCCGAGGTAATCTGCCAATAATAACCAGCGGCGTCGGCCCCGGAATAAGACAATCCGATACCATAGTTTATCCCGTTTGCCAGATTGATATACGGGATTACCAACTCGAGATCGAGGTCGATCGGGATTGAATTGTAATTATTTCCCGCGGGATAAATATCCCTCAGTCTCCAGAGCAAAGGAGAGTCGACCTGATTTGCATAATCAAGTCGAATACGATAGAACCCCCCTCCGACGTTAACACAAGGAATGTCAATGCTAAAATCCGCGTTAAGCTTGGCGCAATAATCCCAGACTTCAACTGTATAGTTTGAGACTGGTTGATCAATGGCCAAATAGACATTGTCATCCGAGGAATTAACACTCGAATCTTTTTGGAAATATCCACTCCATAATCCCTGGGGCATACGGATGAACATCGACGGAGCATTCAAGGTTCCGCCACCCATCGCCCCGAAAATCTCTGAGCAATTAAAGTCCTCATTGATCGCCTGGGCTGAGGGTTGAACGCTGTGCACGACACCGTCTACCATATAGCTGCTCATGATTTCCGAGCAGCCATTGTTTTGCAATGATGAGGTGATTTTGGCGACCAAAGCATTCGACACAGTTGCCTTTGATACTCCATCAAAAACAATTTTCGTGTTGACTTGTCCCAGGGCTGGACTGTTTTGGATGTTAATTGTCAGATGATTTTCCCCATTTGTTGAAACTTCGATATTGCCACCATTGAGAATTGGCGCTCCTGTGCTAGACATGGAAACAGGATAGAAATTGCTCCCAAAATTATAGCCAGAGAGTGTCAACCGCGTCGAGCCGGTCACATAAAACACCCCCAACTCCGGTCCGCGCCCAATTTGAATCTTATTCCCCGTGTGGGAAAAATGGTTTCCCCAACGGTCATAGCCGGCAACCGTAAAGCTACCGTTTAGCCAGGGAACGCTTTCGGTGCTGACTTTCACCCACCAATCAGTCCCAAGATAGTCGTCTGCCAAAGAGTTCCCAGACAGGGAAAACAGACAAACAACAACCATTGCCGCTACTACAAACAATCTGATTTTTCTTTGCTTTTCCATACCTACTCCTTTTTTTCTTTTTGTTGATGTGAGTGATGTTAACTACTTGCGGAATTTTCAGGTTGCTTTCGTGTCCACCAGGCATTCTCCTTTTTTTATAAGTTTATCTGGGGAATAGTCCAAAAAGACCTATTCAGTTTTTAAATAACTATGGAATTAATTTGTAGCATAGTTTGGGCTTGCGGTCAAACTATCTTGGCAAAAGAAAAAGGGGCTATCCGCATTGCGAATAACTCCCTTTTTATTTAGTATCAATCAGCCCGTGATAGCGAGCAAGAATTTTTTAGTAGTGAGAAGCGACTATTTAGTCTTTAAACAGACCCCTCTCAAATGCTTCTTCAAAATCATCATCTGACTGCGCGTTGGGAAACATGATTTTGAGTATTCGTCGTGATCGATCATCTAGCTCATTAATCACGAAATCAAACATACCATCCCACTTCGGTTCCAAGCCAGAATCTGGCTGAGCAATATATTCCATAAACTCATCCCTGCTCATTTTTGAAACTTCTTTAAATTTAGCTAAGTCCACTACTAAAATCTCCTCTATTTGGGGTAATAAATTTTGGGCGATAATCCTTTGATTATTGCCGGTTAAAAGAACATCCCCCAAGAGAAACACTCTCTTGAGATTTGTAGGATACAACAAAATAGCGCGCTTGTCAATCAAATAGAGCTGACTAGGGCATATTTGACATTGCCATTGCTAGCGGATTAGATTAGAATTAAACTAGCTTAAAAAAATATTTTTTAAATTATGACTATCGGCGCAGTTATTATTGGTCTTATCACTGGCTTCATCTCCGCTTTTTTTGGCATTGGTGGCAGTAGTATTGACACACCGCTTTTGCGTGTCTTTTTGCATGTTCCTCAGTATGTTGCCTTGGGCAGTCCCTTGCCCACGGCGCTGCTCACAATTGCCATTGCGCTAGCCGTCTATTGGAAAGAGCATTTGGTGGATAAACATATTTTGAAATGGAGCCTTTTGGGAGGCGTGCCAGGCATAATTTTTGGATCCTATTTATCTGGAAAATTTTCCGGCCTAGTGCTCATGCTCCTTAGCGCTTTGATTTTGTTTTTTGTGGGATTGAATTTTATTTATAAAAGATTTCACAACAATCAAATCAATAAAAATTACCAAAAAGAAAAACCAGTTGATGCAGTCTACATCCTCCTTGTGGCTTTTGTTGCTAGTGGCATCTCCGGCATTCTGGCTAACGGTGGCGGACTTTTGCTTATCCCCGCTTATGTTTTGCTTTTTAAGATGAAAATAAAAGAAGCCATTGCGACTTCTCTTGTGACTGTCTTGGTAATGTTTATTCCGGCTTGTATCATCCATTACCAACTGGGACACATTGACTTGGGAATCAGCGCGGCCATGGCAATTGGTGTTATCCCGATGGCGTACATTGGAGCAAGGACTAATCTGGAAACAAAATCCAATACCATCCAACTGCTCTTTGGTCTGATGTTGGTTATTTTTTCGATTTACTTTTTTATCTCGCAACTTTGGGGATAGAAAAGATTATTATTCAGTTTTCTTTTGGAAAAACTTCTCGAAGATGCCTCGGCCAAGTTTATAGACCACCCAGGCGAGGAGTAGATAGAGCAAAAAGGTTGGGATGAATGTGATGAGGAAAATGATTATAAAGTCAACGAAGTTTTGCACTTTTACTAGCAGTGATCGCACAGCGTTTTTGGCCACTTGAAGCGGGCGCCAAGAATCAGACAGTGTGATGTTGGTATCTTCTGACAAATTGAGTGTGATGGTGGCCAGATCCGTCTGCGCTGCCAAATAGCGCAACGTGCCTTGCAAGGACTCAATCTCTCCTCGCGCACGGGAAAGCGCTCCAGTCACTTCCAAAATGTCACTAACTTTTTGCGCTTGAGCGAGAATTTTTTGATAGGCCTGTTCTTCCGCTTGCTTGTTTTTGATTTGACTTTCCAAATCTTGATATTCTCGCGTTACATCTTGCCCACTAGTCGATTCGCGCACCACAACATTTCCCACTTTTTTTAGTTCACTAAAAGTTTTTTCAAAATTGGCCACCGGCACTTTGACTGAAAGCGTACCACTTTTTTGCGCTTGGCTATTTTGGAAAAAATTGGAAGAAAACAAATCTCCCCCATTATCTTTGGCAATTTTTTCGATTTCCCCGATTACCCCATCAACCTTGTCCACTTTTAAAGTCAAATCGCCATTTTTAATCACTTTTTTATCTGTCGCCTCCATTGCGGGCGCCTCCTGATTATCTTGCATCATCACACCACTATCGAAGGCCATCTTGCCCATTGTCCCACCACCAGATCCGGGCAAAGCTTGAGCACGCATGGGAGCCGGCGTCAGGCTTTCCGTCGAATTGACATCAAAACTATCCCCGACTGACATTGGCCCATTCAAATTATTCTTATGTCTATAGCCCATCACTGAAAATAGCGCGAGAAGCACCAGCACAATTACCCCACCCACAATGGCAATTAATTTGTTTCTGTTCATTTTTTTAAGTTTAAAAATTAGATTTGAGTTTATTATAGCACAAATTTTAATTTTTTATCTACTGCTTATTTCCAAAACATTTACCCACGACCACCCCAATCACTGTTCCAATAATGGCGCCGGCCACAAATTCAGAAAACCAATGAATACTGGTCATGGCCACGGCGATGCCGATATAGAAAGCATAGGCCAGGGCGATAAAGCGGATAATTTTGTTTTTGGGAAACATGACCCAAATAGCAATCATCATAGCAAAAGCAATGGTCGTGTGTGATGACGGCCAGCCCCAAAAAACGCCATGACGCAAAAAGCCAAACTGGAACTGATGACTAATATCCACTAAGCTACTACTATCAACGATTGCCGAGTGCGAGTGTCCAGGCGGTTGGATTCTTCCCGTGAAGGCTTTGTAGAAACTGGAAATGAGCACGCCAAGCAGCGCTGCTTGCGCCACCACTAACCCTGCAGTTAAAGCTTTTTTATTTTTCGCAAATACACCAACCAAAATGAATCCTAGCGGAAGAAAAATTGGCAAAACGCCCCCTAACGCCAAAGCAGGATAAAAATTAGCGCGCCAAGTCACAGTGACGGCGTAGAGAAAAAACTTCCAATCAAATCCAGTTGCGACGATAATATAGGTGAGCGCGATAGCTAAAAAATGCCAGAACAAATTGTAGCCAGAAAAAATCTTCCGGATATTTTTAAACATTTGGTTGAGGAAATTTTGCATACAATTATCCCGTAGCCACGAAAAACTATTCCGTTGTTTGACCATCGAACTCAGCTTCATTTTCCTCAGCTTCGGCTTTAGTGGCTCTGACAATACCGTCTTTGTGATGCGCTGGAGAATAAATTGTGTACATTTTCAAATCTTGGGTCTCGGAAGTGTTAATGATATTGTGCTGGGCACCAGCTGGAACAATAATCGCTACGCCGTCTTTCAGCTCATACTCATTGTCATCGATGATGCATTTTCCCTCCCCTTTTTCAAAACGAAAGAATTGATCGTTTTCTGCGTGCACCTCCATCCCAATTTCTTCTTTCGGTTTCAGGCTCATGAGCACGAGCTGACTGTTTTTTCCGGTATAGAGCACCCGACGAAAATCAGTGTTTTCTAAAGTGTCCTTTTCGATGTTGACATTAAATCCTTGCATATGTTTTTTTTGTTAATAATTACTTTTTTATTACTCACACATCAATGATAGCACAAAAAGTGGAATGAGTATAAGCTAAAATGAGACCCTATCTTCTGTCCCATAAAAAAAATCCCCGTCCAAGAAACAGACGGGGGTTCTGACATCGCTGTGTCAGGTTGATTTTCTGGGGCTATGCCCCATAAACTGCGAATACAAAATATCCAGCCGCACAAGCAAGCCTGCAAAAAGTTAAAACTTTCAATTCCCCACCTCCCTTCAACAAAGCATTATCAATTAAAATAATCGAATATACGCATAGCCAAAATTGACTACAGCGAAAGCTACCGAGCCAGCAATAATTGCCAGACGAAAAATTAACTTTTTCATGCTACTATCTCCCTTTTTTAAAAAGAACCAAAAAATAGAAAAAAGAAATATAAAAAACAAAAACACCTAAGCATAGGTATTTCAGTTTCACATATTTCCCTTTTTTTACAAACTTTTACTATTTCATCCTACGCCCTTACGAGCTTCGGTGGATAAAAGTCCAAAAGTGTATATCTCAACCTTTTGCGATTAGTCCAAAATCGAATCTATGTGTAAGCTGTACAAGTCCTACATCTACAGATTATTTTGCTCTGTTAGGCCTTTGCTGTTTCCGCCGATGAGGCGGGTACGACCAGCGGGTAAAATCCACATTCCACAACACTTGGTTTGACCCGAGTGTCTTTGCGTGTAATGCTCTACGATTTTACCAATATCTCCCTAGAAAGGAGGTGATTGTCGGCAAATTTTGGAAATGCTTAAATTGTTTTTATTTGTTTTGTTTTTCCGAAGATATTTTTTTCAATTCTTCAAAGGCTTTTTGGTCGTTGAATTTATGATTCCACTCCTCGGGATTTCCGTAATCGGCAAAATCCTTGTACCAATTATGATAAACTTTCGGTTTATGGGCAGCTTTAATCGGACACCAATATCTTTCTGTCCGGGCCGCAATCTCCAAAGAATAAGCAAAGAAACCGTTTGCATAACTGCAATACAGACAATTCACTTTTTGGATAACATTAAGATAATCAAGAAACTTTCTGTCGTAAACTATATATTCCCTTCTTTTGACTTTCGGAATACCATACAGAGGAAAAGCGGCCCAATGATAAACAGTGATGAATATGTCCAGGATCACTACAGGGAAAATCATCATATAAATAAAGGGCATGGAAAGAAAGTGACGGATACTTTTTGGAATAGCGTATTTCCAAGCAGGTATGCGAAGTTTTTTGTTTCTTTCCCTGATTTTTTCTAAAAATATAACCTTCCGCTGTTTTATCAGAAATCCGTATTTTTTCCCAAGCTGCGAATATTCTTTTCTTAACGCTTCATTTAGCAAATCTATTCTTTCAAGAATTTTCTTTATTTTCGATTCCATATCTATATTTTTTTACTTGTCAAAGTTTATTGTTCAATTATAACTTCCTCAAAAGCATTGACATAATTTCTCGTCATTTTTTCCGAAGAAAAATTTCCTAACATGTTTAAAATAATTTTTTCTGTCAATTCCATCAACTCTTTTTATTTTTTGGCTTCATCGTTAACTTTCCTATTTCAATAACCAAAACCAGCAATACTGCTTTTGCCACCAGCAAACTCCATTGGAATAAATTCAAGGGAATCAGATTTAGAAGTTTTTGGGTCGGAGGAAAATACGTGATAATAGTAGCTAAAAATAAACTAAAAATCACAACCGCAAAAAGCCATTTATTGGACCAAAAATTTTCATATTTCCAAAACGGTTTGCGAAGCGTCCGGCAGGAAAAAATATAAACAACAGAGCTGAAAGCCAGCGACATAAAAGCCATTGTCTGACCAAGAGCTACATTCCCTTGATATAAACCGAAGTACCAGAAAAAGCCGAGAGAGATAAGGCCGGAGAGAAGAGATATTGCTACAGTCAAAAAAATACTGAGCTTTCCAAAAATCGGTTCGTCCATTCTTTTGGGTCCATCAAGCATTGTTTCTTTTTCTTTTGGTTCGAAACCCAGAATAAAATCCTCCGGCCCGTCGCACAGAAGATGGAGCCACAGGATTTGAACGATTGTAAGAGGAAACGGCCAGTCTAAAATCAAAGCACCCATAATAACCACTACTTCCGCAAAAGAATTGGAAAGGATGAACAAGATTATCTTTTTGATATTTTCAAAGACCAACCTTCCGGCTTCAATTGCGGAAATAATCGTTTTGAAATTATTGTCCAGAAGTATAAGATCGGCGGTTTCCTTAGCTACCTCCGAAGCATCTCCCACTACTATTCCAATGTTGGATTTTTTGAGCGCTGGCGCATCATTTACGCCATCTCCGGTCATAGCCACAATTTCTCCCAGTTCCTGAAGAGCGGTAACTATCCTCAGTTTTTGCTCCGGAGTTACCCTGGCAAATAACAAAATGTTGGTAATTTTATTTTTTAATTCTTCATCGCTTAATTCTTCCAATTCGCTTCCTTTTAAAATCTCGCCGGACGAAACCTTCATTCCCAAGGATTCCATAATTTTTACTGCCGTGCGGTGGTAATCACCAGTCACCACCTTTATCTTTAGCCCCGATTCCCTGGCGATCGCCAGCGTTTCTTTCACTTCTTTTCGCGGCGGATCCCAAAGACCAACTATTCCACTCCACTCAAATCCGGATATTTTTTTGTTTTTTATTTCCTCTATCTCCTCCTGCGATATTTTTTTGTGAGCCAATGCCAGCACCTTTAGTCCTTTTTCTGCCCATCTGTGAATTTTGGATGTTATTATTTTCTTATCTTCCTCGCTCAAATTAGACATTTTCAAAATAACTTCCGGCGCTCCTTTGATGGCTATAAAATGATTGCCGCTGCCATCTGAAAGATGATTGGCTGTAAGCATAAATTTATGCTCACTGCCGAAAGGAATTTCAAAAACTCTGTTATATTTATCAAAATTTTCTTGCTGGTCAAAATCTTTTAACCCATCCAGATAATCCCAAAGCGCAATTTCCACAGTATCACTCCTGTCATTGCAAAGACACATTGCCAAAAAACTATTCTCTTGGTCGGAAAAATCAGTTTCAACAATCTTCATTTTTCCTTCTGTGAGCGTGCCGGTTTTATCCGTGCAAATTGTCGTAACCGATCCCAAAGTTTCCACCGCTAAAATTTTCCTGATAAGCGCTTTTCTTTTCAGGCTGTCACGCATTGCCAGCACCAATACCAAAGTAATAACAATAAGCAAGGCTTCGGGAATAATCGCCACCAAAAGAATGGCGGAAAGTTCGGCCATCTGCCAAAAATCCCGGCCGGTTGCAAAACCAAAAATAAATACCAAGACCGCCAAGAAAATTGAAATGTAAATTAAATTTTGGGTCAATTTTTTCAAACGGATTTGGAGAGTGGTTATCGGCTGCTGCGTATCTTTCAGGGTTTCGGCAATTTCTCCGATTTTTGTCGCGATGCCAATATTCGTCACTTGCATTACCGCCCGGCCGGAAGAAACAATCGTTCCCATATAAGCTTCTTCCCCTTCTTTTTTTTCCACCGCCTCACTTTCACCGGTTAAGATAGCTTCATTAATCAGAAAAGAGATTGATTCTAAAATTTTTCCATCAGCCGGAATCTTATCTCCGACAGCGAGAAAAACAACATCCCCCGGAACCAATTCTGACGCTTCAATATCCTGTCTTTGATTGTCGCGCAAAACTTTAGCGTTCGGTTTTACCAATTTTTTGAGAGCCGCCAAAGTTTTTTGCGTCTTATTCTCTTGAAAAAATCCCATAATAGCATTAACAACAACAACAGAGAGAATGAGTGCTATATCAAAATATTTATGAAGAAAGAGAGATATTAGAGCGGCAAAACAAAGAATATAAACTAAAGGGTTGGCAAACTGCGCCAGAAAAAGCCTGATTGCCGGAACGGTTTTTTCTTCCGGCAAAACATTTTTTCCAAACTTGATTTGATTTCTTTCAACTTCTTCCGATGTAAGATTTTTATATTTCATTTTTGTTTAATAGAAAATTAGTTTTATGCTTTATTATAATTAATTTTACAATTGCTCAGTGAACAGTAAAAAATCAAAATGGAAACACTCCCGATTATAGCTCCAAACAAAAACGTCGCTTCCGGACTTATTTTTGTCCAAAGTTCTCCGGCAATATATCCGGCAGGGAGAGCCGCTAAACCGGTAAACGTATGGAAAGTTCCCAGAGCCGTTCCCTTGAGACGAGCCGGTGACAAATCAGAAACGAATGCCCGCTGAGTGCCATCAATCAAGGAAAAAAATATTCCGAAAAGTATGAACGAAATTATTGTAAATGTAACACCGCCAAATAAATAAAGCCCGATAGATAAGAGAGTAAACATTCCGTATCCGGCCAAAATTATCGGTTTTCTGCCAAATTTGTCGGACAATGATCCGGCTTTCATAGACAAAAGGGTGTAGACTAAATAAAAAAGAGCGTAAAGCATGATAGTTTTTTCATCTCCCAGTCCGTCCGCCTTCGCCCGAAGCATCAAAAAAGCATAGCTGTAATTTCCCAGTGTAAAAATTGTCGCAACCAGAATAAATATTTTTAACTCGCGCGTCAATTCGCCAAATCCTACTTTCAAGGAAATTTTTTTCTCAACTTTTTTAATTCTTTCCGGTTCTTTTACCAAAGAAATCACCCCCACCGAAACTAAACCGGGAATAATGGCTAGCTTAAATAAGTTTACAAAACCAAAAACCGGAAGCAGCAAAAATGCCAATACTGATCCGCCAACTGAACCCAGCCCATCCAACGCCCGGTTGAATCCGTAAGCCTTGCCTAATGTTGCCTGATTATTAGATTCGGCAATAATAGCGTCGCGTGGCGCGTCACGCAAACCTTTTCCTACTCGGTCTAATATTCGGATGAGTAGCACGGAAAACCAACTGCCGGAAAAAGCCAGGACCGGCTTCATTATAGCCGAAAGGGTATAGCCAAAAAAAACAAACGGTTTCCTGCTTTTTATTTTATCCGACCAATAGCCGGAAACGACTTTTAAAAGCGAGGCGGCCGCTTCGGCCGCTCCTTCAACCAGGCCAACAGCTACCGCTCCGCCACCCAAAACTGAGGTAATATAAAGAGGGAGCAATGGAAAAACCATCTGCCCAGAAAGATCCGTCAGCAAACTGACAACTCCAAGAATAACCACATTTCGGCTTATGCCTGAATATCTTTTTTTGAAGTTAAACATAAAGTAGCTTGCTTATAGGCGTTATTTTTTCATTACCTTTTCGTAAGCCTTAATGTAATCTTTCGTCATTTTTTCCGAAGAAAAATTTTTCTTAACATGTTCGAAGCAATCCTTTCTGTCAATTTCATCAACTCTTTTTATCTTCTCCACCATTTCATCCACGCTGTCACAAATAAATCCGGTTTTCTTGTCTACTATTATTTCCGGAACGGATCCTCGTCTCATTGCAAATACAGGCGCCCCGCAAGCCATTGCTTCGGTAAAAAACAAACCGAAAGGTTCTTCCCATTGAATCGGAGCAATCAAGGCCTTGGCGTTTCCAAGTAATTCCACTTTTTCTTCATGGTCAACTTCCCCGATAAATTTAATCTGATCGTCATCAATCAATGGCTCTACTTCTTTCTTAAAATATTCCTCATCAACCAGATCAACTTTAGCTGCCATAATTAGTTTTACCCCCGCTTTTTTTGCCACTTCTATAGCCTGAACCGGCCCCTTTTCCGGAGACATCCTGCCAAGAAATGCGAAGTAATCTTTTGGCTTGTAATTTTGCCTGAATTTTTCCATATCCAGACCATTGTAAGCATTGGCCACGAAATTGAGTCCCGGCATCGGTTTTCTTTGGTTCATACTGATGCTTATGTAATTCGACTGGCTGAATTCACCATAAACTTTCTGCTGATAAGGAACATCCAGAGGTCCGTGAAGAGTCGTGACTATCGGACATTTGATAATTTTTTCAAAGGGAAGCAGTCGCCAACCGATATGATTATGGACAATATCGAAATCATTTTCATTCAAATATGTAACCACTTTTCCTATTCCCATAAATTTGTAAGCTTCTCTTAATTTCATATCCGTAAGATCGGGAATGCTTCGAAGTGATCTCTTGAAAATAATTTCCAGCTTGGCGCTTGTTTGTGAATCACCAGTCGCAAGAAGAATGACGTCGTGACCCATCTTAACCAGCTGTTCCGTTAAATTATAGACGACAAGTTCCGTTCCGCCATATTTATGCGGAGGAACTCTTTCCTCAAATGGCGCTACTATTGCAATTTTCATTTTTTTGTTTTGTTTATTAACTGATTAAAAAAATTATCATATTGGTCGGCTATTTCTTCCCATTGGAATTCATCACTGATCCGTTTTAAACAATTTCCGGCATAAAAGTCTTTTCCGTTTTTTAAAACAATATTTATTTTTTCGGCTAAATCTACATAGTTTCTCGGTTTGAAAAGGCATCCTGTTATTTTGTCTTTCACGGTATATTGTAATCCTCCCGTGCGTGAAGCAACCGCAGGAGTTCCGCAGGCCATTGATTCCAGAGGGACTATCCCAAAAGGCTCGTAATAAGATGGAATGACACAAACGTCAGCAGCTGAATAATATTTATATAATTCGTTCTGCTTCTTGGGTCCTAAAAAGCTTATTCTCTTTTCTATTCCCAGTTCTTGAGAGATTTTTTTCAGTCGCTCATATTCAGCCTCTTCCAGTTTTCTTGCTGATTTGCTTTTGCCTCCGCCAATAATATACAACTTGGTATTCGGGTGATTTTTAATAACTTCGCGAAAAGCATACAGTAAGGTTCCGATTCCTTTTCTCCATTCAATCCTGCCAACATAAAGAATGATTTTTCCATTAGTTTCTATTTTTGCCATTTTTCTGGCTCTTTCGGTTTTTATCGGTCTGAATATTTTCGTATCCACGCCGATGGTTATGGTTTTTATTTTTTTCTCCCTGATGCCGAAAATATTTTTGATAATTTCTTTTTCCACCGGGCTGGTCGCAATTATTCTGTCCGCTTTTTGGGCTATTTCTTTTTCGGAAATTGTTCTTTGCTTGAAAAATTCATTATTGATTTCCTGAAGTTTGTAATTCTTCAAGCTTTCAAATCTGACTTGTCCGATAGAATGATAAATGTGAATGAGTGGCTTTTTGATGATCAAGGCAATTTTGAGTCCAATAAGTCCTGAAAACCAGTAGTTTGTATGAATTATATCATAATTTATTTTTTCCTTTTTTATTCTTTTTAGTACATTATCCGCAAATTCATCTATAACACCCAAAAAATCGTCTCTCGGAATATACTTTTTTGGACCTGCCTTCACCCTTATGATTCGCAAATGATTGTTAAACTTAACAACTTCTTTTTTGTTTTTCCTGTCCCAACGCGTATATACATCAACTAAAATTCCAAGTTTGCACAAAAATTTTGCCAGATAAAAAACATAGATATTTTGTCCTCCCGCTTCTTTTGAGCCGATTTCCGCCAATGGATCGGCGTGATCGGAGATTAGAAGAATACGCATACTCGTACTTATAAAAAATTATTCATATTTCAACGCATCAATAGGATTTAATTTAGCCGCACGCTGAGAAGGATATAGTCCGAAAAAAACTCCGATTGTAACACACACGCCAACAGCCAAAAGAATCGGGTAAAGCTGAAAGACAAAAGGAATCTTGATAATAATAGAAGCGACGTATGAAAAAACTTCTCCGGTTATCATTCCAATAATTCCTCCGGTAATAGTCAGCACCACCGCTTCAATCAAAAATTGAAGCAAAATATCATTTCTTTTGGCACCGATAGCTTTCAAGAGTCCGATTTCTTTGGTTCTTTCCGTAACACTTACCAGCATGATATTCATTACTCCGATACCACCAACGAGAAGTGAGATGCCGGCAATTCCGGCTAGCATTGCCGTCAGCGTTCCCGTAATATTACTCAGTGTTTCTTGTATTTCTTTGGAACTGGTAATGCTGAAGTCGATATTCGCTTCGTTAGTTATCCCATGCCTTTCAATCAGAGCCTGTTTTATTTCCGAAGCAGTCTGATCGATTATTTTGGGATCTGCAACTGACAACTGAAACATTTGAACATAGTCCTGCCCCAAAATAATTTTCATCTCCGTAGTTACCGGAACATAAACAGTTTTATCCGGGTCTAACATTCCACTGCCTCCTTTGGCTTTAGTAACTCCAACTACCCTGAACAGCTGAGATTTTATTTGAATAATTTGACCGGTTGGGTCGGCTCCTTCTCCAAAAAGTTCGCTGGCAACTTTAGGTCCAATGACTGCCACTTTTGAATAAAAATTCTCGTCTTCTTCACTGAATAATTCCCCTAAATCAACAGATACGGTTTGCATTTCGAAATAACTGGCTGAAACACCCTGAACTGCGGTATTCATATTTTCCCCGTTTCCAATTACCTGCGCGTTGCTTTGAACTACAGCCGAAACGGCATTAATGTTGGAAAAATCATTATTGTTTTTAAAATACTGGGCATCGGCGTAGGTTAATGTTTTAACGTTTCCTCCACCTTGCGCCGGTCCTTTGGATCGGTTTCCGGGCATTATAGTCAAGAGATTTGATCCCCCCATGGAAGACACTTGCGAGGTGATCGAAGAAGTTGCTCCATTAGCAATGGAAATGATAAGAATAACCGAAGCGATTCCAATTACGATTCCCAACATTGCTAAAATTGTCCTTAGCCTATTGTGTAACAATGATGAAAATGAAATTTTAAATGCATCCAAAAAACTCATAATTTTTATAAATTCTAAGTTAATCCATTATTTTTATCCTCGACAATAAGTCCGTCTTTGAGAGCAATCGTCCTTTTTCCGAAAGCGGCGATGTCCGGTTCATGGGTGATCAGGATAATGGTTTTTCCCTCCTTGTTAAGCTCCTGGAAAAAAAGCATTACGTCATGGGATGTAGCACTGTCCAAATTTCCGGTCGGTTCATCGGCCAGAATAATTTCCGGATCCATTACCAAGGCTCGGGCAATGGCTACTCGTTGAATCTGGCCGCCCGAAAGCTGATTGGACAAATTATCCACTTTATCCTCCAAATGGACTGTTTTCAAGGCGGAAATAACTCGCTCTCTTCTTTGGGAACGTGGAATTTTTCTACTATAAATCATCGGCCTTTCCACATTGTTATAGACACTTACTCTTGGAATGAGGTTGAACGACTGGAATACGAATCCTATTTTTTCATTTCTCACTTTAGCCAGTTCGTCTTCGGTATAATTGGTAATATTTGAATCGTTAAAAATATATTTTCCTTCTGTTGCGCTGTCCAGTGTTCCGATAATATTCATAAGCGTCGACTTTCCTGATCCTGAAGGTCCCATGATGGAAATAAAATCTCCTTCATGAACATCAAAGGATACTCCCTTCAAGGCCTGATATGAAGTTTCACCTATCGGATAATCTTTTTTAATATTTCGAAGAGAAATAATCAGTTTTGATTGCATCATATTCAAAAGATAGATTTAAATTTGTGAACTATTTAGCGGATGTTTTAGCCGCATCTGAAAGTGAAATTATCATTCCTTCTTCCAGACCGCTGGTAATTTCTACTTGCGACCCGCTTTTAAGACCGGTTTTAACTAAGACATATTCGTAAACTTGTTTTCCTTTCGAATCAGTTTGGAGCACCTGCACTCCTTTCGCGTTTTGATATGGTTTTAGGGCTTTACTTGGAACGACTATTGCATTTTCCCGGGAATTTGTTTCCACGGTGACATTAGCCGTCATTTTAGGCAACATCCTTTCATCCTGATCGGTAACGGAAAGATATGCATTATAAGTAATCACGCCTGACTCATCCACTCCGAAATCATCCACCTTTTCGACCTTGCCCGCATATTCTTTATCCGGAATAGCATCAAATTTTATTGTTGCTTTTTGTCCTAGTACGATTTTAGATCTCTCCATTTCATTAATACCGATTTTCACCGAATATCCGGAAAGATCGCCAATGACTAAAACAGGAGAAGCAATTGTAGTGGACGTCACGGTAATATCGGAAAAATAAACAACATCGCCAACTCGGACGGACAAATTGCTGACTGTTCCGGAAACTTGCGCCTTTATAGTAGCATCTTTGGTGGCATCATAAGACAGTTTAGCCGCTGTTACACCGGCTTGAGCGGCGTTGATTGACGCGTAGGCATCGTCATACTTTTTTTGAGAAGCGCTAATCGAGCTTTCTTTGGCATCAACATTTTGATCCAGAGATTTTTTTTCTGAAGACGTATAATCCTTGCTGGTTTTAGGATTTTCATCGTGATTTTTTTGATATTTGAGATCTCCCTTGGCATCTGTCAGAGATTTTTTATCGCTCAACAACTGAGCATAAGCGCTTTCTTTGTCCTGCTGGGACTTTTTCAAATTGTTAAGGGCTGTCAAATAGCTGGAATAAGCCGTCGCTTCTTCCCGATCAGTACTGGTTGATTTTACCTTAAACAGTTTTTGTCCGACTTGAACTGAATCTCCGTTTTTCACATAAAGCTCCTGAACCACTCCGTTTGAAGTGGAATAAACACTTACCTGAGCTGCCTGGACATTACCCGTCTCCATAATGGTTTCGGTGATGTTTCCTCTTCCGACAGTATACGTTTCAATTGGATCGGCTTTTTTCCTGAAAAAGAAAAACCATACTGAAAAAATGATAGCAATCAAAATCAATACTGAAATGAATTTTCTTGTCTTGGAAGACGTCATTTTCTTAAATAGTTTTTTCATAATTATTTGATTGACTGTTTATTATTTTCTGCCATTCTTTTTAACATATTTTTGTGAATCCTGATCATATGTTCAATATCATCAATATTCATATATTTGCTCATAAAATCTATGCTTTTTATCATTTCCTTTTTTAATTTTTTCAGAAATTGCTCGCCTTTTTTGGTAAGAAAAACCAAGACAGACCGACGATCGTCAGGATCGGATTTTCTATCTATCAACCCTAAAGCGAAAAGCCTGTCAGTTAATTGCGAAACAGAGGAAGGGGACATTAAAAAATAATCAGAAAACCCCCGAACTGGCATATTGGGATTGTTTTTTATATAATCCAGTGCTTGCATTTGAAGAGGCGTTACGCCTAAATCCTCACCTCTCTTACCCGGAACCGAGTTGGCGATTTTTTTTATTTTTTCCATTATTTGGATAAATTCCAAAAAAAGAAGTTGCTTTTTTGTAGACATGCATGATCGTATTACTTAATTACATTAATAGTTTATAGCATTAAGTAAATTTTGTCAAGTAGGGAAAGTTTAAGTTTTTATTTTACCTAATTTTTTCTTTAATTTCAGCTAAATCAACAGCCATTTTTTTAATTTCTTTCTTGATGTTTTCCACATCTTCTGTTTCCCCTTGAACTTCAATTTCAGTTTTTTCAGTGATTTTCTTTTCTCTTCTAAGCCCGGAAATAATTATTTCATTTCCAATAAATGTTGAGACCAAGAGTCCTATAAGAAGAAGAATGAATGTCCCAATTAGTATCGAAAGGGGTCCGTCCCACCAAGGAGAATCAGTGATTGGTTGCTTATTTAAAAAACCGACAAGCGCATCCATCGTATGCCAGATTCCTCTCCAAAAGATAACTACACCCATTCCACCAATTAAAGCATAAAAAATCGGACTGCGGCTAAGCCAGGCTCTTGTCTTGTCTTCAAATCTATCAAAAAATTTTATTATTTCTTTCATTTATTTTTCTGTCGCCATTTGATCGCCTTCTTTAAGACCGGAAACAACTTCCACCATTCCATCGTCTCCTTCTAATCCCGTTTGCACTTCTCTTTTTTCCACAGTTTTCTTTTCAGCATCAGTCAGTATAGTAACAAATTTTTTGTTTCCTTCTTTTTCTATTACTCCCCTGGGAATTATAAGCGCATTGTCTTTCCGGTTCGTTTGGTCGTAAATTGTGCAATTCATACCGTATCGCAGACCCGCATCGGGGTTTTCAACTTGCATTTTGACCACGTAGTAAACAACATTCTGAACGGTAACCGGAGTCGGATCTATTTCCGTTATGGTGGATTCGAATCTTTGATTTTCCGGATAAGCATCAAATTTAACGCTTGCTTTCTGTCCGACTCTTACTCCTGCAATATCCACTTCTGGAATTTTAGCTTCAATTCTCATTTCGTCTTCTCTGATAATCGTAATTACCGGGCTTCCAGCCTGGGCAATTTCTCCGATACTGATATTTTTTTCTGCCACTTTTCCACTCATTGGCGAAGTAAGGATGGCATATTGAAACTGCCTGGAGATTTCATCAACGACCGATTCCGCTTGTTTGACTGCCGCCCTCTGGGCATCCCGCTGATCCTTGGTATATAAATCATCTTTATCCTTTTGATAATTCAAGGTTTCCTTTTGAATCGTAACTGCTTTTTTTGCTTGCTCCAGTTTATCGGTCAAAGTGCCCGTATCAACACTGGCTAAAAATTGTCCCTTCTTCACTTCATCTCCGACGTCTACTTTAATATTAGTAAGCGGTCCGGAAATTCTAAAGCTGATATCCGCTTTTTCTTTGGATAAATATTCTCCGTTTGCTGAAATTGTCCGAGTTAGTGTCCCCTTGCTAACCGGAGTAAGCGTATAATCTACCTTTTTATTCTTATTTCCCCAAATTAGAAATCCTATTATTATCGCAATGGCGATAAAGATGATCCAATAAATTATTTTCTTAACTAGTTTTTTATTCATTGGCATATTTTTGATTTGTAAACTTAAAAAATTATTTATTGTAAAATACCGTCTTTCATGTGAATTACCCTGTCGACATATTCTTCGTCTTCCGGTTCATGAGTTACCAAAATAACTGTTTGGTTGAGTTCTTTGTTGAGTTTTCGAAAAAGTTCCAATATTATAGTTGATGTTTCTGAATCCAGGTTAGCGCAAGGTTCATCAGCAAAAAGAATTTTTGGATTATTAACCAGGGCTCTGGCGATAGCCACTCTTTGCTGTTCACCTCCTGACATTTCGGATGGAAAATGTTTCACCCGATCGCCCAGCTGAACCATCTCGAGTATTTCTATGGCGCGTTTTTTGCTTTCCCGTATAGAGAAACCTTGCAAAATAAGTGGTAGACTGACGGCTTCCTCTGCGCTGAACCCTGGGAGAAGAGCGTATTCTTGAAAGACATAGCCAAAGTGCTGAAGACGAAATTTTGTTTTTTCACTGTCGGAAAGCGCAGTCAGTTCTTGCCCTTCAACAATTATTTCTCCTTCGTCCGCGTTATCCAAAAGGCTAAGCTGATGAAGTAAGGTAGATTTTCCACTGCCACTTCTGCCCATAATAGCCACAAATTCACCTTCTTTTACGGAAAAACTGACACCCTTAAGAACATGAAGTGGAACTTCTCCTGGATAAGTTTTATGCAAATTTTTTACGGTTATACTGTTTTTCTCCATTTTATTATTTGAATATTGAGTCTAAAATATTTTTCTTAGTAATTTGAATAGATGGAATGAGTCCAGCAATAAAGGACACGACTATCATACTGACAATTGTTTTTATAAGATCGGCTTTTTCAAATACAAGGCTAACATCTCCAATAGGCATATCAAAAGGATGTTTTATGAAATATGGGTAAATCGCATATTTAACCGCAATTACACCCAGAATGGTTCCCAATATCCCATAAAAAAGAGCCTGCAAAACATAGGAAGTAACGATAGTTTTACTTTCCATTCCGATAGCTTTCAAGATTCCAATTTGTTTTCTCTGATTAAGCAAGTCAATGTAGATAATTATGAAAATACTGGCGCCGGAAACAGCCAGACCAATGGCATAAAAAATTAATTTTATAAAATCAAAACTATTGGTAACGGTTGAAAGGGCGCCTAGATAATCACGCCAGGGATAAAGTTTCAATTTTTGCTGCGATATGCTTTCTATTTTTGAAATATATTTGTCCTCGTCTCCGGTCGTGGCAGTTTTCACGATTATTTCATCGGCCAGGTCATGCTGCCCCAAAACTTCTTCCATTTCATCTTTCGTTATAAACGCCTGAGCATCAGCCAAAAAACTTTTGCTGGCAAAAATTCCGACCACAGTATATTTCCGACTTATACCATTGGGATAGCTGACATAAACTTCATCACCAACGTTCACTCCGCCCAAAGATGTCCTTTCCAGAGTGGCGTTGAAACCCCCACTAATTTCCCGCCCGATAAGTATCTTGTTGCGATCTCCATCTTCCAAATATCTTCCGGAAACAATCTTTGAATTTATTTTTAGAACTTTTGATTCTTCCGAAGGCACTATTGAATATAAATACCAACTGCCGTTTTTGACATTAGTTCCTTCTTTTTTTGGGTCATACGCAATACCAACGCCTGATTTATAATGTTCGACTGCACCGGTTACGCCCGGTATACTTTTAATATTGTCCAGAGTCTTTTCTGCTTGTTTGATATAGGCATCACTTTCGCTTTCCTTGCTTGGTTCAATAACAATATTTCCGTATTGATAATCTATAGTCTGGCTGTTTACAGCGCTAATAAGTCCCGACATCATCGAGGCGATAAAAAGAATATTAATGAAAAGCAAAACCACCACCAAGATAGTCATCACAACACTTTTCTTGTTGCTATGTTTCAGTTGTTTAAAGCTAAACCAGCAAGCAACGAAAAAATTTCTAAGCATTTTATTATAATTTAAGAAAATCTAAAAATTTACTCAAAACGTCCTTGTTTTCCTGATGCATTGATTCCTTCAATTGCGATAATTTTATTTTTGTCGCTTTTTCTCCGGCCGAAATTATATCTTTTCCGTCCAGAAATTTCCCCCAATGCGCATTTCCAACACGAGGATTAATAATAATATCGGCATTTTCGACATTCCGATGAGCCAGGTGATGGCGCAAGAGGTTGATTGAATTTTCAGCCATTTTATAAAAACCGAATCTATTGTTTTCATTATTGTTATCGGCAAAATAATCGGCATCCAAATTAACCGCGATTACCAAGTCCGCTCCCATTTTTCTCACTACTTCGACAGGAACAGGCAAGGACAATCCACCATCGGCCAACATTTTTCCGTCACGCTCTACGGGCTTAAAAACTAATGGCAAAGAAATACTGGCTCTGATTGCGGAGGCAACATCGCCTTTGTTTATAATAACTGCATCGCCATTCTTAAAATTTGTCGCCACTACCGAAAGAGGAACCTTTAAATCACTGAAATCCATTTTATCAATATGATCCTCAATAAAAGTGTTTACCTTTTTTCCTCCCAGCAATCCCTGGCGAAAGGAAGGATCAATCAATGCTAAAATCATTTTCCAGTTGGTTCCCAGCGCTATCTCTTCCACTTGCCTTATATCCTTGGTAGCGGCATAAAATCCTCCAACCATAGCGCCGATACTTGAGCCGGCGATAAAATCAATCGGAATATTATTTTCTTCCAGAATTTTAATTACGCCGATATGCGCCAGTCCCCTGGGACCGCCGCTTCCCAACGCCAAACCGATTTTCGGTCGTTTTAATTTTGCCATAATTTTAATCTGATTCCGTAAAACTATTTTTTACATTGCCCGCTAAGGTCAAGGCTTTATTTTTCATAGACGAAATAACCCGGCTGGCTGTTTTTTCTATTTCATCCTTAATATATTTTGCACTGTTATATTGAGACGGATAACCGACCAGTTCCATAAAACCAACGCCGTTTACGTTTTTGTCTTCAAACAATCCGCTGACATTGAGCGATCCCTCCCAATAATTGATTGAGCCGAACAGCATTTCCTGATTTTCAATTTTTGCCGAAAGAATCAAGTGTATATCTTTTGCCGGTATTTTAATTTTCCATAACATCGGATAAACCGCCTTGCTTTTTGGACTTGTCCAATGCCTTTTCAGGGGAATAATTTCAACATTGCTATGATGTTCCTGCCTGCCATCGGGATAAGAAATGTCAGCTAAAAAAGTTTTTTTCTGGCCGTCATCATACATAAAACAAACTATTTCCGTATCATTATCCAATTGCACTGAAAACCAATCCCATCTATCTTTGGAATAGCTGGCATCCGCCCACTGATGATCCATCCAGGACTTGCCAGTAACGTCCACCCATTTATTTTTAATTTTTATCCGGCCTTCCGTTCTCAGGTTGGTTAGAGAATAATAATAGGTTGTCTTGGTTCCCAGATCGAGAAATCCTTTCCCGCCCTCCAGCAGAGGATGCCTGACTGAAGTTAATTTTAAATCAATATCCTCATTTTTCAGGTGGTATTTTGATTCGCCTGTTTTTTCAATAACACAGTTAGTGTAACCGTTTTTTATTTCCGGATTGATGTAATTTATATGAAGCAAGGATTTGGAAAAACTGTCATCGGAAACAACGGAAAAGGGAGCTATTCTATGCTGAAAACTTTTATTATTTATGTCTGAAACGAGTGAATGTGAGAAGTAGGATGTTTTGAGCGGAATTTTGCTTAGAAAAGGTATCTTTACTTTTTTTACATCCACCTTGAATAAGCAATCCATATAGGAATATTCGTTGCCGTCATTATCTTTCAAGTGGCCGTTGAAATACCACCATTCGACAATAGAGTCATGAGCAGATTCGTCTTCTGGAAATTTTATCGGTTTATATTCTTTGTGCATATCAATTTTAAAATAAAACGGCGATAATTTGATCTGCTATTTTTTTTGAATCAACTTTTTTATTTAAAAAAGAATATTCCAGAAGCAAACCGTCCATCATGCCGGTAAGCATAGAAGTCAGAAGCTGACTATCAACTTTTTTAGTTAGTTTTTTACCCGCAAATGTTTCCTCAATCACAGGTTGAATTAGGTTAGCGGTTCTTTCTCTTAATTGAGTGACGTGCTTTGTTATTTGTCTATCGGCCGGCGATAGTTTTAGTACTATGGATTTAATAAGATTCTTTTCTTTAAATCCAAAATCCAAGTAATTTTTAATCAGTTTGTATAATTTTTTGTCGACCATGGTTTCGTTTTTTGCTTCAGAAATAGTCAGACTTAAATCATTAAAAACCTCATCCAGCACTTTTTTATAAATCTCAGCCTTACCTGTAAAATGATAATAAAGCGCTGCTTTGGTAATATTTAGTTTTTTGGCGATATCACTCATTGAAACGCCCAAATAACTATATTCAGAAAAAAACTGACGAGCCGTGTCAATAATATATTTCTTAGTGTCTTGAACAATATCCTCCGGTTGTTTCGCGATTGTTTTCATAATTTTCCAGTTAGTCTTTACTCACTTACCGATAGGTAAGCTACTTTCAGTATGCCGTAATATCAATTATTTGTCAAATCGACCTGTCCACTAAATCGTCAAATATAGCTTAAAACAGGCTTATTTATCCATAAAAAAACTGACTTTTTTGCTTGCTGGGGAAGTAATTCCCTTTTCTACAAAGCCGGTTCAAAATGACGCGTTTTTTATTTTATTGAGACTATTTCAATTTCAAAAGCGGTTCTTCCCACCCGAAACAAGTCTCTGTTTTTTCCAGAACAACGAGAGCCTTCTTGCATTCCGGATCAAGCTTCGCATATTCCTGAAGCACAACCACAACTTCTTCTATAAATCCGCCAACAGTACCGTCCGAATCATCCACACCTCCAGTGCACAGTTTTTTATCCAGACGCAAAAGGAGGCTGACCAATAATTCTGCGGTTTGTTCGCCAGCTGGCAATTCGGAAACAATTTTAGCCAAACGATTGCATCCTTCTGAAAGCGAAGCCTGATAAGCAAACCATGTTCGTGATGGGCCGCTATATGCCTTGATATATTTTAGAGCTGAAGTAATTTCTTGTTTAATTTTCTTTAATTCTTCCTCACTTAATTTTCCAAGTTTTCCACTGCATACCGAACTACTGAATACCTTCGCGTCTTCCGGCTTTATTTTCTTGCCTCGCATAACCGCATAAATTGATACGGCCACCATATGTTTGCAAAGCGTGTCATTCTGCCCAAGATAACAAGTGCAAGTAGCCAATCCAAATCGCCGAGCTTCAACAGATACTCGATAAGGTTTCGTTCCTGCGACTATGGCAGAATACGCACCAATGCCCTCCTTAAATTCCGTCACTTTACCGCTTTCATACAAAGCCACCGCCTTTTCAAAAGTAGGCGGATCTGTGGCGAATTTGATTTTGTCTAAATTGTAGGCTGGTTGCATAGTTTTTCTTATTCAATAACCTTGTGCAGTTCTATGCTTCCAATATTCTGACGACCACGCCCAGAATAATACTCGCCCTCTAATTTATCACCAGAACAGGATAAATAAGTTGTTCCATAATGGATTTGCATGCTATCAACAGAACTTGATTTGGGATTATTCTGATACTGATAATGAAGCGAGGCATTATTTGAAACCCCTACCATTATTGAAGCAACCGTACTATTTGAACAAGAATTATCGGTCTTTAGTAAAATTTCAATTTCTGTCCAGGTTTGAGATATTTTAACATCAGTATTTACGAAATCTTGAGAATTGAAAGATGATTGTAGCTTCCCCCTCCATTTTCCTGAAATATCCGGGGTTTTAATTATCCCCAATTTTTTCAAAAAGGGTTTTCGCCAAATAAATTTGTCAAATACGCTATATAGTAGACCGTATATTCCCATAACTGATGGCGCGCTTGCCCACCAAGGAAAAGAAATTTGCAGTTTTGCAAGAATTGCGCTCATTCCCCAGGTTAAAACAATAGCTATACAAGCAAGATAGAAAGGGATTATTTTTCTTTCATTGGTATTCGTTGAATAGGGGTGCATCATATCGTTTCCCAGTTATCCCAAAGATAAACAAGATTAGCAATAAACTTTTCCGCATCATCTTTTTTCCATTGCTCCTGTGTATCTCCGAAAAGCAGCGTCTGTTCATTCTGACAAATAAATTCATCCAGAGAATTTTCATAAAGATGTTTGAGAACATTGAAGTAGGTATCGTGATTGCTGTTGCAAAAACAACTGTCCGGAACATTATAAATAAGGCTCTGCAAAAAATAGGACGGAGCAATGTCGCCAGTGATTAATCTCTTGTCAATGAGATATTCTCGTGCATTTTTGAAAACCCTGACAGATGGCTTGAATAATCCAGCTGTTCTGTTTTTATCATTTTTCTCAACGCCATTATCATAATGATGTTTTGGATAATTCACGATAGCATGTCCAGATTTCAGGTGATAAAATTTTATGCCTTCTTCCGCCAGATAATCATTCGACCCACTGAATGACCAATATTTTCTAAAGTGAATAACTGGAACAATATCGGCTTTAATTCTGCCGGATGTCGGCAACAATTTTATTGATTTATTACCGCTAGAATCAACAAGAAGTTTTCCGTAATAACTTTCCAGCGCTTTGATTACGTCCAAACGAAAATCTTTCCAAGTATAAGTAGCCGGGCTATGGGATAATTCATGATGGATCGCCTCTTCTTTGGAAAGACTGGATAAATCGTGTCCGAAAGTTTTTTTCAATTCAACGATAATATCCACGTCGCTGTCGCCACGGATATTAGTTCCATTTCTGTATGAACCCTGAAGATAAACAATTACTTTTTTATTTGCAATAAGTTCCTTTATGGGAGATTTTTCGTGTTCAAGAGCTGCTTTTACCGAAGTATAAGTAGCGGCAGCACTTACTGTCGCTCCTTGATTTGCCCAGGTATTAATTTGCGATTCATAGATTGCCATTGAATTCGAAGATTATTTCCTCTTTCTTTCCCTGCTGTCCAAATATCTTTTCAGTGCATCTTTGGAGGTAAGCCAATTGCGTCCTTCCTTGTGCGCCTCCAGTTTTCCACTGCGAGCCAGTTGATTCAGATATTTTTCCGTAAATTTTGTATCCTTGGCTAATTCTGCCAACGGGATAAATTCCTCTTTGCCTTTCTTGCTTGGCATTAGTATTTTCAGATAAATATCCAATGTTCTCTCCACCGCCCGAGCAATGAAGTTCACAAACGGAACATAGTCGCCCTTATCTGCCAGAGACAGCGACCGATAATATCTTTTGCGATCATTCTTTAAGACAATTACCAGGGGAAATCCTGACTGCATCAGAACAATATTCATCGTCAAGCGTGAAGTCCGGCCGTTGCCGTCAAAAAAGGGATGGATATAGACCAACTTGTGGTGCAAAATACTGGCTAATTCCACTGGGTGCATTTTTTTCTTACTGTTATCCCCGACCCAACTGATAAGATTTTGCATCAGTCTCGGAATCTCTAAAGCTTCCGGCGGTTTGTGATCCGCTCCACCAATAATCACCCCGCTGTTTCGGTATTTTCCCGCCCATTCTTTATCAATATCTTGCATCACGATTTGATTCAGCGATCTAATAAACCTTTCCGACACGGTATTGTTCTTTCCGCTTTCCACCAGTGAATACAAATAGTCCAAAGCCTCCTTGTGGCTTTTAGCCTCAAGATGATCCTTTAGTGGCTTGCCTTTGATGGTTATGCCCTCATTGATGACCAGATAGGTTTCTTTGAGAGTCAAACTGTTACCCTCAATCGCATTGGAATTATAGGTCATTTCCACTTCAAATTGTTCCCTGAGTTTTTTAACTGCAGAGGATGGCAGTGGACGAAAAGAATTCAGCAACTTCAATTTGTCATCAATTCTTTTTTGGATTTTTTTGTCTAAATATTGCATATATTCTTAAGTTGGTTTAGATGATTATTTACAGTATACCATATTAAGGAAACTAGTCAATAATACTGTCTTAAGCCCAAATGCTTGAAAAAGCCACCGACTCTAAATCTTTGAAACCTTCTTCACAAACTCCTTCTGCTTCGTCCTCTTATTAAACCAGCTTAAGCTTGATACTTCCACCACACTGGCTTCAGATAACTCCTGAAGTGTTTTGTCCAGTTCGCAAATTTCAGGATTAACTTCTAGCGCGGTTTCATTGATTCCCAAAAGCTTTATACCATCCAAAGTTCGCAGGCGCGACAACGCCACATATCCCATTCCGTATTCGAATGATTTGCTCAAATCCATTTCCACCGCGTCCAGTGTCATTCCCTGACTTTTGTGAACCGTAATTGCCCAAGCCAAACGAAGTGGAATTTGAGTGATAGATGCGATCACTATATCATCTTCTTCAATCGCCCATTTTTCTGGAGTCGCTACAATTTCCTTTCCTGAAAAAGTTTCCACTATCGGCAATTTGTTTTCGTCAAAGCCAATGATTTTTCCTAAGGTGCCGTTAACATAACCGCGATCAAAATTGTTTTTGACAAACATCACCATCGCTCCAATTTTCAGCACTAGCCGTTCCGGAGCAAGGCATCCTTTTTTGATGATGTTCACCAATTTTTCATTGCCGTCCGAGTGCATCTTGTAGGCTAAAGGTTTTTCTTTGATTCTGTCCAGCTCTAAATTATTGATAGCATCCACATTGGCGTTGTGAGTAAAAAGCCTAGTCGGATAAATATCGCTTCTGATCGGCTTATTTTCTCTCGTCAAAACTAAACCCAAAATCTTATCATCCACCTGCTGGTTTCTGATGGCATTAAGAATTTTAGTCATCTTTTCATCCTCTTGGCGGTATTGTTCTTCCAGATAACAGATTTGCGGATTCATTTCCTGCCAAGCCAAAGACTCAATTACAAACTTGGATTTTTGGTTTTCTTTGGCAACTGGCGGAAGCTGAAAAAAATCTCCGCATAAAATTACCTGCAATCCGCCAAATGGCAAGAATGGGTCTTTGAAAAGTTTGCAAACTTTGTTGACCATATCCAACTGATGAGCATGAAGCATGGATATTTCGTCTATGATAAGGACGCCAGTTTTGGCAAAGCGTTTGCGATAATAGAATTTGCCTTTGAGTTTATGCAAATCCCCTTGAGTCAGATCATCCTTGATGCCCATTCCTGACCAGCTGTGGATGGTTTGCCCGTTCATGTGAGTCGCGGCAATTCCAGTGGAGGCTGTCACCGCCACTCCGATATTTTTGCTTTTGAGATAATCGATATATTGGTTCAATAAAAAAGTTTTCCCGCTTCCGGCGGGGCCTGTCAGGAACACATTGTGTCCCAATTTCAAAATGTCCAGAGCGGTTTTCTGCTTCATCGTTTTTACCTCATTTATTCTTCAATTTTAGCAGAAAACAGACCTCTGGTAAAGGGTTTTAGAGCCTAAATTTCGCCAAATTCTGCGATTTGTGCGACTTTTATCTGAAGTTGGGTAAATGATGCCACCGCATAACAAAACCGAGGCATTTCGCCCCGGTTTTCTTAGCCTATAACCCCACTATTTCAATTCCCAGCGGACTGGACAGCTTCCACTTCATCATTCCACTGCTGATGTCGAGCATCTCGTTGATCATGGCAATCTCGTGTTTGTCACTCCATGCCTCTGGAAAGGGATAGGCATATTTTTGTTGTTGGACAAGCGATTGGCAATAATTCATATCTGAACATTGATCTATCGTTTTTACTTTTCCGTCTTTATCCCTCACCTTCCCATAATTTATATCCCAATCCATATATTCCTGAAATTTGGCATCATCGTCAAAAATGTGAAAATAGCTCTTGGCATCTTTTTTGTGCAGATCTTTAGCCAATGCGATCAAATCTGCCTGAGAAGTTTTGGGAGGGATGACTATGCTTTTCCAGGTCTTGCCAGATTTTTCATAGCTCTTCAATTCCCGATAGCTCACGATTTTTTCCTGGGCAGTTTCAATCGGTGCTGTTTCCTGCTTTGGAGTTTCCGCTGGCTGGACAACAGCCTCGTTCTTTTTCTTTTCAACCTCGTCCATTGAATTGCCGATCACAACCAGCAGTATTGAGAAAGCACCCACCGCGATTATCACTGCCAGCAGTATTTTCTTGAAAGAACTTTCTTTCTTGTTTTCATTATTATTTGAACCAT
This sequence comes from Candidatus Moraniibacteriota bacterium, assembly GCA_049304095.1. Taxonomy (GTDB): domain Bacteria; phylum Patescibacteriota; class Minisyncoccia; order Moranbacterales; family UBA2206; genus UBA9630. The sequence goes on along the minus strand of JBAQNU010000024.1, from coordinate 43,061 downwards.
TGATATATTTGCTCGCAAATTTTTCATCACTGCTGGCGATGTATCCGATGCCTTCAAAGAAAGCGACAAACGATGGAATCAGCGTCCAACAAAATATCAAATACAGAAAACCTTGTCCTGTTTTTCCCAGATAAAACTTGTGCGCTCCCAGTCCTCCCAAAAGCCAAGCCAATAAAAAGGCGACTACTTTACTCTTGGAATTTTTAACTGGCTCGTGTCCTGTCTCCAGCCATTCTCCGCAGTGTTTGCATTTTTTAGCTTCTGCAAGAATTTCTTCTCCGCAAAATTGGCACTTCTTGTTTTGTGTTTCCATTTTTTTAGTCGGTTTTTTTAATGAATTAAAAAACTGCCAGTTTTCGCTGGCAGAAAAACACAAAGCTCCCCACCAGCGATGTCCTTGCGGACACCCATATCCCTTTCGAGACATGACCGACTAAAGTGCTCTGGATGGAGAGCTTAATACACTTTAGTCGGTTTTCATACCATACCTTGCGATTTTACTCACAAGGGTTAGGCATTTAATTGTTGATTTTATTATTACATTTATATCGGCGAAAATCAACCCGTCCATCCTGTCTCTCCATCCATTAACTTATCGGTTTTCTTTTTTTAGTTTTCAAAGAACTCCGGTCAATCTATCTGGGACAGCTTCACTTCCTTCGCCAGCTGATTTTTAGTGAGATGCATATATCTTTCCGTCGTAGCAATAGATTTATGTCCGAGCAAAATCTGAGTCGCCCGGAGACTCGCCCCTTTTTCCAAAAGCCTCACACAATAGCTGTGACGAAGGCTATGGACTGATATTCCTTTTCTTGCTACTCCGGCTTTTTCCAAATACTTCTGAAGCATCAAAGAAACCCTCCTCGCAGTCATTCTTTTCCCCAGACTGCTTTTGATCAGCGGTTCATTTGGTTTTTTGCCCTTCATAAATACTTTCAATAATTTGGCTAGTCTTTTGTTAATCGGCACAACCTGTTCCACATTGCCTTTCCGCCTAATACGGATGGTTTTGTTTTCCAAATTGATGTCGTTGAGGCTTATATTGGTCAATTCACTGAGTCGAAAGCCTGTCTCGGCTAAAATCCTAACTGCCACCTCGTTTCTTGGTTGAAACTTGGACTCATCCTTTTCCACCGCGCCAATCAATTTCCTGACTTCTAATTCTGAAAGATAACTTGGCTCACGGCTGATTACTTTGGGCATCGGCAGATTTTTCATCGGATTATCTCTGATGATATTTTCGTCTTCCAAGAATCTGAAGAAATTTCGCAGGGTCGTTTGTTTCAATCTTTTGGTAATCGGCTGATTGGCTAACGAAAAGAGGAAGGCTCGGATGTCTTTCCTCTTTGTCGCCCTAATTGAACCGCTCTTTCCTAAATAATCACGAAACTCATGCAGATTGTTTTTGTAGACCCTGACCGTGTGCTCGCTTAAGCACCGCTCCAGTTTCAGGTAATCCAAATAGTCTTTGATATGATCCATTTTGTTTTACTCTTAACTTATGGACACACCATAGCTCTTTGGGGAATACTATCAAGGCCTACTTATCCACTCCTTGGCTTTTGGCTTTTTCCAAGAGATTCTTCAGCTTTTCCTGCCAATCTTCCCTTTTCACTTCTATCGGCAGGCGGTAATGCTCAATGGGAATTAGCTTTTCATCATCATTGCCGATTAAATAATACTTATCACCGTCAATCAGGAAATGATTGGTGGCATCGAAGTAATATCCCAGACCGTTGCTGTCGGCAATGAAAGCTCGTTCATCAATATATCTGGGAAGAGTAAAAACAATCAGTTTTTTTAGCGACTCTTGGTCGCCTTTTAGATTATAGAATCGCGCTTCGCAAAGCATTTCCAAATCAGAAATATCAAAACGACACTCTGCCACTATTTTCTCATCGTCTTTAATAAGATACTTATCCTCACCAACTTCTGAAATATACCGCTTAAAAACTGGATGAATTTTCTTCACATCTTTCAAATTATGGAAGAATCTTCCCGCGCTCACTTCTCGTAAAAATTGAATGATTATCATTTTGGTTAAAATTACAAATTAAAAGGGACTGACAACAGCTATTATCTGACTGTTTGGCAATAGCGCTCATACATTGTCCAAATGAATGTTGCGAATAATGCCGATATAAACAGGGACGATAACAGCGACTGGGTTTTGGTCTTCATAGAATGTATTTCCTTGCCCGAAACTCTTCCAACTCTTTGAGTGTGGGAAAGGATTGTTTAGGTTTAATATGTTCTGGCTTCTTTACTCCTGCTTCAATGACCTTGCCTCGTAACTGTTCCTCTTTTTTGAGCTGGGCTTCGAACTCTTCAAAAGTTGGACTTTCGGAAATGAGCACTCCAGCACTCGCCCGTTCATCTTGGATGGCGAACATACTGCTCATCCCAAGACTTATGACATGGTCAGAAAATCCTCCCGACTTATGATCCAATCTCCAACCATACGATTTTTCTTCGGCGTTCAGACTCAGTAGTTCATCTTCCAGCAATTTGCAAGGGAAAATTCTGATGAGAGAATTATGAAACAAGTAGAAGAGGTTCTGGGATAATTTCTGAATAGTGCTTGATGTGAATGTAAATTCTTCTATTCTCACTCCCATCCTTTTTAATTTCTGGGCGCTGTTTTTCATCTGCCAGATATCCAAAATGGCTTTTCTGATGTTGAAATTTTGATTCGCCCAAAGGATATCCGACTCAATGTCGCTGATGAGCACCGGGTTCTTTTTGGTGCCTTGATAAGTTTTGATGAAGTCGAGATAAATAAGGTTATCATTTTTATCTTTGTGGCAAATCGTCAAAACTGTTCTGTCGCGGATTAATCCCAAATCCACTGCCAGATAATACTTTATATTTTCCCTGCCGTTAAGCTGGGGCTTCAAAGCATAATCTTTACAGGCTTCCACTTCCGATTTTTGAATGAACGCATTTTCACCCTGCACCCACTTGTTCTCATGGAGTCGTTGATACACTCCAGCTGGCAGACGCATCCGTTGCTGTTCCAGATATTCCTCATTCACCCAGCTCGCCAAATTATTTTCACTCCAGAAAAAATACATTTTGGAGTCTCGCTTTTGCATTCCTGTCTGATAGATGTCATAGAGCAAACTGGTCTGGTCTGTTCCGGCGTAAGTTACCACAAAAGTCAGCGGTTCTTTTCGGACTGGACTTTGCGTTAGCGCGTCATACAGGTCACGATTGGGTTGATTCCAAAGTTCATCGAAAATCACGCAGGAGGGATTCAAACCATGGGCAGTTGGGGCGTCAGCGGAGAGAACGCGATAGACACTGTTTGTGCTGGGAACCACAATTTCATCTTTGTAGATTCTCACTGAATCAAGCAAAATGGGATTTCTTTCAATGGCTCGCTTGGTCATCTGGAAAATAATTTTGGCCTGATCCTTGTCGCCTGCCGCTCCGTAAACTTCGCCGTTCATTTCAGTAAACAAGGAATACAAAGCCACTGCCGATGCCATCGTGGATTTTCCATTCTTTTTTGGCACGCCAATCAAAACCAGGTTGTATTTCCTGAAACCATTTGTATTTTTGGTCTGGAAAATATCTCTGAGGATTTTCTTTTGAAATTCCTCCAGTTTAATCGGCTTACCATCTTCTAGGATGTATTGTTCCTGAAGAAAGACAACAATGTCTTTTTTGTATTCAATCAGTTTTTCTCTGGTGATGGGTTTAATCTTCGTCATATTCCAGTTCGCTTAATTCTTTAGCCAAACTATATGTCTGTGCCACATTCAGTCCGATTCTGCTTCTAGCTTCCGGAGTTAATCCTAAAGCACTGCAGAAGTGGATTATGAGGCGCTCATAAACTGTCCTGGTTTTCAGGATTGGCTGAAAATCAAACTGCTTGTTTTCCAATAGGAACGGAGAGGCTTTGGCTAACCACTTATCCGTGATATATAGGAAGCCATAGTTTCTCACGAGCCTTTTGACCAAAATGCGGTCTATTTCCTGAATCTGGGGCAAAGCCATAATTTGGTCCTCCAATTGGCTCTCAAATTCCAGCACTGCTCGGCAAAATTTGGCTTCAGGCGCGTAATGCTCGCACTCGTGGCTAAAGATACAGCTTTGGCAGTTTGGGGCTAAACCGGACTTCAAAAAGGCGAATCCGCCCGACTTTAAGACCGATTCTCTTTTGAGATTCTGGGTAACCTTTTTTATCCCCTCTTCTGTTTTCGGTCCCATCAATACTGGTTTTTTACTTTCAGCCATAAATTTTTACTGTTTTTCCCTTTATATTTCTCCTGCCTATTCCTTGGCGAAGCCAAGATACATCGCACACGCCTTCGCTAACGCTTCTCCTCTGGTCTTTTGTTTAGCCCATTCCAATGCTTCTTCCACCAGTTCAGCGTCCTTTTTACTCAGTGAAAATGTCATTAAGACTGGCAATGCTTCCTCTTGTTCTTTGGCATCACTTTCCAGTTTTTTAATCAAATTCTCGTCAATTTTTATCGCTTCCAATTTTTCTTGAATTTCTGAATAGTTGAAGCCCAATCTCACAGCCAATTCTTCCAGACCATATACTCCTGAATCGTGGATGCTTTTGATAGTGTTGTGTAGTATCTGTTCGTTGAATGTGCCGCGTTTCCTGTTCCAAGCGATGGAAAGAATTTTGTGTTCAATCCCATCCTTGGGTTCGTAAAATACCACTGGCACTTCCGTGTATCCAAGCTCCTGCATCACCTTGAGCCGGTGGTGTCCGTCAATCAGCGTATTGTCCTTGGAATTTACCACCAAGGCTTGTCCGACTAATCCATATTCGTCAATATCTGTTTTCAGTGCCTCGTAAAGTTCTTCGGAAAACTCATTGGCATTTTCAAAAGGGCTGGGCTTAATTTCCCCAATGGGAACTAGTTTTACTTCTGAATAGATTTTTTGGTTTGTCATTTTGGCATTTGGTTAATTGATTACTTTTTTGCGATTACGATAAATTCTTCGCATTCCCTGGGACTCTTGCCTGATAAATTGTTAATGCTCCAGCTGAAATTTTCCAGCATCAGCAGTTTCGCATTTGGTCGGTGTTTTTTGACCATCTCCAGAAACTTATCCGAATGAAGCGCGCCCGGCTCGTCCACCTTGGCTCCATAGGTCAAGAGCCATAGATCAATGTGCTGGCAGGCTTCAAAGAATTTATCAAACCACTCTTCTACCTCTTTGCTGTTGAACGCACTATTGCTTTTAGGGATTTTCTTGCCCAGCAGAATTTCTGAAAAAGCATCATACATTGAATAACTCGTCGATTCGAAATATGGCGCGTCCGCCATCATTACAGCCTCATTTTCAAATTCCCTTGTCTTGGGCAGGAATTCAAGCACATCTTCGTTGTATGCCACATTGACCTTGTTATTATTTTTCACCCCGGCATTTATTCCCCTCACCAATTTCTTGAGAATGATCAGCGGATGTTGGACACTTTTCAGCAGTTTATTGGCTCTCGAATCTGATGTCTTCACCGCTTCTGCCACCGCCAATTCCATCCCCACAGCCTTAACATTCCTGATATCCGCGGTGCATCCGAATTTGCCGTAAGGCAGGGTATGGAGAATATAATAGATTATTAAGTGGGAAAGTAGATATTTTCGGTAGCTGTCCGGAAGCTGTCGAATATTCTCCGTAGCTCTGTCTAGAAATTCACAAATTTCATCAGTAAAAAACTTGTTGTAATTTTTTCTGACGAAACCATCGTTTGTATTTTCTCTGAAGAGATAATAAATATCATTCAGCGATATTTTCGCGGTGTTATTTTCCAATAATGCTTTCTGGGCAACATATGAAACCAGAGACCAATCATTAGAGATTATTTTCAATCCCAGCCTATGTTTAGCGAATAGCTCAAAAGAACAACCGCCGGCAAACGGACTGATTAGCACTTTGTGCTTTTCTGGCTTTACAAAACTCGCCAAGGTGGAACTTTGCCTAATTTTGCTTCCCAGATAGGGAAAGTTTGCCGACTGAAACTTATACTTTTTCATCTTTTTCTATTTCCTTGATTAGATAGCTTACTGCCAGAGCTATAATTTTGGACTTTCCCGCGATGCCATATTTTTCAGAAAGCAGGACTTCCAGCTTATATAACTTTTCCTGATAGAATTGCGGAAACAGATAGAACACTTGCCGACTTCCCCTCATATCGGAGTGATCGGAAAGAACCTGATTCAGCTCTTCAATTTTCTTTTTAGTGTTGGTCATATTTTTGATGATTATTGATTACTTTTCCCCTTATTAAAGCCTTTTTTGTCCAGCTGCTGGACATTGCAAGACATTGTTTAACTCCTACCTAAAAATCTATTTCCTCAGCAATGTCATATTCATCGCTGTATTTTTCCGCTTCAACTACACCTCCTTCCTTTTCAAGCAAGCTTTTTTGCTCCGACAAGCTTGCGTTTTCATCGTTTTTACCGTTGCTATCGTTATTTAAAACGCCATCTTGCAACGATGCATCGATAGAAACGACTGATTTGCCAACTCGTTGGAAGCGTATTATCCTTTGCCTGTTTTCTTCCTTGCGGTAAACTTTTATCCCAGCTTCTTCCAAGTTAGTTTTCAGACGGTTGATTCTTTTACTAAGATTATTGGCACTTTTAGGAAATCCTTTTTCTTTGATGTCAATTTGCAGCTTTCCAGCTATAATTTTCAATTCTTCCAGTAGTTCCGACGCGGTTCCTTCCCATTCATCCCTGTATTCCATAAAAGTGAGGATGGTTATAGCTTCGAAATTCTCCAAAAGCACTTCGTTATTCTGGTTGGCTATATTATTGCGGTAAGCTTCCAGAAATTCTGTCTCCTTGTGCCCTAAAGCTCTGGCAATAGCCGAACCCCAATGGGCAAAATCAGCCATCCTGGTCAAATTTTGAGCACTCATCCCTGGTTTAACTTTCATTGTTTCAGAGACTATGTCAAAAATGCTTCCTAATAGTTCCGGCAACATTTGCTCAAAATTATCAATAATATCCTGCTCCAATTTTCGGTCTTCTGGCGGAATTCTGTCCAGTTCAAACAACAAACTCCTTTCCAATAAATCCGGCTTGGATGTAACCAAATTTATTCCATTTATTCCCAAGCACCTCCGGAAAGTATGTATGACATCGTTGTCATCGCTGTAAAGTTCTCTTTTGGAAAAGGCCGCGCCTGTCACTGCCTTGCAAAGCAAATCTGAAGTCTGATCGGACAAAAAGGAAACATTATCGAAGAGAATACACCAATGATGAGACAGCTTTAAAACAAAACTGTCTTCGCCTTGGGGAAAACTAGATACCTCGATAAGCGATGGATCGACTAACTTTTTAATCAATTTGAATAGGGTGCTCTTAGCTGAACCTTGGGCACCATAAATATTGATAACCGGATGTGGAAAGCCGGGAATGAAACAGCTGATTATATAAACCAGAAGCAAAAGCTGTTGTCCATTATCCCTAATGTTTATGAATGGCAATAATAATTCAATGGCCACTCCCCTTACTGGCAAGGGATGCGCTTTCTGGTGGGAATATCGGCGAAACATTATCGGAGAATTATCCACAATTTCCCATCCGTCTTTGGTAATCTTTACTGCCTGCCATTTTTTATTGGAAAGATCATACCAAATAGCATCGTCTCTAATCGCCACCCGACATTCCAGCTTATATTCCGATCCGTTAAATATTGCCTCACCTTTAATAATATTAAGGGCATTGTTAATGGAATCGGAATTGGGAGCCTTTTTGTATTTATCCCAAAACTTCTTTCCCAGCCAATATTTGAAATTCTGATCCTTCAGATTTAATATCTCGTTATGTCCGGAAACCGGCAGACTGATATACGGACTTCTAGCGTCATCATGGAAAAGAACAATCCTCTTGTTTTCCTTCACTAATTCAACAATAAGGTCGCTTTGGTTTTTTCTTTCATCCGTGTCGTCATCCTCAGCTTCTTCGGTTTCCATTTCAAACGGTTCAGCCAATCTGGTTAACTCTTTTTTCGTGCCGTTCAGCTTTACAAAATAATCGGTAATATCTCCTTTTTCACCCACTGCTTCAGGAAGACGAATTATTTTAACCTCCAGTCCGTCAATGGCCGATAGTTTTTTAGCCACCATTTCCGATCCGGCTCTCCCCTCGTCATCGTTGTCAAAAACTATATATGCTTCCTTAAGATGCTCAAATTCCTTTATCCATTCCTTTTTGAAAGTTCCCGCACCGGCCGTGGAAGTTACTGCTATCAATCCTTTCGACTGAAGCAGGATGCAATCCAACTCACCTTCGCAAATAAATACCCTACCTTTTTCTTTTCGCAGTAGTTCTATGCCAAATAAGCTGGAACTGGCATTGGGATAGAAAATATACTTATTTCCCTTACTCGAATCACTCGGGTCTTTCCTCAGTTTCAAATATATGTATTCGCCTGATTCGTTTTTAACCGGAATACTTATTCTGTTTCCATTTCGAGAAACCCACCAACCCAGTTTATATTCGTTAATCAGTTCGTTATTCAAACCGCGGTTATTCAAATATTTTCTAATCTCATCCGGCAGTCTGTCATGGCAAAAATCCACTAGGCTTGGATCAAACACCTTTTTAAGTTTTTGAATTTTCGGCTGCTTAACAACATCAACTATCCTATCGCCAAGATGTTTAGCAAGCGTTAGGAGGTTTCCCTCTGCCTGGCATTTCTTGCATTGGTATTGCCCAGTCTCGGCATTCATCCAAAGATGCGCTTCGTTTTCCGTACTGTCGCTATCGCAATCTCCAAAAATGCACTTCATTACCAGTTCACCGTTTACTTCCCTGAATTCAATGTTTTTTTCTCGCAGATACTCTCGCGGCGAGATATTACCGTAGTTCATATAATTCCGTCGTGACTCCAGTTGACCTCGGATGGACGGAATAGTTCGCATCCAAGGCCAGCAGGAGCCACCGAACAAGTTAGTTAAAATTTAATAAACAAAAAGCCCGCAAACGCCTACCACTAAAAGTGATAATTGTTTGCGGACTTTTTCTCAGACCTAATATTGAGAAAGACTTCCTACTTCGACCATCTGAATACAGCGAAACTCCAGACGAAGTAAGTCCAAATATTTTATTTTCTAATTGTATTTTATCAGTTCTCATAGCCTTGTCAATCCCTTTCTTAAAATTTTTTATCTGTTAAAATTAACTTATGGCTAAGCAGAAAAATTCTGCCCAGCACACAAACTAACCTTAGAAAGCGTTGTCTTCCACAACCGCGCATTCTTCACTCATATGAGCGTTAACCACTCCTACTGATCCGGATTTCTCAAATCCGTTTTCACCCATTTCATAGCCTTCTGGTGCGACATAGTAAACCTGTATAAATTTACCAGCCACATTTTGCTTAAATGAATGAACTTTTACCTTCTTGCCTACCCAGTTCGCAGTTTCTTCTCCGAAAGCATCCACCAAGGCATTGATGCTGGTCTGGTTGATACCCAAAACCAATTCCACGCCATTAGCAGTTTTGATTTCAAAAATGTTCTGTGAGCCGAATTGAGTTTCCACAATCTTCCCTTCACTACCTATGGTGATTATGTCTCCTTCTTTGACATCTGTTCCTTTCTTGGCGAAAGGCATCCCCATAGTTTCCTTTTTCTGCAACTTCATGTAGTTCTCACCCCCTCTCCAGATGAATCTGTCTTATCTCTAAAATCCAGATTATTCATAACTCTGTCGTGATTCCTTCTTAGCTCTTCAAAATTCGAATTGCCTAAATAGTAAGTCAGCGTGGTTCTGGCGGAGGAATGGTTTAAAAAATTTTGCACGACTCCGAGCGAAACGTTGTTTTTATACATGTGCGTCGCGGCTGATTTGCGTAAAATATGTGGTCTGAGATTCTTACTAAGCTTCAGTTTTCGTCCGATCATTCGAAGACTCCTTTCAACATCGTTGGTTTGCCATGGTTTGGGATTGGGAGTTGCAGTCACGAATAAATTTGGATGATTATCTTTCCTCATAGCCAAATATTTGTTAATCGCTTCAATTGAGGAATCGGAAAACAAAATGGTGTGAGGTTTGTTATTTTTCGTCCGAATGTGAGCAATCCTGTCTTTGAAATTAATATCCGATATCTTCAAGCCCAAAACTTCTTTCACGCGACAGCCGGTTGAAAATGAAACTTCAAAATATGCCTTCAGTCGACACCCAGTAATTGTTTTCTCATTTGGGTAGTCAAGCACCGTGGACAACTCCGACTCATTCAATGTCTCAACCTCCTTAATTGGAACTCGGAACTTGGAAATCTGAGCATAATCCATCACCTTTGCGCCTTCTTTTTCCTTCACAAATTTCAGAAGCAAACGGAGTAATGTCAGGTGCTGATTTTTATAACTGGGACTGAGGTTGTCTTTCTTCTGACTTGATTGATTCAAATACTGCTTATATTTAGTAATCATCCGAGCATCAATCTTCTTTATGCTTATATTGCCAAAGAATTTAATTATCCGGGGACGGATTTCCTTGTATTTTTCGATTGAACTTTTGGACAGCGAACAATTCGCCTCAATATCCTCAAAGAAGCGGTCAAAACTGTCAGAAAGGTTTAAGTTGTCGGAAAATATGGAAATCATTTATTGGTTTTATATCTTATGCTCTTATTATCTCAACTTCATGCACCAAATAAATAACCTTTGCTCGTAAATCAAACGCAAAAAAACCGCTCTGATAAGCGATTCTTTTCTCGTAAATATTATTTTCAGACAGAAACTACTCGGAAATCATCCCTTTGGAAAAAACTTAGCCTGCTCTTCCTTAAGCATTCCTTTTGGCACAATATTAATATCAATTTCCTGATTTATCCCAAAATTATCTCCATCTTTTTCCACAATTGTCTTTTGCCTATACACCCCCGCGACTCCCACTCTTTTAAATATCTTTGAGTTTATTGTGGTTGCTATCTGATGATCATGTAGAACCTTCGCGCCATATTTACTTTTATCGACAATCTCATGTAGCTTCTTGATATAATTATCGCCTGCTTGTTTTTTCTTGGCTAAAAATTTAACTTTATTGCGAAAGTCGTTATTAAAAACCAACCACAATGACTCGTCCCTAAGTCCCGGGTTTCTTGTGACGATTATGATGGAACTGATGTCTTTCAGTCCATCCTTTTCCAAAATTGAATCATTATTGCTTTTCTTAAAATCCATAACCGAATAACTGCCAGTTGATTCTGCTTTATCATCCAGTTTTCCCAAGAGATAATTATGAATTCTATTCGCGTAAGGCACGTAGCGCGCTATATCCAGATTGTCGCTCAATGTTGAATTTGAATATCCGGAATAAACCGAACTTATTTTATCCCAAGCTCCCCAAATTGAAGTTTCCGTTTCCTCTTTTATTTTTTTATCCAGCTCGGCCAACTTCGGATGAGACTGAGAATAGAGCACTTTATCCGCGAGAGAAATATCATCAACCGTCTCTGATGATCCCGTCATGTCAAGGTATTCTTTTTTGGCAATCCTTGTTTCACTGTCAACTGTTTTCTCCAGACTATCTTTTTCGGCCAAAAGTGCCTCCTTGGATTTTTGTATTTCTGAAATAATTTCCTTAGATTTTTCATCAGCTAAAATGAATCTGATATAATCGGCCAACCCAATTAAAAAGGATTGGTTATCTTTTTGGGCTATGAAGCTATCGTAGTATTTTTGGAGTATATTTACTTTCATATAATCCAATTCTACCACAAAATCTCCCTAGAATCACAGGCTTAATACACCAGAAATGTCTGGTGCGCTTGTTTCACCTTTTGCTTGTCAGCCAGTGAAATATAGTAATCAATCGAAGTTTGAAGCCGACTATGGCCGAGGATTTCCTTGATAAAGATAGCTGAGCAGTTATTCATCGCCATTGTTGTTGCGGCCGTGTGTCGGCAAATGTGTGGGGTGACCTTTTTGGAAATACCAGCCAGAAGCCTTTGTCTTTTGAAATAGCGACTCAAGTCCTGATTGGTTAATCGTTTTGGCTGTTCGCCTGTGGTTATAAAAAGAGACGGATATTTGTCCGTCCTAGTTTTTAGATATTTGTCTATCCAGTAAAGCGACTCGTCATTGAAATATAGGACGCGCTGTTTTCCGCCTTTGCCAATTATTCTCGCTTCTTTTTCGATCAGCGAAATTGAATCGCGGTTGAGACTAAGGCATTCTGAAATGCGACAGGCGGTTCCCAAAAGCACTTCGATCAATGTCCTGAATCTGAGTCCGCAATTTTTACTAATGTCGATACTGCTTCGAAATCTATTGATTTCCTCAACTGTCAGATAAACGACTTCCTTCTTTTTGCGCTTGGGAATAGTTATTGTGCCGGGATCAATCTGAAGAGGGATTTTTAGCAGGTCTCTGGAGTAGAGCAATAGCCCCTTGATTGATGCCATTACCACTCCAGTGAAAACTTCAGAATTTTCTCTTTCGTAAAGAATGGATTTGAGCTTAAAAATATGTTCTGTGGTAATATCTTTTATTTCAATATCCCCAATGTCCCTGACGATGCATTTCAGCCGGGAGCGATAGCTGATTATAGAACTCTGCGCGAATCGTCTCTCGACCTGCAACCATCCCAGAAATTCTTCAGTGGTATTTTTTATTGTTTTTTCCATATTGATTTATCTTCTAAATATTTTCGGCGATATTTGTCATAGTTGAGCATACAGTCAAAGCAATCTTTGTTGGTAAGCATCTGTCCGTATTTGATGGCGATGAGCCTAACCTGAGTGATGTCATACATATTAGTCAGCCCACTGCGTCTGACTTTTTCGAAGGCTATGAATTTAGCTTTGGTCATATATTTTTATTAAGGCAATGACACATTAGCTTCGTGGCACACAGAGTCAAGGCCGACTTATCCACTCCAGCGGGGAACGGAGCGCATAGCAAAAAAGGGCTAGAAGTAGCCCTAAAAAGCGAAGCGGAGTAGAGGTAATAAAATCTCCCTCTAATCAAGCGTTTCTAATCAAATAACGCAAAAAACACCATTTAAGGTGTTCTTGCTTGCAAAAAGTATATGTATCACAACCTATTGCGATTAGTCCTAGAGTTTATCCGTAAGTTGTACAAAACTTACTACAGATTCTGTTAGCTCTGCTAGGCATTGCTGTTCTCCAATAAATTGGAGTCGACCAGCGGGCAATAATCACACTTCACAACTCTTGATGATGACACCAGAAGTCTTCGCGTGCCGTGCTCTCGATTATTACCAAATTCTCCCTAGAAAGGAGGTGATTCGTGGGAGGAAATGGAAACTTTACCTTAAATCTACTTTAGCAGAGGGGCGGATTTTGTCAAATTGCTCCCTAGAAATCCTCCGTTTGCGAACTATCTAGCGCAATTTATTAACTTTCATACTTAGATAATTACCGTTTACATACATTATCTTAGCATATTAGTTAAAGTTTTATTTGATACAAAAAGCAGGCTCTCGTGCCTGCTTATGTCTTAGCTAGATTTGTGGGAGAAATCAATATATGTGCCAAATTCTTTAATCACCATCGAAGGGACCACCACCAGGACCTGCAGGACCATCATCAGGACCATCGGTTCCCCAGGGACCACCATCGCCTTCATCAGCATTCATAGTATCCGCCTCCCTTCTAGTTTAAATTTCTTATTAATGACTAATCATCGCTCTCTCCGCCTGTGTTGTCATTGCCATTGTCATCTCCGTCTACTTGACCGTCGGTATTACCGCCCCCATTGCAGTCATCAAAGCCATCATTGCGAATTATCATAATACGCTCACCTCCTTTTCGTATTTTTTCATAATATTATAGCAACAAATTATAACTAAATGATACTAGCATTTGAAAGAGAGCGGTAGTCTTTTTTAATTATACCAGAATGGTTATTTTTTACCTATACTTGTTTATAATCCAAACTTTCCAGATAATCAATATAGCTGGCAGACATTATTTTATAATTTATGGGAGAAATGGAAGGGTCACAGTTCTTCATAAATTCTGAAGAGTTTCCCTCAGCATACCCCACGATACTTCCCACTGGAATATACTCTGCACAAACCGTACCCATAAATTTCAGACTGGCTTCCCAATATTTCTTGCCATCATATTTTCGAGGGTCAATCTTATTATACATCATCACCGCTTTTTTATGGTCTAACCCCTCGCCAGCTTTATGTAAGGCTCTGAAAATAAACTCTTCATCTGGGAATAGTTCTGTGTTTTTAGTGTCTATTTTTAGTTTAATAATAACTGGCACATCGCCCTTCTTCTTGCAAGAAGCAGACGCAAAGTAACAAGCGTAACAGTAGGTCAAATACACCAAGTCATTTCTGGATATTCCAATACCACTTTCCCAGTTGGATTTGTGTTTGCCTCTTGGCTTTATCCCCTCTTTAAGAATTTTCTCCAGGTTCCGACTATTGGTTCCGTGATATAACGTAAGATATCTGCCACGGATTGGTTTGCCGTAGTTTCCAATGCTCTTATTTACCAACGCAAGCTGTCGTTTGGCTTCTTCTGAGAATGATTTTTTGGTTCCTTTTGTTAGCATAATCGTGTGCAGTTTATTCAATGTTACCTCGCTGTAGAATTAAGTCAACCATACAAAAATCCTGCACACTACCGAAGCAGGCGCAGGGGATTTTCCGCATATATGAAGCTTCAGAGGTGATTCGTGGGAAGAGATGAGCTTATTATTGTGTGGAGAGGGGGAATCGAACCCCCCTTACGCCATTTAGCGTGAGACCAAAACCCACTTTTCATCGTAGCCCATTAATCATAGTTTTGAAGAAAGGCCACCTAAAGCCCTCCACGCAAATGACGCCTCCAAAAATTCCGATTTGTAGTTTTATCATAAACGTAAAGATTATTTGAAAATTAATTCTTACAACCGAAAACGCTATGATTGCTGAGATGAAAAATGCGAGTCTTATCCCCACATATTCTTCTACTAAGTATAAATCAACATTTAGCAATCTGGCAAATCATTACAGCCAGCTATCCATATTCATCCCCTTTTCGTGAGCCTGTTTTGCCTCGTCATCGCTTAGGATACCTAAATAATGCCTGCTGGTAGTTTGAATATCTGAATGTCCAAGTAAAACTTGAATGTGTCCAAGGCTAATCCCTTTTTTCATCAAAATCGTGGCAAAGCTGTGACGTATTGTGTGAGCTGTAACATTTCCAGCTAACCCCAACTTCTTACGATAATTCCTGAAATTCCTCTGGGCATCATTTCTGTCCCACCGATTTGTCTTGCCTTCAGCTACAAAAATGAACTTACCCTCATAGCCCCTCTTTTCTAGATATTCCCGAATACATTCTAGTGCTAAATCTGTAAAATATAGCTTCCTCTGCTTATTGCCCTTGCCAACAATCAGGGCTTCTTTTTTCTCCCAATCCACATCTTGGACTTTCAAATTTAGTGCTTCACCTATTCGACAACCCGTAAAAATCAGAATCGAAACCAGTGCTCTAAATCTAGAATCTCGAATACTTCTTTTTCCGATTGAATTGAAAAAATGCTTCAGTTCTTCTTCGGTCAGATAATCCACTCTGCGTTTGGGAATTTTTGGTCGTTTTATTTTTTCAAAATCCATCACCTGGAGACGCAATCCATACTGACAAAATCTCAAAAGCTCACGGATAACCGATAAGTTATGGGCTCTGGTAGTTGGCTTCAATCCTCTCCTATTATACTCTTTTTTTAATTTAGCAATGTGGTCTTCCGCTATTTCACCAACATTTAAGTCTCCGAGAATATCTATCGTCCACGCAACAACCTTACTATATTCATAGATTGAAGCAGGAACCATTTCTTTTTCCAGCTCACAATAATCCAGATACTCCTTGCCAGCCTCACTCAGTTTTATTAAATTTTGTTTTCTAAAAAATAACATTGGATTTTATGGTTTGTCCAATGTTAGCTTGCTGTCGTATAAAGTCAAATCGAGTTATTCACTCTTACACACTCAAGAAATATTGCTAAAATAGTCATTGACTTCTTTTTCAAAATTAACATACTCCTTTAAATACTCATAGCATTTTTTATTTTCTGCATCACTTCCATTCAAAAGAAAGGATGGATTTTTTGACCAGCTCCTATCTGAAAAATTCTTTATACTATTTTTTCTTCTCTTTCCGTATCTAAAATTCTTCCAAATAAGATTTTCTTTTAATTTTGAATGCTTTCCATTACGATTCTTTATTATATTCTCCAACTCTCCCGAAAAAATAATCCCATATCCCTTCAATGTTATATTCAAAATGTTTTGTTTTGACTTATCATCTTTTAATCTAAAATTGGGCTTTTTTAGATTATGGCAAAAGAGTCTTAAATCCCAAACGGAGCAATCAAGATTCAGTAAAAAATCACCCCTACCATAAAAGGGCCCAGTGAGATATCTTGCAAATCTGACTTGGTCAAGTTCTTTGATAAAGGAACTAGTGCTTCCTTCTAGTTTTACTTCACTAATTTTATTGACCCTATTTAGCCCTTTTTCAATATCGTGGCCAAATTTTGTATTTTGATTATTATACAAGAGAATTGCCTTTAGATATTTTTCAACACACTGATGAGCCATTGTTAAAAACTGGTCGTAGCATTCATTTCTATATAGAGTTCTTGCGCTAACATATTCGTAGTCTGCAATTCCCAAAAAATTTCTTCTAGCAAATTCATTTCTGTGAATTTCTTTAAATCGTTCAAGAGTAAAATCCATAATATTTTATTTCTCTATCTCCCCCTCCAAATCCTTTTTCACATCCTCAAACTCATTCTCCACTTCTTTGAGCCTTTCTCGGCTGGATTTTACCAATTGCACACCTTCTTTCACTTTCTCCAGTCCCCTTTCAACATCCACTTCCTGCTGGTCATTGAACCACTCTGTTATTTCTTCCAACTTCTTCAATGACTGCGACAAATTTAGCTTTTCCATATATTTTGAATTATTTGTTAATTATTAAAAATTTCTTGAGCTTCGGATTGGACTTTTCCTTCACCCAATTTGCTTACTAAAATATCCCCCTTCTTTATTTGGCTGGCTGATTTTACCACTCTGCCATTCAGAGTAACAATACTATATCCGAGTTTCAGTTGGCGTTCTGGATTATTTTGATGTAACTCCTTTTCAAAATTATCCAATTCATCTTTCACACTTTCTAGATTCCTACTAAAACTGGTCGCCAATAACTCACCAAGTTTTTGAATTTTATATTTTTCGTGTCTAATTGTCTGATTTATGTTGGCAATAAAGTTCTCAATAGCTTGCTGATATTGCTCAAACTTTCTAAAAATATTCTCATAGAAATCCCTCATTTGAATTGAAGCATTTTCCAGCTTGTATTTACTATCTCGCAAAGTTCCTTCATATTTGGAGATAATAGTCGTCTCATAGTAATCCAGCTTGTCCACCGCCCTCTCCCACGATTTGTTTATTTCTTTTGCCACAATGGATGGAGTTGAAACTGCTTTATCAGCTACATAGGACAGCAACGGTACATCTTTGTCGTGCCCAATTCCACACAACACTGGCATTGGCATTTTCACTATTTCTCTAATCAGAGCTTCATTATTAAATGCTTGTAAGCTTTCCAGGCTTCCGCCACCACGAATAATCACTAGCACATCAATTGATTTATCTTTAAAATATTGCACCGCAGTAATCAAATCTTTTACAGCTGTAATTCCTTCCACCCTGGAATCAACAAATGTTATGTGATATCCAAATCTGCCAATATTGCTCATAAAATCGTTAATAACCGCCCCATTCCTCGAAGTTATCAATCCTATTTTTTGAGAAAAATCTGGAAGTTGCTTTTTTCTTTCCTCTGCGAATAGCCCCTCCGCTTCAAGTTTATCCTTGAGCTCATCGTAAGCCTTTTTTAGCGCACCTTCTCCTACCAGCTCAATAACACTGGTTCTAAAATTCAGTTTTCCTCCTGGTTTATATACTTCTGGGAATCCGTGGATGGTAATCTCCATACCCTCTTGCATTTTCACACCGCACATTTCATAATCATTTGCCCACATAAAACAATTAACCACACTACCATCAGTCTTATCTTTAAGCGAAAAATATAGATGATTTTGAAGTTTCACACTAGACACCTCGCCTCTCACGGCAATGTTGATATGGCGCAGTGATGAGTTAACGAGATTGAGAAAATCGCTAACCGAATACACTTTTTGCTCCCGCTTCTGAATCAGCACTGATTCAGTCTCTCCCTCTATTTCTATGCGCTCACTACTATCCGTGCATTCATTGATAATATCTAAAATGTCCCTGCCATATTTTTCAAATTTCTTTTCTTTGATTCCCTTGATAGTAAATAAATCATCTTTCGTATTTGGCAAAATAGTAGCGATATCCTCAAGCGTTTTATTTTGAAACACCCTGAAAAGTTCGCAGTTCTCTAAATCCGCTTTTTGCTGACGCCAGCTCTTTAGTTTTTTCAAAATAGCTTGATTCATCTTTTTTTATTTTGCCCCTCAATGAAGCAAATCATATCTATTATCTTGGCTTTGGTATATTTTCTTTGAGTTTCCTTGCCAGTTGTAAAATCAAATGTGTGTATTTTATACATAAACTTTTTGCATTTGTTATTTCTGATTTTTTAGCATCAATATTTTTTTCAAAATTTCCTCAAGAGATTCGCTAGTTTTACCCTGTTCCTTAGCCTTGTTTATTATATCCGTAATTACATTTGGATTTTTTATTGCGTGTTTTTTTGTTGATATTCCATATTCTTTTTGACATTCCTGGAGACATTTTTCAAATATATCAGAACCAATTTCTTCACATAGGGTAGTCTCCAACTTATCCTTGAAGCAAGCTGACTTATCATCTATATAGCTAGGCCATTCCTCTTCACTGCGACCAACCAATCGAAGTAATTTTTTATTTTCTTCAGGCTTTGCTTTATTATCCAAAACCTTACCGCAAAATTTGCACTCTCCAGATGTTTCGCCTTTTCCAAAATCTCCATCCCATATTATATAAGTTGGGATACCTAATTTTGTAAAAATAATATAAGGTCTATCGATACTATTTTTTCCTCCACAAGGTATAACAGAAAAGCCATCTCCCTCTAATTCACATCCGTTCGCTTTAGCGATACCCAGAATTGCAGCCCTATCGTCCTCGCCCTCAACCAATATGTTAACATCAGAAAAAAATCCTTCATTCATCCAAGGGGTCATTATTGCGTGAATCCTTGGAATTAAACTACTACTATCAAATTTTTGTCCATTACTTCCATCTGATTCCCAGATACTGTTAGCCACATCATCCAAATTAGTACTAATAACTTTTGTTATTTTTGGCTTCCCTTCATTTCCAACTTTACGAAAAAGCCTGATTTGGTCAATTCTATCAATTCCTACAAAATGAGGTGAATGCGTGCAATACAAAACTTGAGTATTTTCAGCAACACCAGGCGTTTTCCCGTGAGCGAGTTTCTTTAATATCTTTGCTAAATGTCTTTGCCTATTGGGGTGTTGATAAATTTCTGGCTCCTCTATTGCCAAAATAAGTGTTGGCAATGTTGAAGAAGTTGATTCACCATTATCATTTGCTTTAACTTGCTCCATAGCCAAATGTTGCAACAGGGTTAAAATAAATGCTCTTTGCAATCCGTGTCCAGTTTTTTCAACCGAAGATTCAAAACCATCTTCTATCAACTTAATATCAGCCAGTGGAGGAGGCATATTTATACTGCCCAGTGGAAGCCAATTTAAACCTATACTAGCATTGGGCACAAAAGTTTTAATTGTTTCGTTCATCTGTTCTTGTAACACATTCAACTCGGTAAGTTTTTCTGGATTCATTATTTCTTTATATTTTTCTTCAGTTGCACTTTTCAAATCAATATATTCTTGCTTTCTAGAAATAACACTTTTCACAACTAAATCCATCAAGCGTGAAAATGTTGAATTTTTTGCATCCTCCGCATCTCCAATAGCATCTCGCACAGCTGGAATAAATAAAAATTGTGAAAACTTTCCAAGATACCCCTTTGCAACACTTTTAAATCCAAAAAATTGACCATCGTCTCTTAACCTAACGCATTGAGCAATATTTTCATTTTCCCATTTTGCTAATTCATCTACCACAGCACCTCCACTTCTTACTGCTGGAAGAGAGTTATATTTTTCCTGCTTTCTAAGTTCTGCATACGATGCCTTCTTTTCATTTGCACCAGAAACATTCCTAATTGAAACGAAATCTGGATTTTGTAAACTTGAGCCGTGATACTTGAAACTTGGCCTACCCTCATTCCAACCAATCTCTAGCTCAACAACCAATCCACCATCTTGCAAATATGGAGAAAAAAGCTCCTTAGCTTCATCTGACAAGTTTTTATATGCAACTGATATGCTTATATGAGACGATGAATCTTTATTATAATAATCATCCTGTTTTATTGTTTGAGCAGAAGCATAAAAAATCTCAAGTGCTTTTAGAAAAGTTGATTTTCCTGCACCATTCGCACCAACAAGTGCCGTGAGATTCTCTAAGTAGAGTTTTTCACTCAACAATGACCTATAATTTTTTACTTCAACATAATCAATTAACATATATCAAAATGAAAAATAAACGGACATAAATATTACCAAGACTTAATACCGCTGAGCTTGTTCGGCTTATATTTATCCAAACATCTGCAACACATTTTCCACCCTTTCAAATCTCACTCCATCTGATTGTTCAGAGTGTTTTCCACCACATTTTATTTTTACCTCTTTTGTCTGGAATATTTTTACTGAAGCAACTTTTTGACATCCGCATATACACCATCTCTGTCAAATCGCTCATCTAGCCAATCTGAATATTTTAAGCGATAAAAATTCCAGCCAGCTGCCTCCAATACTCTTTGTCTCTCTTGGTCGCTCTCTACATAAATACTGCATTCCTCATCCAATTCATCCTCAAAATGAGTTGGACCGTCACATTCAATTGCTATTTTTTTACCATTTTTCTTATTGCTAATAACAAAATCCAATTTAAAACCACAACTTTCTATTTGATTCTGAGTAATATAATTTTTTCCTAATTTTGTTCGGATAAAATGATAAAATTCTTCTTCAAAATATGAATCAAAGGGTTTCATTTCAGTAGAATAGAAATCTATCTCGCCATTTTCTTCGATATATTTAAGAAATTTTTTAATCCAAATCCCTTCTGGAATTTTATCAACAGGCAAACTGGAAAAGCAATGCACTTGCAACCTAGCCCTAGAAAAAGCCACGTTTACTCTGCCCATATTTATATCCCTCTGCACATCACCTCCTTCGCCAGTAAGTGGAATATACATTCTTTTTTGTTGAGGCGCCCTAATAACAAAAGAATAGATTATAATGTCTTTTTCATCTCCCTGGATACCATCAATTATACTCACAACATAGTCATTCTTCTCCTCCTTAAATCCCTCTTTTTCCAGCAATTCACGAATAAAAGTAGCCTGTGCGTTGAAAAATGAAAGAATACCAATAGATTTATTTTTATACTTATCATCGCTCCTTAATTCCCTAAATAAACTCAAAATGGCTTTGGCTTCTGCCACATTAACCGCATCAGAAAATTCTTCGCTCCAATCATTTTCAATATAATGGGCAATCATTATCCTATTTGTGTCCTTGTAAGTTAAATATTGACTGTTTAATGATATCAATTCTTTACCCTTGGGAATATAAAAATACTTATTACAAAAACCGATTAGCTCCTTAGGAGAGCGATAGTGATAAGTCAACGCTTTATTTTGAAAACCCCTAAGATACGCTATATCCAAAACAGATTGTACTGTTGTTCCTGTACTCTTTATTCTTAATTCATCTGGGATTTGATGTCTCTTCGCCAGTTCGTCAAATGTCCTATTGGATTTAAACATTATTGTATTATCTCTCATCTGCTCACTATCTCCAACAAAAATAGCGTGTTTAGCTCTAAACATTACTGGAAGCGTATAGGCAACATTGCACTGTGATGCTTCATCTAGAATCACATAATCAAAAATCCCCGCTTCCAATGGAACAATGCGACTAGCGTCATCGAGTTCCATTATCCAAATCGGTATGAGGTCCAAGATGGTGTTGAAGTTATCCGCATCTTTCCTGATTTTATCAAAAGTCTTAAAAGCAGTCTTTGATTTTTTGAAGGCACTTGCTAAGCGTCTTACTATTTGTCTTACCGTAATACTAGTACTGCATTTTTCTATGATATTTTTGTTGAGAATGTTCTTGAGATAATGAGCGACTCGAAGACCAACATCATTTCGAATGTCGTGAAGTTGGGAAGTAATTACATTTTGATTTCCAGCTTTAAGATTTTTCAACTCTTCTTTTATCGCCTGCACCCTAACAATCTTATCTTTTATTTTCTCCAACTCACAAGAAGGCGTTTCTAATATTTTTTTGTCAATAATCTGGAATTCATCGTGAGAGACTCCGCATTCGCATAAAGACTTCTCCAGCTGAAGTCGGTGCTCTTCCAGTTCACTTTTCACTTCAAAGAATTGACAATAGCCAGAAAGCATTTTTAAAAATTTAACCTTTTCATTTTTAGATAAGTCTTCTAATAAAAGCTCGTCCACAACATCTATTATTTCCATTGGGAGACTATTGCGAACTGTTTTTAATCTAAAATTTCTTTTTGTGTTATTTATATTTCTAAAAAACTTCGAATGTTTGTCATAACAAGTTTTTTCCACATCCCCCAAAATTGTGTCTATAAAGCCAAAGTACTTAGTTCCATTAAAATCCAATTTAGAAAATACCTTGTCCAATTGTCTCTTTTCTTTAGAATTTCCATATTTTTCTAAAAAATGACTAAGCTCTTCCATTTTCCCCTTCAAGTCTTTTATACCCCTCCAATATTCTCGTGAAAAACACTGACAAAAAACATCAAATTCAGTGATGCTCATCTCAAATTCCTTGAGTTTTTCAAGTTCTGTATAAAGAGCATATGCTTTTCGTTGTGTTTCTACAGCCAAATTTAAGTCATTGACTAGCTGGTAAGTTTTTTCTACCGCCTCAGATAATTCGGAGCTTTTATTGGCGTTACTTCTTTGTGAGCCGTGAAGTATTTTTTCGATATGCTGATTCATTGCGGAGAGCTGAGGAGCAATACCATCCAGCTCATCTATTTCATTAAGTTGAGCCGATGCTGGATTAGGCAGATAACCAAATAAATAATCCACCCCCAAAGTCTTGAGCTTATCTTTTACTACCTTTAAGGCTTGAGCTTTCTGGCTAACAAAAAGTACTTTTTTTCCTGAGGCTGCTAAATGGCACAGCAAATTGGAAATTGTTTGGGATTTTCCTGTACCAGGAGGACCCTCGACTATAAAAGCCTTATTTTTAAGAAGTGATAAAATTCTAACTTGATGCTTATCATAAGCAAAAGGAAAATACAGTTCTGTTTTCTTTATAGTCTTAGTCTCTTCGTTTAGCCCATCATTATTTACCCAGCTTATGAGAGATGATTTTTCCAAATCTCCTGAAAGTTCTGATAGCTTTCGCAAATCTTCCGATAAAAAATAGTTTGCCTTGAGCCCCAGGGTTAATTTCATTTCTTCTAAACTAAACGACTCTTCTTCAAAGACCACATCCTTTAGCTTCAACTGATTTTTTACTTCGTGCCAAACTTCTTGAAGAATTGCTAAATCATTTATTGGTATTGTGAATCTATCATCTATCTCATACTTACTAATTTTCTCCAAAAGTTGAAAATATAATTCTTCTCCTAACACACCTTCCAGTGAACCAATATTGACCTGAATTTCTGGGTCAACAGTGTACATAAAATACTTGCCACAATCTTTCTCAATACGAATTGGCAAACTAAATAAAGGGTAACTTTCTTTTTTTATATTTACTTCATTGTCCTCTTTTTCGTTCTCAAATTCTTTTCCTTCGAATAACTTGGCCTGCTTGCCAGCTTTTTCTTCGCTCAATTCCACACTCTCTGTCACATCGCCGTTTTCTTCTTCTATCTGAGGAATTTCTATTTCAAAATGTCCGAAATGCAAAATAATCTGTTTTCGATATT
This sequence comes from Candidatus Moraniibacteriota bacterium, assembly GCA_049304095.1. GTDB lineage: Bacteria > Patescibacteriota > Minisyncoccia > Moranbacterales > UBA2206 > UBA9630. The sequence goes on along the minus strand of JBAQNU010000024.1, from coordinate 19,044 downwards.
GGTCATTCCTGTGTTTATTATAAATATCCTCAATTTTATTAGCTAACTCTTTTTGTTTCTGGTATTCCTCTTTGAGTTCTTCTGGAACTTTTTTTGGGTCATAACTATAAAAAGTTTCTAGGTTAATAAGCTCTTCTGTTTTTTCATCAAGCTCGCCATTTAACAACCCCTCCAAATTCAAAATATTTTCCGATATTTCTATGGAACTTTTCTGCTGAGAAAAGAATCCTTTTTGGCGAGTTATATTTATATACCCCAAGCAGTATTTTATGAAATTGGCAAGGTTTTGATTCATTGTATCTTTCATTTTATAATCTATTTTATATTTTTTATATTACCCCCAATTAGCTATAAAGTAAAGAAAATAGCCCCAATTTAGCTAAATTTTAGCTTGTGTGCGTTTTTTCCTTTGGTTTGGTTAACTAATGCCAGCCTATAACAAAACCAGAGTTTTCAGGCTCTGGCTTTTTCATTAGTCACAATTATTAGCTATTTCCTTGCCCCACGTCCGCTGATTCAATTTCCCAGTTTCGTCTTCGTATGGCTTATATTTCATAATTACTACCCAGAAATTGGTCGGTCCAGAAGAGTTCCAATCTGTCTTTGCTCCATCTTCTCCTCCGACACTAACACTCAAATGACCCCACGAAGTAAATCTTACTCGTGAAATTTTATCTTTTACTGTTGAATCAGTATAAAGCTTTTTCATAATATCAAACACCACATTCTTTGCGTATTTACACTCAGATATTTTTCCGTTTCCAGCGTTAACGATTACCTCGTAAGGTGGCAAAGTCTTAGCTGTAGCAAGATTTTCTTTTGAATCATACAGCGTAACTTCATAATTTCCAACACTTTTTATAATAGCTTCAATCCTTGCCTGTGGTTCGGTGGGTAAATTATTTTGAATGACTGGTTCATTTTGTTTTGCAATATTTTGGGTGTTGTTGCTATTGTTCTTACTTGCGTCATCCATAGAGATTGAGATAGCTAAAGCCAACATAAGAAGCGTGCCTACTACTACCCCCATCAGGACATTTCTCACACTGTTTGATTTTTTCTCTGGCAACGATATGTTGCTTATATTTGGATTATTTATATACTCGCTAGCCAGTTTTTGTCCTTTGGGTGTGTCTATTGGAATCATTACAGTTCCTTTACATTTAGGGCAAATACTTTTTTTATCAGCCCGCCTCCAAATTGAATAGATAAGACCTGGGACTAGGAAGAAGAACCAGAGAATAAGTTCAATAAATCCATTCCCTTTATTCTTTTGACGCACCTCTCCCGAGTATCCACAAAGCGTGCAAATTAGATTTGTCATTTTTTTAAAATTAAAATTTACTTAATTACGTTTCTCAACTCTTTCAAAATTTCCACCATTGCCAATGTATCCAGCTTGCAATATTTTAGTAGGTCATCGTAAATTTCCTTTTGCTTTTTTTCTGTGGCTTTTCCACCAACCATTTCGTACCAACTATTTAAAGCAGTCATTCCTTCGTGGATATTCAGTTCTCCATTCCTGCACAGACGGAAAATCAATACAGCTTTCTAAATTATTTGAATTGCAACGCCTTAGTCTGCAAAAGGTCTTTTTTATTCCCCCAAACCAGCCATCTTGCTTGATTGCCAAAATTGCATAGTCTGAACAATGGGGATAAAAACGACATCGCACACCAAGTTTATACAAAATCGGAGATATGATTGCCTGATACCTTTTTATGAGAAAAATAGAGAAATTAGACATTATGGATAACTTTTTCCTTATTCACTGCCTTAGAGCCACACTTGGGACACTTGTCAAAATTTGTCACTTTCTTATCAGCGATTAGTAGTGCAGGGAAACATCCACCACAGCACATCATTGATTTTCCGCAGTTGCTCATTACATTACCAGTGCTTTCCAAAACTTCTTGCTTGCCATAAAACCACGTATTGCCACACGCATTACAGGTACATCTGGTTTCTTTTATTTCCTTAAGTTTCTGCTTGTGAGAAATGCCTGTCTGCAAGTCACTCTTACAGTGTCTGCATTTAATGGCATCGTCTTGTATTTCCTCCGCACAATAGGGACATTTTTTCATAGGTTTTAATTTTAATTATAGCTATCAACTATTCCATCGGCATCACCATAAAAACAAGAAGGTGTATTATATGTCCAACACCATTGCCAAGTTGTTCCATTTCCATAATTTGAAGGAGTGGCATAATTTGGCTTCCCCCATAATTCAACGAGCATATCATAACTCATCCCAATCCAGATTTTATTATTTGCCAATCTTTCGCAATCTTCCTTTGACCAATCCAGGTGTTTTGTGTGAATTCTTCCAGCTTTAGTTTTTTCATAGGCTATTTCTTCTGCTAAAAGAATTTTTTCTTGTGCTATCCTATCTTTTTCTGCTTGTGCTTCGCTTACAACTCTATCCCTTTCTGCCTGCTCCGCAATTGCCATCTTCCTTGATTCATCTTCTTTTCTTTTATTTTCAATCGCTACTTTTTCTTCATCGGTAAAAGTTCTATTTACAATCAACTTAGTGCTTTCATTACTTGAGCCATTTTTAGCATCAATAGTTATTGAATTTTTTTCCATCAGCAACAGCATCTCGTAAGAAAATTTTCCATCATCAGTACTAACTAAGTGATTATCTATTTTCAATTCAGCATCTTTTGGTTCGACTTTACCTTTCACAATAATCTTATATACCTGAACAGTTGAGTTATTTTGAGGTTCACTTACGGTAATGACTGGCTTTCTATTTAAAGCATTGTTATAAAGTATTCCGATTAGGACTGGTATGATAAATGATGCAGTTACAATCAATATTTTGTTTTTTCGATTTAGTTTTGTTTTCCTCGTAATAAGAAAAGCTATAATAGAAAGAATTAGAGGCACAGAGATATACCAAAATATAATTATAGCTGGGCTAAGGAACAATAATACCAGGATGACACTCAAGAATGTCCAAAAACTTTGACGCACCATTGGCTCAGTTTTTTTAGTTATATGCGTTTCTTGTTGTGAAATATTTTCCTTTAGCAAACTACTTCCGCAATATTTACATTTGATTGCCTCGGTGCGAATTTCTTCTGCACAATATGGACACTTCTTGGTTTTTTCATTTTGTTGTGTTTCCATTTTTTTAGTCGGTTTTAGTGAATTAAAAAAGCCACCAATTTCTTGCTGGTAAGATAACACAAAGCTCCCCACCAGCGATGACTTGCGTCACCCATATCCCTTTCGAGATATGACCGTTCAAAGTGCTCTGGATGGAGAGCTTAATACTTTGAACGGTTTTTATACCATACCTTGCGATTTTACCCACAAGGGTTAGGCACTGAATTGTTGATTCTATTATATACTCATATCTTGTTAAAAATCAACTCCACGCTCCATCCCTAGCTCTCCATCCTTTTACTCTGTCGGCTTTCTCTTTATTGAATTTTAAAAGAGCTTTGGTCAAACGACTAGACTATTTCTGCCATTGCCACCCCCTTTCTCAGTTCTAAGCTATTTATATGCAAATACCGCTCAGTTGTTGAAATTGACCTGTGCCCACACAAAAGCTGGATTGCTTTTAGATTCACTTTTTTCTGAAGCATCCGCACGCAAAAACTATGCCTGAAGCTATGTGCTGAAATTCCAGCTCTATGTACTTTGGCTTTTTTGAGATAATCCTGCACCATAATAGCTACTCTGCGTTGCGTCATTCTTTCTCCGACCCTGTTGGCAATAATCGGTGCTTGAGTATTTTTGCCTTTCACAAAACTTTTAATCAGCCTAGCGAGTCCAGAATTTATTGGCACAATTTGTTCAATGTTGCCTTTTCGTGTAACCCTGACAGTTTTTTGTTTCGTATCAATATCTCCCACGCTGAGATTCGTCAATTCTGCCAAGCGGAACCCCGTCTCAACCAAAATCCTAATTGCCACTTCTGCTCTGGGGTCTTTGCCTTTTTTGAATGTCTGCAATATTTTTCTAATCTCGCATTCCTGCAAAAATGCTGGTTCCTTGCTGGCAACTTTTGGCAGAGGCAAATTCTTAGTGGGGTTATTTTTTATCAAACTTTCATCTTCGAGATATTTGTAAAAACTTCTTAATGTAATCAGTTTGGCTCTCCTGGTGATTGGTTGATTATTTTTTTCCGATAAAGTAAAAAGGAAGGCTTTGATTTCCTTCCTCTCAACTTTCCTAATTGAACGTTTTCTCCTTCCTAAAAAATTCCAAAACTCTACCAGATTATTATTGCAAACCTTAATGGTGTTGGGGCTCAGATTTCTCTCCTTGAGGTATTCTACAAATTGGCTAATGTATTCCATATTGTGGCTATTTACTCCTTACAGTCACAACATTAGCTTGCGTGCGTGTTAAGTCAAGCCCTCTTCCATTTTCAGCACTCTTGGCACTCTGTAGCTCTCAATTTCTATCAATTTGTCGCAGTCTAAGCCAATTTTATAGACCTTGCCTTTTTCTATCAGAAAATATTCCGCTAAGTCGAAATATATCCTAGTCTTTTTTTCCAAATTATGGATGAACGCTTTTTCTCCCACTTCTTCTGCAAAACGAAAACTAAGCATCTGTTCAATTTCACTCTGATGCTTCCCACGAAAATCTGAAAAACTAATCGCCTGCTTTTCTTCCAGGATAAAATAGTTTAATTCTGCCACCGCATTGCCTTTTTCATCTTTGAGATAAAATTTATCTTCCGTCACTTCCGCAATGTAATGTCTCAGAACTGCGATGTTCTTTTTGAGATGTCTCAAGTTGTGTCGCATCTTTTCCGCTGAAACAGGTTGCGTAAATTGCACATTTATTTTCATAACTTTTTTAAATTAACTATTTATTACTCTTTCCTAAAATCTAAGGATACAAAACACGTATTATCTGACCTTGCCTAACATCTCCTTGATATCAAAAACAGCATTAACGCAATCAACGCCATTCCCACTAAAAGAAAAGTCTGAGCTAATACTATTTGTGTTTTATTACTCATAAGATTAACTTCTGACTCCTAAGCTCTTCCAACTGACTCAGGGTCGGATAATTATTTTGATTATGCTCTGTTCTATTTACTCCTGACATTACTTTCACCTCTGACTTCTCCGCTTTCTTTTGTTGCTCCATAAATTCCTCTAGCGTGGGGCTTTCCGAAATTAAAATTCCTGCTGTTGGTTTTCGCACACTTGCCACTTGCATTAGAGCCATCGACAATGCCATTGCGTGGTCAGAGAATTGCGAACTGGGGTGGTCGAAGCGATAGCCGTAGGATTTCTGCTCAAGGTTCAAGGATAACAGCTCCTTTTCCAATTCTTTGTGTGGGAAAAATTTAATTAGTCCGTTGTGAATGAAGTAGTATAAATTGCGACTTAGCTTCTCCACATTTGAACCAGTGAAAGTAAACTCTTCTATGCGACAATGTCGTTTAAGCCGTTCTATCGTTCCTTTCAGGTTCCACGGGTCAACGATGATTTTTAGTCTGGGAAAATTCTGTGAAGCCAAAAGCATATCCTCTTCGATGTCCGCAATCTTCACTGGGTCGGTCTTAGTGCCTTGCCAGGTTTTGATGCTGTCGACATAAATCATCCCCGTGGTTTTGTCTTGATGCAAAATGACGCTGGCAGTTTTGTCTTTTACTAGTCCGAGGTCACAACCGTAAAAATATTGCACGCCTTCTTCTCCTTGGAATTTTGGCTTCATAAATTCATCTCGACATTGCATCACGTCTTCTCTGGTGAAAAATGAGTTAGCTCCCGCACTCCATTTGTTTTCCCAAAATCTTTGAAATACTGCTGGGGGCAGTTCTCGTCTTCGCTCTTCAATAAACTCAGGGCTAATCCAACTTACTTCTGGAATATGCGACCAGTGAAAATACATTTTGGGATTTTCCTTGTTCAGTCCTTTTTCGTAAAGCTCAAAAAGTGGAGTTGCAGTGGAAGTTCCCGCATAAGTTACGCTAAAACGGAGCGGTTGTTTTCTGGTCGGTGAAAATTGCAAAGCATCCAGTAAGTCTCGATTTTTCTGATTCCAAATTTCGTCTCCAATTACGCAACTAGGGTCAAGTCCGTGAGCCGAAAAACTTTCCGCACTCAGCACTTTGTAAACGCTCCCTGTGCTGGGAACAACAATCTTGTCTCGGTATATCTTGACACTACCCAAAAGAATTGGATTCCGCTCTATGGCTTTTTTAGTTTTCTCCCAGATGATTGAGGCTTGGTCTTGAGAAAATGCAATTGAATATACATTATTGGGCTCATCAAATATCTCGTCACAGAAGAGCATATATAACGCTACGCCTGATGCGAGTGAACTCTTTCCCGATTTTTTAATTTGCCCAATCAGAGCGTCATTGTATTTTCTGAGTCCGTCTTTGTTTTTTGTATTAAATACTTCGGTCAAAATTTTACGCTGAATCGGCTCCAACTTTATTGGCTTCCCAGAATCCAAAAAATATTGCTCTTCCAAGAAGACACAAATATCATTTTGATACTCAATCAGCTTTTCAGTTGTTATCTTCGTCGTCTTCTTCATCGTTTTCTGAAATTATTCGTGCAGTTTGATTGTTTATCGGTCTAGCTTTTTGCAATGCCTCCGCAAAACAAAATGACTGCACATTAGTTAAGTTTAGTCTCGCTCTTGCCTGCGGTCCTATGCCTAACGCATCCGCCTGTTTTAGCACCAGACGCTCATAGTGCGTTTTTGTGGCTAGTATAGGTTGAACGTCTAATCCTTGCTCACCAGCTTGAAACGGACCCACGTTGGCTATCCAGCGTTCAATGATTATGAGGAAGCAGAAGTTTTTGACGAATCTGTCCACGATGAATTTATCAATGGGACGGATATAATCCAAGCCGATAATTTCCGCATAAATTTCTTCTTGGAGTTCCAATATAGCCCTGCAATGCTTTTGGTCTTTTTGAAACTGCTCGCATTCACTGGAAAATATACACTGATTGCAACTGGGAACTGGTGCAACATTGGTTCTGAAAAATTCAAATGCTCCGTGCTTTCTTTGCACTTCCAAGTTCTTTTTGACCGCATCCAACCCTTCTTCGCTGAAGTTATAACCTGCCGTTTTCAATTTTGGCTTAGATTCATTCATTTTTTGGATTTTGCTTTAAATATAGGGAGCAAATATATGTTAGCTTTTCACCCTTGCTTTTTCCCAGGCTAATTTCCAGAGCTTCGTTTATCAGCTTCTCTTGCTCTTTGTTCACCGCAAAGTTCAGCACCATTGGCACTTCCAACTCTTGCTCTTCCGCTTCCTTTTTTATCCTATCCATAAATTCTTTCGTTACCTGCGTCATTGCCAACGTATCCTTTAGCTGATTAGCAGAATATCCTAGCTTACTACTTAATTCTTCCAGGGTATATTTTTGATTAAGCTCTGAGATAAGCCCAGCCAGTTTCAATGGACTCATTTCTCCCCTCTTGGAGTTCCAGCCCACGGTAATCATCTTCTGGTGTTCCTCCGACTTTGGTTGAAATATAACCACTGGAACTTTTTCATAGCCCAGAAATTTGGCACATCTCCAGCGATGTTCTCCATCGATAATCTCATTCTTGTCGTTGATAATGATCGGCTGACCCACGAATCCATTCTCTTTGAAGTCATCCACCAATGAATTGAATTGCTCATCCGTCATCAAGTTGGGGTTATAGTCATTAGGCTTCAATAATTCCGTTTCCACCATTTGAATATCCGCATATACTTTATTTTCCATACTTTTATTTTGTTACAATTAAATATTCTACACAGTCTCCTTGCTTCTTACCTGATTTTGAGGCGATGTTTGAAATCGCCCAGTTATGCTCCAGAAAAAATAGCTCCGCTTTTCTGAATTTCTGAACCACCGCCAATAGTTCTTCCCCTTTTATGCCTGCATTTGATGCTGGATTGTACCCCATAGAAATTATCCACTTAGGAATAAATTCTGCGAGGGCGAACAGCTTCTCGAAATTCTCCAACACGTCTTTTGTATTAAAAGCTTTGTCCTCAATTTCAAATCCTCTTTTTTCTTCCAAGATTTCATCCAGCACCCGATAGTGGTCGGAATATTTCGTGCTATTAAAATATGGGCTATCAAAGTAAGCTGTATCAATTTTTTCACCTTTATCTTGCATTAGTTTCAAAAAGTCAAAACAATCCATTTTGTAAACTTCATTCCGTTTTCCATTGTTGAATACTCCAGGGTTGATATGGTCTTTCAACCTAAGTAGTAATTCCAGTGGGTGCAACATATTGTATCTGATTTTTTTACCCCTGGATTCACTCGCTAATTCCAGCAACTCAATTTCCTTATTCTCAATTAGCATCTCATTATCTTGTCTGCCAACCTGAAAAGCCCCATACTGACGTAAAGCCAGAATATATTTGCACAGCAAGAGCAATAACAATTCTTTTTTTGTACCACTTCTTTTTCTAGCGTTAGCAAAGGCATTGTCGAGAAATTCTGCCACGCTAGAAATGAATACTTTTGGCACATAATTTTTCTGGATAAAGCCATCATTCTCTGAAGGGACGAATAGACCATATACGTCTTCCTCCGTTAATCTTTCCGTACTATTAGAAATTAACGCATTGCCAATTACTTCACTTCTTCTAGCAATATCATTTGCCAGCACCTTCATTCCTAACTGCTTGGCTTTTAGAGAAATTATTCCGCTTCCCATAAAAACATCGCACAGTGCTTCTCCCCTAAATTCTTTTGCTATTCTGTCCGCCATCTTTCTTTTTCCTCCTAAAAAAGGAATTGTGGCATCATAAATTTTATTTGCCATCTTTTTTTGTTTTAGTTTTTAACTCCCCCAGCAGAAATAGAACGGCTATACCAAAAACATTTCTGCTTCCACCAATTTCAAATTCTCTGAAAAGAATATCTTCCAGCTCCCTATTCTTCTCAAGCATAAATTCCGTGAAGATTATATGTTCTTGACGGCTTCGCACTAAACTGGAATTCTCTCCCAGAACTTTTTTCAGTTTTTCTATTTTCTCGTTTATCATACTTTTTACTTTTAATTATTAAATGCTCTTTTAATTTCACTCGTAACTTCTTATACCTTTTGCCTTCTCTTCGTACTTTTCAAAAAGTCCAGCTTGCTAGACTTTAACCAATATATTTTTCCACGATTTTACCTATCTTTTTGGCTGAATGGTATATAGACACCAGTTTCACACTTGCACCGCTAAAACCACGGAAAAAGCACGGCAAAATCTAACGATTTTTTCCAAGCAATTCTGTCATACGCTCCTCCGCAGTTTTTATGCACTCAACTAAATCCCTAAGTGACTTCAATTCTTCTGGAGAATATATGGGGGCATTTTCTACAAAATCCCGAAAGGCACTTTCTATCGTGGGGAAATATCCTCCCAAAATCCACTTCCACTCGTTTTTAGCTTTCCCCCCTCCTGGTGTTACGCCTGTCTTAACTCGATATTCCATCGTGTAATTGTTATCCTCGACATACATTCTGGCATAATCAGTTATTTTAATTGGATTGTTTATCATACTTGTAAAATTTAATAATTAGCTTTTTCTTTTTTCAGAAATCCTGAAAGAGAAATTAAAATCACTCATAGCAGACCTGGAAAATTTTTTTAGCTAGTCTGCTCTTATAGTTATACTTAATACATTTACAATTACTGTATAACTATAAGCTCTTTAGTATGTACTATCTTTACCAGATATTATCTTCTGATGATTCTAAATTTCCGATAACGGATTCACCATTAACGGTTTTTCCGTCAACGGTTTTTGGGTTATTTTTCATTTCTATCTCCTCAATCTTTTCTGGGGTAAAAACAAGTCGCTTGCCTTTAAATTTTCCATTCTCTTTGTCTAAAACAATTTCAAGGATTCCTAATTCTCTTAGCTTTTTTAGCCCTTGCGGTATAAACTCCTTACTTAATCCACTATAAGTGCTAATTGATTTGGTGTAATTTTTAATATCCATACTGTTGAAGTCGCTATCCATTTCAGTTACTGTTGCATATAGCAATAGCATTTTTGATAACGCATTCTTCTTGTATTTTTTTCTTAGCAATCTATTTATTTTCTTTTCCTGCCAACAAAATGGCTGATTTCGTGTACTTCGCATATTATTTTCTCAACAAAAGCAGTTGTCCCACCTCACGAAGAGAGACAACTGCTACTGTGCGTGAGGTTAAAAATTATTTTCTAAAATTAAAAGCCCACAAACCGTGTCCCCAATAAATGGAAACCTTAAGTTTGTGAGCTTTTCCCACGAGGGGAAGAACTTCCTGCAAAGCCGTTGCAATAATCAGTCGTGACCACTGTGTCGTATCTCAGGCTAGGCAAGCTCGCTATTTGATTTTCTAATATCATTTTAGCAGATTTAGCACCCCCTTGTCAACCCCTTTGGGGCTTAAATTAAGCTTTTTATTAGTTTGTCAAATCTTGGCTTGTGGTTAGGAAGCAACTGCAGTTTGCCACCCAACGTACCAGCTAATCTTCGTTGGCATAATAATAATCTCCATCTGTATAACACCAGTCTTCATCATTCTCAATCCACGCCAGTGTCCTTCGAAACAAAGTCTCGTCGCCCATCTCAGATAAAACAAACAATTCACCGCTACTACTACCTGGAAATTCAACCATTAGGTTGTAAATATCTTCCGCTTCGGCATTTCGCATATCTATCACGGTTTCTATTGGATTAAATTCTTCATCTTGTTTTTTTGACATAATTTTCACCTCCATTTCTAGTTAATTATTTATTCTCTATTTCCTATCAAATATCCCTGCTGGAAAATACATCTCATCCTCACTGTCATAATCCCCAGCTTCCGCTTCCTCGATGAAAATTCTGTCATTCTCGCACAACCACATAGTCGCTACGCAGAGATTATGCTCGTCTAGACCAGTCAAAACTCTCAGCTCCTTGAATGTACTACCAGGAAGCAAATCTATTGTTGTGAACAGATATTCCGCATCATTCTCATATTTATCTTTTGATGACATTGCCAACTTTTTTAATTCACGAAAATAATCATTTACATTTTTCTTTTTTTTGATTATTTCTATTTTATTGGTTTTGGGGTCTATTCGCTCAAGTCCTCCAGTTGCCCATAACAGTGATGTAGCTTGTATAAGTCTGACTTTGCTTAACTTTGTTTTTCTCCTCAGTTGATTAAAAGAGCCAGATGGCAACTCAGCTATCGATTCAACAACTTTATTGAGTGCATCACTTCTTTCTCCTACGATTTGTTCTTTAGTTAATGTATTTTTCATAATGATATTTTTATAATTTAATTATTTTATCACTTCTTTTATAGTCGCTTCCAATTGCCCAGAATTTGCTAAGCATTTTCGACTTTTTTAATTAGCTCATATTTTTTTATCCTCCTCTCTAGTGTTAATATTTATATCAAAACTCAATATGCTTTCGTGAAATCGCTGAACCTCATCAAATCCGATGTCCCCCAAATAATATTTCTGGGTTGCACTGGAACTTATGGAATGCCCTAAATATTTTTTTATGACAGGCATTGGAGCGTTCTGATGATAGAGTAAGCTTGCAGAGCTTCTGCGGAGTAAATGTGGGTGCAAATTCATTCCGAGACCAATTTTACGACCATAGTTCCGCATAGAACGTTCCGCATCGTTTTTCTGCCATCTCTTTGGTTGAGTTGTGTTTGCAGTGGCGAACAAAGCCCCACACGAGTCAGTCCTCACTTCCATATATTTGACCAAGGCATCCACTGCCATTTTGTTAAATATGACCTGCCTTCGCTTACTTCCCTTTCCGTTAACAGTTGCTATTCCGCCAATCAAATCCACATCCTGAATATTCAAATCAAGAAGCTCACTAATTCTGCAACCCGTGGAAATCAGGGAAAGCACTAATGCACGAAAACGAAGTCTTGCCAGTGTTGTCGCGCCATCCAATGATGAGATGAGAAACTCCAGTTGTTCTTTTGAAAGTATTTTCACCTCATTTACTGGCACTTTGTATTTGACGATTTTAGTGTAATCATAAAATGATAAGCCCTCGTCCTCTTTCAGAAATTTCAACAAGTTCCTGACAACTATCATAAAATGATTTTTTCTGCTTGAACTCAATTTCCTGTCATTAAGTGTTAGCTTTAGCTTATTTATCATTTCCCCATTAAGATGCTTCACGCTAATGTCCCCAACAAGCCGAACTGTCATATCAGCGATTTCTTTGTACTTGGCAACAGAGTTTTTGGAAAGCAAATCATCAGCCATAAGTTTTGAGAAATATCGCTTGAAGCACTCGGATATATTCAGTTTTTTTGAAAATGGGAAATTCATTTGGTAGTTTTATATCTTACTTTGTGTATTTTACTCTTGCGCAGTCGCTTATATGGGTACTGATATTTTATAAATTTCAATACTTCTTGAATTACCAATTCTTATTCAGTTTTACTCCAAGTTGTCGTTATGCCGTTTCTACCAAAGGAGGCTGATAAAAGCCTCCGCTGGTAGATGCTACGGCATAAACGGTATTTCAAACTTTTTCAATGTTCCAGTTTCTTTGACCAATCTTTTCTATTTTCACACTCTCGGACAGCAAGTTAGACCTGACCTCATTTACTTTCCGACTCAAAGCACTTGGAGACTTGGGAAAAAATTTCATATCCAAGTCTTCCTTTTCCGCTATTGCTTTTATTTCTTTTAGTAAGTCTCGTGATGTTCCATTCCAATTTTTGCGATTACCGACTAGCATCAAAATTGCTGAAGCCACAGGATTTTCTTCAATCGCTTGTCTGTTTTGCATCCCATAATTTTCTTCATATGCTTCGACGAACTGCTTCTGGGTATAACCGATAGCTTCAGCGATGGCACAGCCCCATTTGGCAAAATCCGCCATTCTGGGAGTCTTCTCAAGTTTGACCGCAGGAAGGATAATCAAAGCCTTTGATAGAGCGTCAAAAATAGCACCCAGAATTTTTGGCTTTACTAAATTAAATTCCTGCCAAAAATCCTCTTCCGCTTTCCTATTTTCTTCCTCTATCCGCTCCAGCTCGAATAGTAGACTTCTATCCAGCAGGTCTGGCTTATTCGCAACCAAATTCACTCCGTTGATTATGATGGCTCGTTTGAACTCAAAAATTACATTATCCGAATCCGTGTAAAGTTTTCGCTTAGACAATCCACCGCCAGTTACAGCTCGACATAATGTGTCTGAGGTTTTAACTTCCAGTGATGCTAGATTGTCAAAGGATAAAAGGTAATGCTGGTCTAGTTGTTGAGTAAGCTCTCTTGTTTCATTTAGAAGTGTCAACAGCTCAACCTTAGAAGGGTCAACCACGCTTTTTACTATTCGATTGGTTGTGGACTTCGCTGAACCCTGTGAGCCAAAATATACTTGGATTGGTCTCGGAATATTGGGAATGAAGTATGTGATGGTGCTCACCAGGAAAAGAAGTCGCTGTTTTTCACCCTTAATGTTCACAAACTTCAAGAGGTCTAGCACGCTACCTCCACGCTCTGGGACAATCTGTTCATTTTGAATATTTCTTTTGAATAAGATGGGTGGGGTGTCAATAACCGCCCATCCTGTTTTATCGATTTTGATTGCCTTGTATTCGTCATTCACAAGGTCATACCAAATGCAACCTCCGCTATACGCTCCTCTAATTGATAATTCATACTTCTTGTCGCCATAGACTGCTTTCGCCCTCAAAAGCGACAGAACCTTTTTTATATTGCCTGACGTTGGGATATTATCCGTCAAATCGTTGTACTTTTTGATTATCCAACTTTTAAATCTTCCCGAATCAAGTCTCATTATCTCGAAACACTTGTCCGCTTTAACTCTCACATAGACATCTTTGAGTTGGTCGAGAAAATACGTCAAATTTTCTTCTGAAAATATAATACTTTTTAATATCTTCAGCTCATCGTCACCTTCGTCCTCCTCTCTCGAATTGCTTTCCTGACTAGTAGTATTTTCGAATAGCTTCCGCAGTTCACCTTCGTTCAAAGGGGCTTTCTGTTTAAGATTCCATTCTTTAAGTTGAACCCACGCCACAGATTCCCACTCGTCTTCCTGGCTTCTCGCGAGAAGCATTTTTATCTTCTTGGCTACCTTCTCATTCTCTTTTTCAGGGGGAATGTCCCCTATTTTTTCCTTTACCATATAATTGGTTTCGATTAAATAATTATTTATTACTTACACACTTGGCTCATTCTGGTCACTCGACTAATGACGGTAACAACCAGTCGAATAACCAGAATAAATTTTGCGTGTATCATTATTTGAAGCCTAGCATCCTAAGAGCGTCTATTTAGGTACTGATATTTTGGAAAAATGCGAATCAACAGCAAACCTGGAAAGACATTGTTTTTTGCTTTTTGAGCATAACAAAAAGTACCCACTTAAATGGGTACTGATGTTCTGAAAAATTAGGTTTTAGCTTTAGAAAATTATTTTTCTTTTAATGGAATCCCTTATGTTAGCCAGAAACTCACCAACCTCACCTTTTGATGTATTTAAGGATGCACTACTAGGAACATCTTTTTCACCATATATATTATCGTAAATTTCATCATAAGGCATTCCTTTTTTGAAAAACTCCCAAATTCGATAATTCCTTTCGAATTTTTCCGTAAGATGAAGTTTTTGGATTTTACGAATATTACCTTCCTTTAAAGCAAGAAGGCTATGCACTCTTTCTTTCTTTTTTTTATAGAGATTTATAATATCGCTTGATTTGGTAAAATAATTTGTGATAAACAAAAGTATCAAATAATCACCCTTGTCAATGACTTCCATCTTCTCTTCCTTTTTTATTTTATCCTTGTTCTTGTCTACATTTAATTTTTTCTTGATAAACTTAATGTATTCTAGGTCGTAATCCTTAATGTTCTTCTCGCAATAAAATTCTCTCTTGAAAAAATCCCTAAACATTTCCTCGATTCCAGTCAATTTGGTAAATGGAAACAATTTATATGACCATTGATTTGTGAAAAAATTGCAATCAGAATCTTCCAGCTCAATAACATCAATCTCAAATCCCCGCACAAATCCAGCACACGCATCACTCTTTATCCTGCAATGTAGAGCATCTTCATATACAGATGAGTAAACTATGCTGAGAAACTTATTAAATTTTAGCCTGCGAGATATAAAGCTCCCGATAATCGGTGCCAAGTTAACAATGTCCTTATCGAAACACAACTTATATTTTTTAATAAGAGCCTCTGCCTCTTGATAAATTTTTTTATTATTATGACTTAATGACCAATCGACATAGCTCTTCTCTGATTTAAAAGCTCCGATTGGAATTAACATTTGCTTTCGAATTTTTTGTATTTCTAAATAAAAAGTATCATTGAGAATCAAATACACCAATGACTGAAGAATATTTTTGGCTCTAGTTAGTGCTTCTGCGTCTTTGAATTTAGCTTTTCTGCGATATTCAAAAATATCATTTAATTTGATTACGTTTTCAATAAATACTTTTCTGTCCGCTTCTAAAAACTCCCTATCTGCATTACTAAATCTTTCGTTGTCTTTTTTCTTCTCAGACGCTATTTCATCATCAACATCAATAACAACCTTGGTACCCTTTTTTTGATATTTTTTAGCTCTTGCCATATTTTACAATTATTGCTATACACAAAATATACCACGAAATGATAGTTTACCGTTAATGCCGATATTTTAGGCTTGAATACGGCAATAATAACTAACGGCATCAGTAATGCAGGTATTGCAAATGTGCCTGTTTCGCTCTCACTTTGTCAGTCAGACCCACATAGTAACGAATAGTCGTATCGAGCCTTTCGTGCCCACACAGGGTCTTTATTTCGGTAAAGGGGCAGTTATTAAAGGCTAGATGGGAGGCAAAGCAATGTCTCAAACAATGGGGAGTAATTTTTTTATGAATCCCAGAGATTACCCTTTGTCTTGAAAAATACCTCGTGTTGTCCTGATTAGTGAGTCTTTTTTTCGCACCTTCCTTCCCAGTGGTCACGAATAATGCTGGATTTTTGTCAGTTCTGCGCTCCAAATATTTCTTAATCCAATCAATCGCATCGTCTGAAAAAAATACAGTTCTTTGTTTGGAGCCTTTTCCGATGACTAAACATTCTTTGGTCTGAAAATCAATAGAGGTTCTATCAAGCGATAGGGCTTCGGATATACGCATCCCAGTTCCAAGTAGGGTTTCTACTAGTGTCCTGAAACGTAGTCCTGTCAATGACTTTATATCTATCGATTCCCTGAATCTTTTAATTTCTTCCGAGGTCAAAAAAACAACCTCTCGTCTAGGTCGCTTGGGAATTGTGATTAAGTCTGGATTGATTTGAAGCTGGGCGGAGTAATGTTCGCGATAGTATTTCAGCAGTCCTTTGATGCAAGCCAGGCAAACTCCAATAAAAACTTCTGAATTATTTCTTTGATATAAAATCTGCTTGAGTTTGAAAATATGCTCCATAGTAAATTCTTCTATGGGAATGTCGCCCACATCTCTGACGAAGCATTTTAATCGACTTCGATAGCTTACGATACTGGAGGAAGCAAATCTGCGTTCCACTTGTAACCACATCAGATATTCTTCAGCTGTATTTTTTATTGTTCGTTTTTCCATTTGATTTCTAAATATTTTCTGCGGTACTTATCATAATTGAGCATAATATCGAAGCAGTCTTCCACACTGAGCATCCCACCATATTTGACTGAAACGAGCCTAACTGAGTCGACATTATACATATTGGTCAGTCCACTGCGTCTTACTTTTTCAAAGACTATAAACTTGGCTTTGGTCATATATTTTATTGCTAATACTTAGGTCAGTGACACATTAGCTTCGTGACACAGGAAGTCAAGTTTTCTGAAAGTGGATAAGTTTTGGCTAGAAAGTGGCTAGTTTTAGCCAAAACAAAACGACCTCTGAGGTGGGTCGTCATAGCTTCAATGAAGCACCTAATCCTATTTCTCCTTTTGCTAAATTGTTGTAGTTTTTCAATCGACAAGGATTGCCATTGAAACACAATCCTGTTCTGCCTCTTGGTATTTTTCAAAAAGAACGAGCTGTTCAGGAGTGAGAGCACTGATGAATTCATTGCGCAATTTATCCGCATATTCTTTTGCACAATCCTGACACTTGTCAAATTCGTCGTCTTCTCCGACCCAGCTCGAGAAGACCTCTTCCTTCTTGCAAATCACACATAATCCTTTTTTTGCTTGTTTTGCCATCCTTGATTCCTCCTTTTAAAAGTTACGCATACAGCCCTGGACTACCGTCACCATCGTTTGAAACTGATTACTCATATGGTAACCGATTTCAATATTGGCTCGATTGTAAAATTTGTGATAAAAACTTACACCCATTTTTTGATAGTACGTAATATTCATCAGTCTCCGATTGCCTCTCTTTGGGAAGACTCCGCAAATGATAAAGCAAATATCGCCCCCCTTTTTAAGAGTCAGCGAATCATCGGATGCGAAATAGTCGATTGCCCACCAACTTTCAGGGGCACTCAATGCCAACTCTGAAAGCAGTTTAGCTACATAAATTCCGCACAGAAAAATATCGCTGGAAATAAGTTTTCTGGAAAAAATCTCCTGAGTAATTTTACCCTCAAGAACATTTTTGAGCTGTCCCTCCTTAATTACGCTTAATTTGTCTTGAGAAAAATTCAGATTCTCCTTACAGATGAGAGTAGCCCGCCTCAGTAGACCAGTCAAATCACCTGCTTCTCCTTTTTCAATCCTTCTTTCCTTAGCTTTTTGTAGACTAATCACTTTAGCCATTCTTCCCTCCTGTGCCAAATAGGGTTATTGCCATATCAATATCACCTTTTGCTAACTAAAAACTAGCATCTTTTCAGCCATTTAGTCAACTAAAACAAAAAAACACCCAAAATGGTGCTCTGAAAAATTTTAGTGGCAGAGGAGTCAGGATTTCCTGAATTATCCTCTGCCTTGTTTATGAAAGTTCACGTTCAATTTTCCCTTGAGTTTCTTTGATGTTTTTAGAATAAACACGAACTTCTTGGATGCAAGTGCTTCCTCTGACTTTTAGCAGAAGTCCACCAACCATCCCTTCGATTTTAACGTGTTGTTTTCCACCTCTAATGCCTGAGGTTATATATCCAGCCACCACCTTTTTCACTTCTGGCATCTTTTGAGCGAGGTCAACTATTTTCTGGGCAGCATCAATCACGGTTGTGTGTCTGCCACCCATTTTATTTCCTTGACGATGGTTCTTAGAAGCCATAGAATTTCCCTCCTTTAAAAGATACTTGGCTGGACGAAAACTGTCCAGCCGTTTTGAAAACTCGTTATTAGCCTCTGGAGTAGACAGCAGTTCTCGGATGATTTCTGCCTCTGACGAGACCACCTTGGGCTGTCGACAAAATTGACGCCCTCTCTCGTTTCCAAAGACTTTGCTGGGCTTTATATATCTTGCCACTGGATTTCTTTATGCAGTTTTGAAAATCTCTGCATCTTTTCCCCATTCTGAAAGATGGGCAACCATTACACGGTGAGCCAGTCAATCCCATACCATTCTCCTTTTCCTAAAAAGTTGAAAAACAACCTCAAAGCCTAAAGAACTATACTAATAAACTCCTTTCTTGAGTTCATATACTATCTTCATAGCATACACACAGTAAAAAGGCAAATTATCAAAGCGGAGTAGTAGACTAAAAAAATGCTGAAAAACCCACCCACGAAACGAACTCGTTCTGGGGAGGTAACGCAAAAAACACCATTCAAGGTGCTTTTATAAAGTTATCACAAACTTTTGCGATTAGTCCAAAATCGAATCTATGTGTAAGCTGTACAAGTCCTACATCTAACGATTATTTGGCTCGTTTCTGCCTTTGCTGTTACCTTAAATAAATTCAAGATTACGACCAGCGGGTAAAATCTACATTCCACAACACTCAGTTTGACCCGAGAGTCTTTGCGTGTAATGCTCTACGATTTTACCAATATCTCCCTAGAAAGGAGGTGATCCATCCACAGCTTCCGCTACGGATGCCTTGTTACGACTTCACCCTTATCATCGATCCTACCGTGGTCCCTGCTTTGAAACAGGGCCTTCGGGT
>JBAQNU010000023.1:0-42808 GCA_049304095.1 Candidatus Moraniibacteriota bacterium | reverse complement strand
AAGAGAAATAAAAACTAAAAAAAGTGAACATGTTTGATCAAATTTTTGGAAAAAATACATTCATAGGCGTGGATATTGGCACGTCTTCGATTAAAGTTGTTGAACTTCGAGTTTCCGAAGGGAAGCCCATGCTTTCCAACTATGCCTGGATGACATTAGGAGAAGAAATGCTAGGGAAAGGGGATAATAACTCAGAATATTTCTACGCGGTTCTTCCGCGCTTGCTTAAAAAAGTATTTAAAAAAGCTAAGTTTTCTGGGCGAGATGTTTTTGTGGCGCTACCATCTTTTAGTGGTCTCATCACGCTCATCGATTTTCCGGAAATGGCGAGTGCCGACATGGAGCAAGCCATTCGATTTGAAGCGCAAAAACATATCCCTACTTCCTTAGACGAGGTGGTGATTAATTGGGAAATTGTGGGAAAGCGACAATCTACAAAGAATTTTTCAAAAAATGAGGGTGAAGGCGTAGCAAAGAAAAGCGAGTCTGTTTTGCAAGTGCTGTTGATTGCTGCTTCCAAGGATAAGGTTCTGAAATACGAGAACCTAGTCAAAGCAGCTGGATTAAACTTGAAATCAATTAGTCTTGAAACCTTTCCTATTGTACGATCGCTCATTGGCAATGATCCAGGAAATTTTGTGTTGGTAGATATTGGAGCGAGAGTTTGCAATGTGATTTTAGTGGAAAAAGGAATTATTAAAATCAATCGCAGTATTAATGCTGGTGGAGCGGATATGACCAAAACAATTGCTAAAAGCATGAATATTGATAACGAGAGAGCGGCGACTCTCAAGCGTTCTGCGGAAAAAAACTTTTTTGAGCCAAATTCAACCATCAACTTTTTCACGCTGGAACTGATAATAGGTGAGGTTGATCGCATCATCAAGGCTTATGCGAAAGATGGTGAAGGACAGAAGATAGACGGAATCGTGCTTTCTGGGGGAACTTCTGGCATGACTGGAATTACCGACTACTTTTTCTCAAAATTGAAGGTAAAGACGATCGTGGGCGATCCGCTTAGTCGTATCAAATGCGACGCTATGTTGGAGCCAGTAATTTCTAATCTGCGATCAGATTTTTCTATTTGCATCGGACTGGCGTTGAGCGGAGTGGATAGCTACTTAAAGGCAAAAAATAAGGTAAAATAATTTAATTATTAAAACAAAAAGATGGAAAATATAAATTTGACAACTGCGCCTCAAAGCGAAAAGATAATTGAATCAGGAACATTGAAACTGATATCAGTGTTGCTATTGGTCGTTTTAGCTTATGGCGGACTGGTGCTGTATGGAAATTTCTTAACCAAGGAAACCGAAAGTCTCAAAGCGCAATATACTGATCAGCACGCCAATTTCATGGGCGAGGCGACAAAAAAAGTGATGGATTTTCAAAACAGGTTGGTTTTATCGCGTGAACTGATTGGGCAGGAAAGGAATATTAACAAAGATATTGACGCGGTGAGGGCTGCTATCAGCAAGGGAACCTACCTCGCTTCCTATAAATATGACGAGGCTAGTCGCACGATAACGCTAGACTGTTATTCGGATAATTATGGAACAATTGCCAAGCAAATCTTGAGTTTCAAAAATTCCAGTTATTTTTCTTCTGTTTCTATGGGTGAAACGAAATTGGATCCCAAGACGAATGTGATCAACTTTTCTATTAGCCTAAAAATTAAATAAAAAATATGAAACTAAAATTATTGTTGGCTCCATCTATCATAATCCTCTCCGTCATCCTTTTAATTTGGATGGTTTATCCTGCCTATACTAATGGCACGGATGGTGCGCGAGAAAAATATCAAACACTGGAAAAGCAAAAGGAAATGACAGCCAGTCTTTTAGCGCGTCTGGATAATGTTAAGAAGCTAGGAAATGCGTTAGATAATGATGCTTCTGCGAAAAATACTATCTTTAACTATATCCCCCAAAATAAGGAGGATGAAAAAGTAATTGAAAATCTGAATTTTTTGGCAATGAAAAATAGTCTGGCAGTGCTTAATATTTCTCTGTCTGAACCAGCTGACAGCTTGGCTTTAACTCCAGCGCCAGTCGATACAGTGTCGTCGCAAGTCGCCACTCCGGTTAAAAAAATTACACCCAAAAAGCTGATGGCTAATTTTTCTGTTTTCGGCAGTTATGAAAATATGCGAGTGCTTTTGGATAATTTGAGCAAAATGAAAAGATTTAATAAGATTTCTATTTTGGAAATAAAATCAACCAGAAAAGAGGATCAAAGCTTAAGCGAGAATTTGCAGATGAATATTGGGCTTGAATTTGATTATCTCTTAGATAACTACAACTTAACTGATGAAGACATCAATAATGACGTATTTGTTGGTGGTGTTTTTGACAAAAAAATAGTAGATGAAATTGTGAAGAGTAAAAATGTGGATGTTAACAATGTATTGCCGGGAGAAATTGGCACAAGCAATCCCTTTTTGCTTCAATAAATCAAATGACTCAAGATGAGCTAGGTACGGAAAAAAAAATAGAAACTCTTTTGGAGGCGCCGCATAATATTGCCGGCAGCGTGGTTAATATTGTGCCAAAAGAGGTGGCTAAAAAACATCAGATGATGGCTTTTGATCGGACGGATAAGGTGATAAAGATCGCTATGGTTGACGCCGAAAGCGTGGAAGCACTAAACGTTTTGAATTTTATTTCAGACAGAGAGGGACTCCCAGTGGAGCTCTATGCGGTTTCTCAGGAGATTTTTTCTGAGCTTTTTTCTCATTACGATGAAGCTAGCGAAGCGTTGCAAGACGCGCTGGAATCCTTTAAGGAAACAGAGGGGGATGAGACTAGCGAGGATAATGTCAAGCAAAAAAAAGAAAAGGAATTGGAAAATTTAAAAGATGCTCCTGTGGCCAAATTAGTGGAAGTGCTCATTAGCCACGCCGTGGAAGGCAAGGCCAGCGATATCCACGTCGAACCGATGGACAAAGATTATCGCGTGCGTTTTCGGGTTGATGGCGTGCTTCATGTTAGTCTCATTTTTCCCCTAGAGATTGGACCGGTGGTGGTTTCTCGTATCAAAATTTTAGCCAATTTGAAAATAGATGAAAAAAGAAAGCCACAAGATGGTCGATTCCGGCTAAATTTTAAGGGTAAAGATATTGATTTTCGTGTTTCATCACTTCCTGTTGTCGGTGGAGAAAAGATTGTAATGCGAATTTTGGACAAAGAGAGTGGAACAAGCAATGTTGAAATGCTCGGGCTTTTGGGAAAAGCGCTGGAGGATATTAAATTGGCCATCAAAGAAACCTACGGAATGGTGCTCATCACCGGTCCAACTGGCAGTGGAAAATCAACTACACTCTATACGCTCTTGAAGATATTGAACAGTGAAGATCGCAATATCATCACTCTCGAGGATCCGGTGGAATATTTTATCGAAGGCCTGAACCAAAGTCAGATCCGACCAGAAATTGGCTATACTTTTGCCTCAGGTTTGCGCACAATTTTACGTCAAGACCCCAATGTGATTATGGTGGGAGAAATTCGTGATGCGGAAACGGCAGAACTTGCCGTGCATGCCGCGCTCACGGGGCATCTGATGTTTTCCACTTTGCACACCAACACAGCCATTGGCGCTATTCCGCGACTCATTGATATGGGAATTGAGCCATTTTTGCTTTCGTCGGCTCTGCGAATGGTGATTGCGCAAAGATTGGTGCGGAGAATTTGCGAAAAATGCAAAGAAGAAATCAAAGTTTCAGATACTGTTAGCAATTCAGTTAGAAAAAAAATTGAAAAAATTTCCCCCAAAGAACTGGTCAGCTATGGCGTCGACCTTTCCAAGGAGTTGAAGTTTTATCATGGAAAAGGTTGTGAGGCATGCAACGGAACGGGCCTCAAGGGACGTGTAGCAATCTATGAAGCGGTGCCAATCACAGAAAATATAAAAAATATTATCATTGAAAAGGGTGGTAGCGAAGAACTAATTAAGAAAGAAAGAGATGCGGCGGGCGTTTTGTCAATTGAACAAGACGGGGTCTTGAAAATATTACAAGGATTGACTACAATAGAGGAAGTTGAGCGGGTGACAGAATGCAACTTCACACTAGTGGAAGAAAATGATTAAATATTTGCCTAATAATTAACCTAGCTAATTCTATGGAACAGAAGAAAAAAATAATGATTGTTGAGGATGACGTTTTTGTCATGGATATCTATCAAACAAAATTGGCGCAAGAAGGTTTTGAAGTGCTTTCAGCCACCAATGGCATGGAAGGTTTGAAAAAATTGAAGGCAATGACAGAATTGCCTGATCTCATGCTTTTGGATATTTTGATGCCCTATATGGACGGGCTGGAAATGTTAGCTGAGGTTAAAAAAGAGGAAAGGTTGAAAAATATTCCAATAATTCTGCTGACCAATCTTAGTCAAAAAAATGATATTGACAGAGGAATGGGCTTGGGAGCGAATGATTATCTGATTAAATCGCACTTTACTCCATCAGAGGTGGTGGAAAAAATTCAGGCTAATCTAAAAAAATAATAATCCATCATTATGCTTCGAACGGAACAAAAAATTAAAAACCTGCTTCGCATTGCTGCGCAAAGAGGCGCATCAGATTTGCACCTGGTGGTGGGACGCTATCCGACCTATCGCATTGATGGAAAGCTGTTTCCACTAAGTCAAGACACAATTCTTACGCCGACGGCGACGCGAGAGATTTGCGATGTTATTTTGGACGAAGAAAGAAAGAAAAAAATGGAACATGATGGGCAAGTGGATTTTTCCTATAATTTCGAAGACAAGGTTCGTTTTCGTGTGAATGCTTTTTTTCAGCAAGGCTATACCAGTATTGCTTTTCGCCTCATTCCCCGGGAAGTTAGAACTCTGGAAGAATTGGGCATTTCTGACGCACTGTATGATTTCACCAAGGTTTCTCAAGGATTATTTCTAATTGTCGGTCCAGTAGGTCATGGTAAATCAACTACACTCGCTGCGCTCATCAATGAAATCAATCATAAGCAGGAGAAGCACATCATGACCATTGAAGAGCCAATTGAATATATCTATGAGCAAGATCGCTCAATTATCAATCAAAGAGAGGTCTATCAAGACACCGAGTCGTTTCAATCGGCCTTGAAAGCGGTTTTTCGGGAAGATGCCAATGTGATTCTTATTGGAGAATTGCGCGATTTGGACACAATCAGTACAGCCATTACTGCGGCCGAAACAGGGCATTTGATTTTTGGCACACTGCACACTAATGATGCAGCGCAAACAGTTGATCGCATGATTGATGTTTTTCCAGCTCATCAGCAAAATCAAGTTAGGGCACAATTGGCCAATGTTCTTTTGGCGGTTGTTTCTCAACGTCTCATCCCTAAGATCGATGGTGAAGGACGAGTCCCCGCGATTGAAATTATGATTAAAAATCATGCCGTGGAGAATTTGATTCGTGAAAACAAAAGTTATCAAATTGGTAATGTGATTGAAACTGGATCAAAAGAAGGAATGATTACGTTAGACAAATCGCTATCCGATTTAGTCAGAAGAGGATTGATTTCTTTGGAGGTGGCTAAGGCCTATTCTAGCGATCAAAAAAACTTCGAAGCGCTCTTGCACTACTAACTTTTCAAAAAGTGTGCTAGAGTAAGAGTAATAATAAAAAGCAAAAAGCGTAAAAAATATGAAATTCAACTTCAAAGCGAAAACAAAAACTGGTGAAATTAGAGAAGGGGCCTTGAGTGCGCCAAGCAAAGAGATGGCAGCGGCAATACTTCAAAAAAATGAACTCTTTCCTATATCAATCCAGGAGGCGAATAATGTTTCAGTGCGGAGAATTTTTTTGCGCTATTTCGACAAGGTGACCAGCAAGGAATTGGTGATTTTTTTCCGCCAATTAGCCATTCTCATTGAAGCGCGCGTGCCAATCGTGACTACGCTCACTGCGATTAGTGAACAAACAGCCAATCTTTATTTCAAAAATATTTTAGATGATGCAATCAAAAACATTGAAGATGGAATGACACTTTCTGACGCATTGGCGAAAAATAGAGATATTTTTTCCGAACTTTCCATTAATGTGATTAAAGCCGGAGAGGCTTCGGGAAATTTGAAAAAATCCGTAGAATATGTGGCGGATAATATTGAAAAAAACTACACCTTGACCAGCAAGATCAAATCAGCCATGATGTATCCTTGTATTGTGCTAGCGGTGTTTGTGGTGATTGCTTTTCTCGTTATCACGCTCATCATCCCCAAACTCACCGTGATGATCAAGGAAATGAACGCGGATGTGCCGTGGTACACAGTCGTACTCATCAAGATGGGGGATTTCATGGTAGTCTATTGGTGGGCGGTACTTTTAGTTATTTTTGGAGCAATTGGAGGCTTTTGGTATTATCTTAAAACCCCAGAAGGCAAAAGAGCCTGGGATGAAGTAAAATTAAATTTGCCGGTTGTCGGCAAAATGTTTCGCTATGTCTACATCACCCGTTTTGCGGAAAACTTGGCCGTGCTTCTGGCGGGAGGCATTCCAATCATCAAAGCCTTGAAAATTGTCAGCTCAGTGGTGGATAATTCTCAATACGAAGCTTTAATCTTGAAAACAGCGGAAAGTGTGAAAATTGGAGGTAATATGAGTGATGTTCTCAAGAAAAGCCCGATTATTCCAGGAATGGTTTCGCATATGATTAAAATTGGCGAAGACTCAGGACAGATTGATGCCGTTTTGGGGCATATCGACAAGTTCTATTCCCAAGAAGTGGACATTATGACCAAAAATATGTCAACGCTCATTGAGCCACTGATGATGATTCTGCTTGGACTGGGCGTGGGCTTCATGGCAGTAGGAGTGCTTATGCCAATCTATAACATTGCCGGGCAAATTAAGTAAAAAACGAACCCTGGAAGATTTAAGATAGAAATAAAAAATAAAAAAACTAGAAAGAGAGGTGAAAAAATGAAAACAAATAAATTAAAAGGTTTTACCCTCATCGAACTTTTAATCGTAATTGCGATTATCGGTATTTTAGCTTCGATTGTATTGGTGAGCTTGAGCAGTGCGAGAACAAAAGCTTTGGCTGCTGGATTTAAGGCCTCTGTTTCAAGTTTGCGACCAGCTTTAATTACAGCTTGTGACGGAGTGTCTGGCACTATAGCATCGAGTACTCTTGGCGCACCTGCAGAGCTTACCTTGCCTACTAATATAACCTGTAGTGATGGTAACTGGACTACATTTGCTGTGACTCCTGCGGCTGGTCAAAAATATGCTGGCCTAGCTTGTTCTGCGGATGTTAGTATTGAGAGCGCGGTTTTTACTTTAGCGGATTGTATATAATGATTGCTTGAATTTGTTCTATTCATTAAAAAACTCACAAAGCTCAATATTTTTGGGCTTGCGTGAACGTAAAACAGAAAGGATGGTGAATTTATGAAAAATAAAAACTTAAAAGGTTTTACTCTTATCGAACTTCTAATCGTAATCGCAATTATTGGTATTTTAGCTTCGATCGTTTTGGTGAGTCTCAGTAGCGCAAGAACGAAAGCGAGAGTGGCTGCTTGGAAATCAACGGTTACTAGCGCTCAAAAGGTGGCTGGAGCCTGTTGTGCTGCAGGAACAGCTCTTAGTGCTTATTCAGCGGGAGCCGCTATGTGTACAGGTTCAACTTCCTTGTGGCCGGCAGCAGCAACTATTGGCGCTCCTGTGGTTGGGACTAATTGTACCAATGCCAATGCTAGCTTTTCTTTTACCGTCACTTCTCCAGCTATTGTAACTACTTGCACATATGCAACATGTACTCAGACTGGATGCGTGTTTCTGACTGCTTCTGGAGGAACAGCTTGCTAGCTAATTTAGGAAAATAACTGTAGTAGTTAGTTTTAAGACAGTTCCGGCGCTATGTCGGGGCTGTTTTTTTTGTGGATTTTGTTTTTTTGTGCTAAAATTAAAATAGTTTAGAATTAATTTAAAAATTAACAAAATAGCATGTTTATCATCTTTCTAATCCTCGGTCTCATTATTGGCAGTTTTTTGAACGTTGTGGTCTATCGCATCAATTTGGCGGAGACGCTTTTGGGACGTTCGCATTGTCCGAAATGTCAAAAAACCATTCGCTGGTATGACAATGTGCCTGTTTTGAGCTTTGTGCTTTTGAAATTTCGTTGTCGAGATTGCGGAGAGAAAATTTCTTGGCTCTATCCCGTCGTGGAACTTCTGACGGGAATCGTGTTTGCACTTTTGGGAGCGAAATTTTTTGTGCTCACTGATTCTGCCACTTGGCTCATCACTTCTTACTATTTAATATCCGCCGCCGCATTGATTGTCATTTTGGTCTATGATTTTTTATACTTGGAAATTCCCGGCATCGTGCTTTGGCTTGGGGTGGGTTTTGCAGTTTTTTGCAATCTAGTGCTCGATGGACAAGGAACGCAAGTGCTAGGAAATCTTTCCGATAGCGCGACCTATTCTGGAACATTGGCGGCAATGGTAGCGTTTATTTTTTTCTTTTTGCTTTCCTTTCTTTCCAAGGAGAAATTGTTAGGAATGGGTGATGCCTATCTGGTGATTTTCTTGGGACTCATCTTGGGTTGGCCGAAAATTCTTTTGGGCTTGTTTTTGGCTTTCGCCATCGGAGCAATCTATGGTATAATCCTAATAGCGCTTAAGAAAAAAAAGTTAAAAAGCCAAGTGCCTTTTGCACCCTTCCTTGCCATAGGAACAATCATTGCGATGCTTTATGGAACGGCGATAATTGCGTGGTATTTGAAATTTTTCTAAAGTTATTTTTATGCCAAAAGAAAATTTAAAAGCCTTTACGCTCATAGAAGTCATGCTAGTGGTCGCAATCATCGCGATTATTTCTAGTGTTTCTTGGCTAACACTAAATAAATCGAAAAAGAATGTTGACGTTTCTAATGCTTGTACGCAAGTGGCGGCCTATATTAATAAAACCAGAAATTATGTCATTTCTGGGAGAGCCACCCAGGCAACTGTGAAAATAACTGGTGCTAATATTTCCATCACAGGGGATGGTGGTATCGCAGAGTCCTATATGATTAGGGGCGCTGTGGATTGTGGCGATAATACATTTAATTATGTTTCTCCTAACGGAATCGGAATAGCGAAAACATTTTTTTGTAAGAATGACGACACAACAAAAACAGTAGAAGTTTCTGCTTACAACGCAGTTTGTAAATAATTTAAAAAATGCGAAAAATAAACAAAAAAAATATAGCTGGTTTTATGGTTATTGAAGCTGCCTTTTCGATTTTTATCGTGGGAGTTGCCCTGGTGGCATTCCTTATGGTTTTGAGCATGATGTATAAAACGGAATTTGGGAAACGTGATTATGTGGTTGCCACAAATTTGGCCCAAGAAGGCATTGAAATTGTGCGAAACATCCGTGATAATAGTTGGAAAACTGGCGGTACTGATGGTTTCTCTGGTTTTCCGAGCGGTGATTATTGTGTGGACTATCTAGGCACTACGCACAGTTGTGCAGATAAGCTGAAGATAAGGGATGGCTTCTATGAATATGCGAGTGGAGTAGAGACGAAATTTTCCCGAAAGATTGTGATTGGTGGTAGCGGTGAGACAAGAACAGTCAAAAGCAGTGTGATTTGGAAGCCGTCTGGAGCGACGAGCGAAGCAACCATCGAGATGGAAGATACGCTCTATGCTTGGGCTGATCCAGAATAGCATATGACTTACACATTTCCCCTCACAGCCGTATTAACTAAAAAAATAAATGCAAGAAATAGCTAAAAAAACAAACAAAAACAGCAAGGGCCTCAGCATCATTGAAATGTTGGTGGCGATTTTCGTTTTTGCGGTGACAATTTCTACTAGCATGGCCGTGGCCGCAACCTATCTTAGAGGTAGTTTTGCCATTAAAGAATATCAGGAAAACAGTGAAGAACTCTCATTGGCACTAAACTATGTCTCCAAGGATATTCGTATGAGTAATTCGCTCAATGCTGGCAGTGGAAAAGTTAGTAAAATTGAACTTATAAACAATACAGACAATATTTCTTTGGAATATGTTTTTGATGGCAATAATTTCAAAAGAGCGGGGCAGATTATCGCAAGTGATGTTTCCGGTAGCTTTTATGTGAGAAATAATTCGGGCATCCCACTCATCACAATGGCAATTTGGAAAAATAATCATCCTGAATTTTCTGCTGAAACGACTGTTTCAATGCGTAGTGGATATAAATAAAAATAAATTTTTCACCAGAATGAAAAAAAAACATTCTAAAAATAAAAAAGGATCACTTTTAGTGGGTGTTGCAATTGTCTTTCTTTTGATTTCCTCTTTAGCTGCGGCAATTATTAGTCGTTCGACCCAAGGTGCTCTCCTTACGACTGATGCTAAGAAGGGCTATAGTGCCTATCAAAACTCAGACAAAAACGCAGAGGCTTTTTTGGATAAATTCAAGCTATTAGATAACGATGGAGCGAACAATAAGATTCCAGAGAATAGTAAGGTGAGCGATTTTTGTGCTAGTATTGCTTGTCTTGATAAAACAGGCACAGCGCTTTCTAGCGAAAGCAAAGTCGTGGACATTTTTAATTTTAAAGCTAGTAGTAACCTAACTCAGGGGCTTTTGCGAACAATCACTGCTCCTGTTCCAGATAGAATTGATGGAATATTGAGTAGCGGTAGCCTCACAGTGGACAAGTGCGATGGGTCAGCCAAGTGTTCTGGCTCCTACAATCAATGCGATTTATACGTGAAAGCTAACGATACACCGGCAGGAGCAATAGCGAACTATGAAATTAGGCGGTCAATCAGCAAGTCATTATCTTATGGTGCAGGGAGTTTTGGCGAAGATTATGGTTGGCGAAAAATAGCTGGTGGAGTCAGCGGTGGCTATTTTGATGGAGGCAGTAGCTCCGCGATTTTTAAAAATGGCACGGATGATTTCTATGGTAGCTATTTTGGCGCTACTTCTGGCGGTCAATATGATAATACTTATTATTTTTCCATTAAAGCGAGAAACAAAAATCCTTTTAGTTTGGATTCGCTCTATTTGGCTGATGGAAGTGGTGATGCTTTAAAGAGTGTTAATATTGGAAGCGCGAGTTGCAGCGGAGGAGACGCGCTAAATGGTTTAGGCTGTGTTGTTCCAGGAGCAAATCCTCCTGGAACGGAGACCTTTAATAGCGCCTATAATTGTTGCAATGGAACAGAATGTTTCCATCCTAGTCCACATTGGACAGAAGATCCCGATGAGAAATGTGCTTTACAAAAATGTGAATATGACGGTGATGAAGTCGGAATCAATCCAAGTGGTGATGCTACTTCTGGATGGTGCAGTCCACTGAAAACAAATTGCCTCAAAGGGCAGTCTTGTAGCCAGCCATATCGAGTGGTGGGATATTGCATTAACGCACCATCTGCCAGCACTCAAACCACATATTTTTCTTCCTCCAGCTGGTCGCTTTCTCCCAAGGTTAAGGTATATCAAGGTCCCGGCCACGACGAATTTATTGGTTCACGCTGCGCCTATCATAATTGCCCAAGTGATGTTGCTAGTAAGACTAAATGTGGAGGCATACCTAATCCTGGCGGTGACTCCTGGAGCGATACCAGCACTTGTTCGGAAAACGCCTGCGGGCCATATAATTTTGACATAAATTGTAATCTTACTTGTAAATCGGGATACTATACTTCAAATCCAAATGCTGATTATCCTCAGGGCACTTGTTGTACGGAAAGTTGTAGCAATGTTTCCTATAGTAATTGGGGTGATTGCGTTGATCATAGTTGTCAAGAGAATATTTGTGGTGACCGATCTGTTACGGATAAGGCTGAGCCAATGCCAACTTGCGGACCTGTTCCAGTTTGCGGAATGGGAAAAAGTTTGAGCGGAACTTGCACTTGCACCTGTAGCGGATGTACGGACACGAGAACTTGTGTTTAAGGGGTTTATTGTTTATTGAGAATGAAATGCAACATGAACAAAAAAACAACAAAAAAAACAATAAAAAAAGGCTTTACCCTCATAGAGCTGATGATTATTATCGCCATAATTGGCACCATGACCACGGTGGGTTTTGTTTCGCTAAAATCTGGTCAAAATCAAACCAAGCTTAAAGCAACACAAGCGGAAATCGCGACAATGATTAAGCTTGCGCAAAGCTATGCCCTGCAGGGAAAAAAACAAGGCGCTGTTGTGCCGGAATATTATGGGTTAAAATTTTCCGTGGATGGCACGGGTTACATTTTTTGTAGCAGTAGTGATGCGACTGATCTCAATTGTAGCAATTCCATCGAAACGCATTTGTTTGGTGGCGAAATTGTTTTGAGCGCCGGACAAGGTTCTTTACTTTGGTTTGACATTCCTAATGGTAATTGCCAGTTAAGTTCGGCCGGAAGTTTACTCTTGACACTCAAATTGGATAGTAATGAGAAAAGTATCACAGTTAGTCCTGGCGGTTCGATTACGGAAAATTAGAATAATTCAATGAAAAAAATGCACAAAAAGGTCTATGCGGGTTTTTCTTTTATGGAAGTGATGCTTTCCGTGTTTGTCCTTTCCGTTGGGATTGTTGGCGTGATGCCTTTGTTTGTTTCTAGCCTGAGGGAATCGCTTGATATTCGTGATCAAGTTGTGGCTTCCATGTTGGCGCAAGAGGGGACTGAATTGGTGCAAAATTTCAGGGATAATAATCGAGTGAGCGGAGCGTCTGGAGGACCTTTTGACGATAGCACTTTTCCCGAAACTAGCTCGGATAATTGTTGGGTAAGCTATGATAGTGAAGGGGTTAGTTGCGATGGAACATATCGACTCAATTTGGATGCTAACAAGTTCTATACACACGATGCAATTAGCACGGTGGCTACAAAATTTCAAAGGAAAATAGGGATAGAATATAAAAAAATGGACAATGATGCTACTGATAATGCGGGAGCAGAAAAAGCCATTATTACGAGCATGGTAATTTGGGGCAGTGCTTTTCCTGGTGCTGTTAGCGAGTGCAATGTAACGCACAAATGTGTTTATACGAGCTTGATTTTGGCTAACTGGTAAAAAGATGGACAAAAAAAATAAAAATAAATATAGTGGATTTTCGCTCATAGAGATGCTAATTTCTGTTTTCATCTTCACACTGATTGTTACGGTGGTGACATTTGCGTTCTCCAAAGCTTTTTTTTCTAGTCAAAAAACACGAGTAGTTCAACGGAATATTGAAGACGGGAGAATCGCCATAGAAACGATGGCAAAAAATATTCGCATGAGCAAAAAACTTGTGGCAACGGAAAGCACAATTAAAATGTACAACAATTCTCAGGATAAATGTATCGCCTATGTTTTTTTGAACAATAAATTGCAAATTGTTATGTATGACGCAGAAGGCTCGACGAGTGATCCTACTTGTGCGGATCCAACCATGTCCAATGCAGTTGATTTGGTTTCTGCCAATATTACAGGAAGCTTTCATGTTGACGAAACAAGCACAGCTAGTCCGAAAAGAATTGGCCGAGCAACAATTTTAGTCAATATTGGAACAGGAACTGACATGCAACATATTCAGACTACTGTCTCTTTCCGTGATTATGCGGGTGGATAAATATAAACACTTATGCCAAAAAAAAAGCTCAAAGCCTCTATCTTAGTTATTACAATGATTATTCTGGGAATCATTCTTTTGAGCAGTCTTTCGGTTTCTCTTGTTTCGCTTAATGAGCGTAAAGCTTCAATTAGCAATTCAAAATCGAATCAGGCTTTTCAAAACGCCCAAAGTGGCGTGGAACTTGTGATGCAAGAGATTGAAAGCGGAAAAATATTAGTAAGCGAGTTATCTAATTGTGATGATGCGGATACTAAGCTCATTATTGGCGAAGATGCTTCCTACACCGTTGAATTGCGAGATATGGACAGTAAAATTGATTGTGACTCATCTCGCCCGATTACCGATATTGCCTATTTGGTTTCCATTGGTAGTTTCAAGGATACCCAGCGGTCTATTCAAGCAGCTATCGCGCTTCCCTAGCTAGGAGCAAATCTGGCTTAGATGAAATATATGCTATAATACTCCTATGATGCCCGATAAAGAAAAAATCAAGGAGCGGGTCAAGAAATTATCGGCCGAGATTAATAAGTTGCGCTATGCGTATCACGTAGAGGATCGGCCGGACGCGACAGATGAAGTCTATGACTCGCTAACTAGCGAGTTGCTTTTGTTGGAGGAAGAATATCCTGATTTCAAATTTAGTGACTCGCCGACGCAAAGAGTAGGCGGGAAACCGCTCGATAAATTTCAAAAAGTGTTGCATAAAGTCAGGCAATGGTCTTTTTCGGATTTATTTAATTTTTCCGAGTTGGAGAAATGGGAAGAAAAAATTGTTAAGTTGCGCGATAAGGCCTTGCCTGAAGCAGAGCTGAAATATGTCTGCGAACTTAAAATTGATGGCTTGAAAGTGATTTTGCGCTATGAAAATGGCGAATTTGTGCAAGGCGCAACCAGGGGTGACGGTGTGATTGGTGAAGATGTAACTGAGAATTTGAAAACAATTTTTAGTATCCCGCTGAAACTAAAACAGCCCATAAATTGCATTGTGGTGGGGGAATGTTTTATGGGAAAAAAAGAACTCGTGCGAATCAATAGGGTGCGTGCCAAAAAAGAAGAAGCAATGTTTGCCAACTCTAGGAACGCTGCAGCCGGATCGATTCGTCAACTAGATCCAAAAATTGCTGCTGAGCGTCGCTTGGATTGTTTTGCATATGATATAGATCAAATATCGGGAATGTCAGTGCCACAAACGCAAATCGAAGAGCTGGAGCTTTTGGAGGAGTTGGGATTTCGGGTGAATGAAAATTATCAACTTTGTGAAAACATAGAAGAGATTCAAGAATATTATTCCAAATGGTCAAAGAAAAAAGACGAGGAAGATTATGGGATTGATGGTGTGGTGATAAAAATCAATTCAAGATTATTGCAAGAGAAGCTGGGGTATACGGGAAAAGCACCTCGTTTTGGCGTAGCCTATAAATTTCCAGCGGAAAAAGTAACTACGATTGTGGAGGATATTTTGGTGCAAGTGGGACGGACCGGAGCACTTACACCAGTGGCGCATTTGCGCCCAGTGTCTGTGGCTGGCTCAACTGTTAGTCGTGCGACACTGCACAATGAAGATGAGATCCGGCGCCTGGATGTGCGCATTGGCGACACAGTGGTGGTGCAAAAAGCGGGAGATGTTATTCCGGAAATTACCCAAGTCTTGAAAGATCTGCGCACGGGCAGGGAAAAGCAATTTAAGATGCCGGAGCACTGTCCGATTTGTGGCGGTCCGGTGCGGAAAGAAATTATTGGAATCAAAAAGGGGAATGAAAGCGCGGCGCTCTATTGTGCCAACCCGAAATGCTTTGCGGTGGAGATGGAAAAAATCATTCATTTTGTTTCCAAGAAAGGTTTTAATATCGATGGCTTGGGAGAGAAAATTGTTGAGCAACTTATTAGTGAAGGTGTAATTGCCAATATGGCGGAAATTTTTGAACTCAAAAAAGGCGATCTGGAGCCGCTGGAACGTTTTGCGGAAAAATCGGCTGATAATTTGATTTTGGCGATTGAAAAAAGCAAAAAAATTACGCTAGAAAAATTTCTTTTTGCTTTGGGAATTCGCCATGCCGGAGAAGAAACGGCAGTGCTGGTTTCGCGTAGTCTTTTTGATGTGCTGGGAATAAAAATTAATAATCTAGCAGAGTTTATTAATATTTTTCCTAAAATAACCAAAGAAGATTTATTAAAAATCAAAGGCATCGGAGAAAAGTCAGCGGAGAGCTTAAGTCAATGGTTTTCGGATGCGGAAAATGTGAAATTGCTGGAAAAAATGCGGGATTGTGGCGTGGAAATTATCGTAGAGACGAGGCACGCCTCGTCTGCGGGAAAATTACAAGGCAAGACGTTTGTTTTGACTGGGGAGCTTCAAAACTGGACAAGAGACACAGCAAAAGATATGATAAGAAAAGAAGGCGGTGCGGTCAGTTCGGCCGTAAGTGCCAAGACTAGCTATCTTCTGGCTGGAGAGAATCCAGGGTCAAAATATGAGAAGGCAAAGGAGCTGGGAGTGGAGATTATTGACGAGGAGGAATTTAAAATAATGATTCAGTAAGAATTTTACGGTTATGATATCAAAAGACGAAGTAAAACATATTGCCACTCTTGCGAGAATTGGCGTGACAGAAAAAGAAGTGGACAAATTTTCGACTGATCTTTCGGCTGTTTTGGATTGGATTGCACAGCTGGAGAAAGTGGATGTTAAAGACGTTCTTCCGATGGCGCATATCACAGGAATGAATAATGTTAATCGTGAGGATAATGTTTCTGATTTTTTGGGGAAAGAAAAAATTGTTGAATTGTTTCCGGAAAGTAAGAATGGATATGCTAAAGTGAGAAGTGTTTTATGATTAGAGACCTCCACAATAAACTAATAAACAAAGAAATAACTTCAGTAAAACTAACTGAAGACTATTTCGACGTAATCGAAAAAAAAGATAAAGATATTTTTGCCTATTTAACTTTAACTAAAGAGCTGGCCTTGGAGCAAGCGCGAAAGGTAGACGAGAAAATTGCGCGCGGTGAAAAGATTGAACTGCTGGAAGGTATCCCCGGAGCGATTAAGGATAATGTTTGCATAGAAGGAGTGAGGACTACTGCTGCTTCTAAGATTTTGGATAACTATATCGCACCCTACGATGCTACAGTGATTAAAAAGCTGAAGGCGATCGGGGCAATATTCTTGGGAAAAACGAATCTGGATGAGTTTGCTATGGGCTCATCGACGGAAAATAGCGCCTATGGAGTAACGAAAAATCCGCGTGATTTTGAGCGGGTAGCCGGTGGTTCGTCTGGCGGATCGGCCGCTGCTGTGGCAGCCGATTTAGCACCGTGGGCGTTAGGTTCAGATACAGGCGGATCAATCAGACAGCCGGCTTCCTTTTGTGGCGTAGTGGGGCTGAAACCAACTTATGGTCGAGTATCTCGTCATGGGCTTTTGGCCATGGCGTCAAGCTTGGATCAGATTGGGCCGATTGCAAAAACAGTGGAGGATACGGCGATAATTCTGAGCGCAATTTCCGGCAAAGATTTGATGGATGCTACCTCAGCGCACAGTGGCAATAAACAATATGAAAACTATCTGACTGGTGAAGTGCATGGGTTAAAAATTGGAATTGTGAAAGAATATATTAATGGCTTAGAGGAAAATATGCGTGCGTCCTTGGAAAGTGTAGTTGAGACATATAAAAAACTTGGCGCTGAAATTGTGGAAATTGCCTTGCCCTATTCGCACTATGCGCTCCCTGCTTACTACATCATTCAGCCTTGCGAAGTCAGTTCCAATCTGGCACGCTTCGATGGCATAAAATATGGGCTAAGGATCGATGACGAGAAAGACTGTGGACTAAATGGCGGTGGTCTCCCTAAAAAATTATTGGAAACCTATTTGGACTCTCGCCAATATGGCTTGGGAGCGGAAGTAAAAAGGAGAATAATGCTTGGAACATATGCGCTCAGCGCCGGTTATTATGATGCTTATTATAAGCGAGCGCAAAAGGTGCGTACGCTGATTAGGCATGATTTCGAGGAGGCTTTTTTGCAAGTGGATTTGGTGCTGGCTCCGGTTGCCCCGACACCAGCTTTCAAAATTGGAGACAAAACTACTGATCCATTGAAGATGTACCTGGAAGATATTTTTTCTGTTACTGCCAATATTGCCGGCATCCCAGCCATTTCTGTGCCGGGGCCAGTTGTCGCATTTGAAGGCAAAACGCTTCCTTTTGGTTTTCAGCTGATGGGAAAGTGGTTTGATGAGGAAAAGCTCCTCAACGCGGCGCATGCCTATGAAATAGCTAAAAAATAGTTTAAAATAAAAAAATGGATGGAATAGAAATTTTATTGTCAGAGATAGTCTTTTGGTGGAAGTTGTTTTTAGCTTCCGCGACCTTTTCCGTGTTGAAATTATTTTTAGAAATTTATGTGCTTGTTTTGTTTTTTGACATGCTTCTTCTCATCAAACAGCGAGCTTTCAGGGGGGACTTCCTTGATACGATTATCGGCATGAATGTTCCGCCAGAACTGGTTACCAAAAAAGGAAAATTGCGTGCCAAGTGGGATAAGGTAAGAGCGAAAATGCAAAGCGGAAATCAATCTGATTATAAAGTAGCGATTATTGAAGGGGATAATATTATTGATGATCTCATTGCGCGGATGGGCTATAAGGGAGAAAATTTTTCTGAGCGTTTGGATAATATTAATCCCGGACAAATCGAAAATATCGAAGAGCTCCGACTTGCCCACGAAATGCGCAATCGCATCATTCATGATGAGAGTCTTGTTTTAACCAAAGAAGAAGCCCAGAAGACACTGGGTTATTTCGAAGAATTTTTGCGCTATTTTCAGGTGTTAGAGTAGAATTTGAGAAATTTGTTGACTAATACGCTTTTCTCAGTTAGAATGTTATATAGTCCTAAAATAGCGGGGTGGAGCAATGGCAGCTCGGATGGCTCATAACCATCAGGTTGCAGGTTCGAGTCCTGCCCCCGCAACTGTGAAAAATTTAATATTAAAAATTAAATATCAAAAAGATATCCTTTGGTTGCTGATTTTTTGGTGTTTAGTATGAGAGATGCCAGAGTAGCTCAGCTGGTTAGAGCGCAGCACTCATAACGCTGAGGTTCGTGGGTTCGAGTCCCACCTCTGGTACGAAGAAAATTTAAAATTAAAAAATCAAAGTGAAAAATTTAGAAAAAGCATTGCGAAGCAATTCTTTATTTTTTCATTTTGAGATTTGCATTTTGAATTTGTAACGGGGGCGTAGCTCAGTTGGTTAGATCCGCCAGCCGGCGGACTGTCACGCAGTAGGTGCAAAATTAAAAATAGAATACATTTGGGGGCGTAGCTCAGTTGGTTAGAGCGACTGCCTGTCACGCAGTAGGTCACCGGTTCGAGTCCGGCCGTCCCCGCATTGTAAATCATCCCGCCTCGGCGGGGCCGTCCCCGCACAACGCTTTTGGCGGGCAAAAGATTGCTTGCTTTTTCTTTTTTAGGATATATAAAAAGTCCCACCAGCTGTTTCAGTTGGGGGGACTTTTTTTGGTTTAGCATTCTAAGAGATTTTTAAGTGGTTGTTTTTTTCCTTTCGCTATCAAAAGCCAGATAGCTAAGGTCTAAATCGTCGAGTAGTATGAGCCTGTTTGCTCGTTCACGTAGTTCAGTTGATATAGTTGAGTTTGACGAGACAATAGTAATCCGGAAATCTAATTCCTTCGCCTTATCGATGAGATAGGCAAAGTCGGAATCGCCGGAAATCAGGATGACATCATTGCACTCACGCTTCCAAATGTGAGAGCAAACATCAAACGTGATTTCCACGTCGAAATTGGCTTTCAGCTTAGTTGACCCGTCGTCTAGACGAATGACTTTGCATTCCTTAGTGATGACGTTGAAGCCATTCTTGCGAAAATAATTCAGAAAGCCTTGTTGGGCTTTTTCAATTTCAGGCGTGCCCTTTCTTGTTCCAGTATAAATTGATTTCGAGATCACCTCGTTTCCGAGGGTGATTTGGGCGATGAGTTTGCTGAAGTCCAGCCGAGTGGCGTAGGGTATTTTGGTAGTTTTTTTGATGTGATCAAATGCACAGTTTATATTCGCCAAGTCTATAAGTACAGCTACTTTCGTTATCGACATAATAAGTCTCCTTTTGAGTTGTGATTCTAATTTGAAAAAAAACTACTCTCAGTTTGCGTTAATGCTAGTGGGTTTTAAAAGAACTAATATGGTTCATTCTTTGCCAATACTAAGTTTCTCCTTTCTTGTTTGGGTGTTATTGACATATCAATAAGTAGGCTTACTGATAGGAAAACACTAACATAAAGATTTAATTAATGCAAGGACTAGGCAGGTGGCCCTTGTTTTTGTTCTAGAAAAAAAGAAATTGGCAAAAAGGGGAGAATGAGGTAAAATTAGTAGATAAACAATGTACCGCATCGCATAATCAGCTGCGAGATAGGTCGCTTACCTAAAAATAACCAATATATGTCAAAATTTGTCCGTATTTTTGTCAAAGAAAAAACCGCCCCAATCTATCTCATTATTCCGGGATTCATTGGGAACTACTCGGAAGGATTTGTGGGAAGATTGTATGATTTCTTGTTTGAAAATGGCCATAGCGTGCAAGGCGTAGTTTTTCGTGGACATGAAAAAGACGAGAAGGATTTAGCGTCGCTTGATGAGATGGTGGCGCACATAAAGACTCAATACTTAACTTTGCGAAAAAGCTATCCTGAGAGGCTGGTCACTATTCTAGCGCATTCTCAAGGTTGCGCCGTGGTATTGAAAGCAGCGACTATTTTTGATAAAAAAACATCTCTGATGCTCATTGCTCCAGCAATCTATCTTTCTCGAATCATCCTTCCGCGAATTACGCAGGAGGATCTGCAAATGATCGAGTCTGGCTTGGCTGTTAATTGTAAGATATCTAAAGAAAAGTTCAGAACAATTAATTTGGATTGGGTCTTGTCTTATCGCAATTTTTCATTGGAAACAGTTTTGCCTAAGATTAAACAGCATTGTTTGATTGTGCGTCCCAAAGAAGATTGGATTGATCGGGAAAACGTTGACAGCTTGTGTCAAAAATTGCCAAATGCTAAATATTTGGAATTGCCAGGCGATCACATTTTTGCCGAACCGGAAGACGTCTTTTCTAAACTTGTAACAAAAATATTCTCGTGATATAACTGAGGAAACACTTAATGGTAAAAGGAGGGAAGTGAATGGAAAAGGAGCACTATCTGAGAGCGTCTATTGATTATTTCCACGGCAATATATCGGTGGATCAATTAATGGACAAGTTGGAGCGATCAATCGATATCGAGGTGGAAGCAGTTTCCTTGCCTCAAAACGAAAGGATCATGTTCATTGTTAATCATCCAGCGGCGCAGGAGGAAATGCACCTGCCAGCTGAGTTGATTGCCGGATGCAAAGGAGGGAATACAAAAAACTTTCCTTCTTTTTGGTTTCCAGCGGTCCGGCAGTTGATGATCAAAAAAGCGTTGCAACGTCGCGCTTTCACTTTGGCATTTAACATTGGTTGGGGTGTAGCTATGCAGGAGTTGGGACACTTGCTCATCCGCACTAATGGCAATGGACGCTGTCAGGAGATAATCTCTCTTATGCAGGGAGATGATAGTTCTTTAGTAATCTTTCCGGAAGGTGGTGTGCGTGATTTGCAGATTTTTCGCACTGGATTTTTCTACATCGCATGTGAGTTGGGAATTCGCTATTTAGTTGTTGGCGCTTTTTCCCCAATATTATCGCTTTCTGGAAGAAATACACTGCGGGT
Organism: Candidatus Moraniibacteriota bacterium; assembly: GCA_049304095.1. Classification (GTDB taxonomy): domain Bacteria; phylum Patescibacteriota; class Minisyncoccia; order Moranbacterales; family UBA2206; genus UBA9630. Next base: position 21,498 of record JBAQNU010000023.1, on the reverse strand, counting down.
GATTCATATCGAAGATATGACGCGCCTCATCAATCCCGTTATGCAGTTTGTTGATGCGCAACGGGAGCGAATCAAAGAAGCCGTTATGGAGTGAAGTCGTTTTTTCCCGCTTTGTCAGCATTGGCAGAGCGGGATTATTTTTTGTCGCTCACTCTTGCACAATTTCCCCAAAAAGACTATAATAGAAGAGTGGAAAAATGCCCAATATTGGCAAAAAAAGACATTTTTGTCTTAGTTTTTGTTTGCTGGAAGAGGGATTAGACATGCGACCTAAAAATGATTTCACAAAAACCAAAAATATGATATCAAAAGGTTATCTTTGGACAATTCGCATAGTGACCCTGCTTTCTTTGGTTGCGCTGACTTTCATTGTCGTGCGGGTTGATCCACAAAAAGATCCGAGCGCAAAAATATTTTTCTATAGCGCATCGTTCTTTTTTCTTTCTGGTATGGTCAACTTGCTCTTGTTACGGCTTCGTCGTCGCAGGATGCGCGGAGAATTGGTCTATGAAAATATCGTGCTTAGTCTGCGCCAAGGAATCCTGCTTGCATTTTTAGCCATTGGACTATTTTTGCTCCAAGGTTTTCGGATGCTTTTGTGGTGGGACGGGCTACTTTTATTGGCAGGAATATTTCTCATTGAACTATATTTTCTCTCCAGAGAAGATTAATTATTTGGTAATTTTTTAGTTAACAAAAAGCATATGGCAAAGGATAAAGATCTGCAAAAAACCAATAGTGAGTATAACGCGAAATCGATTCAAGTTTTGGAAGGATTGGAGCCGGTGCGCAAGCGTCCTGGCATGTATATTGGCGGAACATCAGTTGATGGGTTGCATTATTTGATTTGGGAGGTGGTCAATAACTCTATCGATGAAGCGATGGCTGGCTTTTGTCAAAACATCACAGTGCGACTTTTGCCTGGAAATAAAGTAGAAATGGAAGATGATGGCCGGGGCATTCCAGTGGAAAAGCACCCGCAAACCAAAAAATCCACCCTGGAAACAGTGCTCACTGTTCTTCATGCCGGAGGAAAATTTGGTGGCAATGGCTACAAGATTTCCGGTGGGCTGCATGGTGTGGGTGTTTCAGTGGTGAACGCTCTTTCGGTGCACTTGCGAGCGGAGGTGAAGCGGGATGGAAAAGTCTATGCGATGGACTTTGAAAGAGGAAAACCCAAAACTAAAGAACCAGCAGTGGTTGGCAAGGCCAAGGGCACTGGCACAAAGATTATCTTTGAAGCTGATCCGCAAATTTTCCCCGAAATTAACTATTCCTGGGAAAGAATTTTGGGCTATCTTCGTCAACAGTCCTATCTGACTCAAGGGATTAGTGTGAAAATCTATGATACGCGAGATGCGGAGAATGAGCGGGCCTACGGGTTTCTTTTTGATGGTGGATTAGTATCCTATATCAAATTTCTCAATCGAGGAAAGGTTGTGAAAAATGAAATGCCTTTTTATGCGCGCAAAGAACATGAAGACAATCTGGTGGAAATTGCGATGCAATACACTGATTCCTATAAGGAACATGTTTTTTCCTTTGCTAATAATATCGCCACGCCGGAAGGTGGCATGCATGAGGCTGGTTTTCGCACCGCACTTACTCGCGTGATCAATTCCTATGCTAAAAAAACCGGACTTTTAAAAGAAAAAGATGACAATTTTACAGCGGAGGATTTCCAGGAAGGCCTGACTGCTGTGATTAGTGTGAAGCTAAGAAATCCTCAATTTGAGGGCCAGACCAAGGCAAAATTGGGCAATAGCGAGATGCGGGGAATTGTTTCTTCTGCGACAGCTGAAGCACTCACGGAATATTTAGAAGCGCATCCGAACAATGCCAAAGCGATTATTTCCAAGATATCTTTGAGTTCCAAAGCGCGCATTGCTGCGCGCGCGGCCAAAGACGCCGTGATTCGCAAAGGTGCGCTGGAAGGCATGACCCTCCCGGGAAAATTAGCAGACTGTTCTAGTCGTGACGCCTCACAATCAGAAATCTATATCGTAGAGGGAGACTCGGCTGGTGGCAGTGCCAAGCAAGGACGCAATCGCCGTTTTCAAGCTATTTTGCCTCTGCGAGGAAAATTGGTTAATGTGGAAAAATCTACCCTAGATAAAGTGGTAAAATCAGACACGTTAAAACCAATAATCATAGCGCTGGGCGCTGGAATTGGGGACAGTCTTGATATTGCCAAGTTGCGTTATCACAAGGTGATTATTATGGCCGATGCCGACGTGGACGGATCACACATCCGTACGCTACTTTTGACATTTTTCTATCGCTATTTCGAACCGCTTATTCGTGAGGGTCATATCTACATCGCTCAGCCACCACTTTATCGAATGCAAAAAGGCAAAGAAGTACACTATGCCTATACTGATCAAGGTAAGGAAAAGATCCTTGAAGAAATGAAGAAAAAAATTGATGCGAATAAAAAAGAAAAAGAGCCGGAAATTGTGATTGAAACAGATGAGGATGGGGAAGTGAAGGAAAATATTTCTGGTATTAATATTCAGCGCTACAAAGGTCTTGGAGAAATGAACCCGACGCAACTTTGGGAAACAACCATGGATCCTGCGACGCGCATGATGATGCAGGTGAACATTGAAGACGCCGAGGCGGCCGACAAAATGTTTGATATTTTGATGGGATCAGAAGTAGAGCCGCGTAGACGCTTTATTCAGACTCATGCGAAAAGCGTCAAGAACTTGGATGTGTAAACTGATGGATGTGCTATAATCAAAGCGTAAGTTTTCTAAACATACTGCTATGGCTACTAGGCTTGTAATTGATATTGAAACTATCGGGTTTGATTTTGAAGCGCTCCCTGAAAAGACGCAAGGCTATTTATTACAATATGCCAAAACAGAAGAAGAAAAAGAGGAGATTAAAAACAAACTAGGACTAAGTCCACTGACCGGAGAAGTTGTGGCGATCGGCATGCTCAATCCGGACACGCAAAAAGGTAGAATGTTTTTTCAAAATAATGGGGGAGAACAAGTTGAATTTGAAGAGCGGGGTATTTTCTATCAAAGCGGTACGGAAAAGCAGTTGCTGGAACACTTTTGGAGCACGGTATCTCGCTATGATCAGATAATTACATTCAATGGTCGCGCGTTTGATGTGCCGTTTTTGATGCTAAGAAGCACCAAACACTCCGTTCGTCCAACGCGGAATCTCTTGGGTTATCGCTACGAATTTCAACGGCATTGCGATCTCTTGGATCAGCTGACTTTCTACGGAGCGATGCGAAAATTCAGGTTAGATTTTTATGCCAAGTTTTTTGAGATAAGAAGTTCTAAAGACGAAGGAATTGATGGCTCGATGGTTTCCCATTTGTATGAGACCGGAAAGTATTTAGAAATCGCCAGATATTGCGCGCGCGATCTGGAAACGACCAAGGAATTATATGACTGCTGGGAAAAATATTTGAAATTTTAAATTAAGTTTTTAATTAAAAATGTATGAATCAATTCGACGCCTATGCTTTTATTATTGGTTTTTTTGGGCTCATTATTTTCATTGCCTATGTACTTTTTGATATGGCGATGACTGTTGATACGAATGCCTTTTTCAATAAATGGGCCAAGAAAAGCACTTGGCTATGGTTGCCGTTTTATGCTTTGCAAAGACTGATTCGCGAAGTGCTGCTGAAGAAATAAAAAAAGTCGCCTCACCGGCAACCTTTTTTATTTTTACATAGACAAAAGAATTACTTTACTGACTCAATAAACTTAGCAAAAACTTTCGGTTCGCTGATCGCCATTTGCGAAAGTACTTTGCGGTCGAGTTCAATGTTTTTGTCAGACATAGTTTTGATGAATTGGCTATATTTCAGTCCCAATTCGCGAAGAGCGATGTTGAGTCTCGTGATCCATAGTTTTCGCATCACGCGCTTTTTCGCACGACGATCACGAAAAGCGTATGATCCAGCCTTGATCACAGCTTCTTTGGCGGCGCGGAAATTAGTACTTCTTCGCCATCTGAAACCCTTGGCATCTTCGAGGAGATTCTTTCTTCTTTTGGAGGCGGCCATTCCGCGTTTTACTCTGGTCATATAATTTCTAAATCGATAAAATAAATTAACAAAAATTAAGCTTTCATGTGCATAGCGGCGAGCACGTTTTTCTCATCAGCGCGGAAAAGGCGTTTGTCACCCTTTTTCGCTCGTCCCACTTTGCCGTTTTCCTTGGAATTGTAATGATTTTGTCCAGTAGATCTGCGGATAACTTTCTTGTTTTTAGTAATCTTGATTTTTTTGGACAGAGCTTTTTTCGTTTTCAACTTTGGCATAAATTTTTTCTATAAAAAATGATTATTGATTATTGAGTGAATGCTTATTCCTCTGGGGCAATGATGACATTAAATCCTCCTGGGTAGCGTTTGATTTCCTGTTCAATTTTGTTGGGAAAAGAAATGGTTTGAATGAAATTCTTCAAGTTTGTGCGAGCCAGGTCTTGATGGGCTTTTTCTCTTCCGCGCATCGTCAGTTCAACCTTGACTTTATTGCCTTTTTTCAGAAATTTTTCCGCCTGCGCTTTTTTGAAGTCCAAATCATGCGCGTCAGTGCGCACGCCCAGACGAATACCTTTGATTTCGGATTTCTTTTGCTTGGACTTGTTGGCTCTTTCCAGACGTGATTTTTGGTATTGAAATTTGCCAAAATCCATGATTTTGCAAACTGGAGGAGTGGCGTGTGGGGCAATTTCCACGAGATCAAGTCCTTCTTCTTTGGCGATCTCCAGTGCTTTTTCTGTGGGTAAAACGCCGAGTTGTGCTCCGTCGGCATCACGAATAACACGCACTTCCAGTGCTCTGATTTGATCATTGATTCTGGTCAGCGGACCTTTTTTAACAACTGGTCGCCGATAGGTAGTTCTTCTTATGAGTTTGATTTTAATGATTATTGTGGAGATGATGGGAGTTGAACCCATGTCCAAAATTATTCATCCAAAATATACTACAAGCTTATTTTGTCTTAGTCTCCGCCCAAGGCGGATTGAACAAAAAGTGAAAGACAAACCAAACCTTTTCGTTCTATTCTTGAAAGCGTTTCGCGGATGCTACTCAAGAAAAATAGCAAAAGCTAGCCCAATAATATGACACCGAAATTTACCCCTTGGGCAAAAGTAAGTTCGATGGCTGATGCCCTGACTAGTAAAGACTAGTATTAGGCAAGAGCGGTAGCGAAGTTGACTGTAAATGCGTTAGCAAATGCAGTTCTTGCTTTTGTTAGTAAGTTTGCACTTATAACTTTAATAGCGGTTTTACGAGCAACTATTGAGCTCGGCTTGCATATTTTAAACGTACAACCTGTCGAAACCAGGCATCCCCAATTATATTGCTTAACAACAGACTAACTAGTGAAGTAATATGGGTGGAGAAATCTGACTGTAGTGAAAATTGGAAGGGAATTTTTAATTTTGTAATTTTTAATTTTTTTTGAAATAATTTTGAATGACTTAATTTTTAAACATTCAAAAATTGGGACATTATTTAAAAATTCAAAAATTATAAAATTAAAAATTTTTAACTTTTCAGAGCCCGGTCAATGTTTCGCTTGGCCTCTTTTTTGGCTAAATCTTCACGCTTGTCAAACTGCTTTTTGCCTTTACCGACGGCAAAAGCTAACTTCAATAGTCGTTTTTTAGTATACAACCTAAGTGGCACTAGTGTCAAGCCATCCGTTCTCACTTTTCCAATCAATTGGCGGATTTCTGACTTTCGCAATAGGAGCTTTCTGGGGCGCGTTGGGTCATTGATGAGTTTGAGACCCGCTTGCTTGTAGGGCGAAATGAAGGCGTTAGTGAGGTATAATTCGGTGCCCTTGAGTGTTACAAAGCTCTCTTTGAGGCTAACTTGCCCGGCGCGCACTGATTTGACCTCCTGGCCATTCAAAACCAAACCAGCCTCATAGGTGTCCGTGAGGGAATAATCAAAATTGGCTCTTTTGTTGATTGCTAGTGTGCCCATAAACCTAGTCTAGCATTTTTTCGGGCGATGGCAAAAAAACTATGCTCGACTGACATATTCACCCTTTTCTGTGTTGACGATAATTTCGTCTCCTGCGTTGACAAATAGGGGAGTGGATATTTTTTTGCCGGTTTCCAGCGTGACCATTTTCCCCCCAGTGGAAACGGTGTTGCCTTTGATCCCTGGTGGCGCTTCGGTCACTTTGAGTTTCATCTTAACGGGCAACTCAATGTTGATGGCATTTCCGTCAAAATTGAGAAAGATTACTTCTGTGCCTTCGGTCAAATAGTCTGTATTATTTCCCAGCGCCTCAGCGGAAAGAGAGAATTGCTCATAGGACTCGTTGTCCATAAAACAATAATTGGTGTTTTCTTTGTAGAGAAACTGCGCTTTTGATTTTGAGATCTCGGCTTCTTCGACGTGTTCAGACCCTTGAAATGTTTTTTCAAGGACTGCGCCATTGGTTAGATTTTTCAAGCGTGTGCGCAAAACTGAGCCGGCGCGACCGGTTTTTGAGTGTTCATGATAGAGCACGGTAAATGGCGCGCCACCCAGAAGAATGTTTTTTCCAGTTTTAATGTCTGAAATTCCAATCATAGCATTATTTAGTTAATTTTTAATTTTGTAATTTTTGAATTTTTAAATAATGTCTCAATTTTTGAATGTTTGAAAATTAAGTCATTTAAAATTATTTCAAAAATTGGAAATTCAAAAATTAAAAATTGTCCAACTTGGAAATAAGTTTAGTAATCAGAAAAAATAGAAGTAATTCAGCAGAGGGAAACTAGACTACTGAAATTATCTCGCCACAAAAGGCACAAGCGCCATGACGCGGGCTTTTTTAATGGCGTTAGTGAGGATTCGTTGATGTTTGGCGCAAGTTCCATGTCGTTTTGGCGGATAGATTTTGCCTTGTGAGTTCATGAAACGACGGATGAAATAGGCATCCTTGAAATCAATTTTTTCCACTCTGTTTTGGCAGAAATGGCAGAGTTTTTTTTCAACGGCGCTAATCTCGTTACTGTTACGGTTGTTGTACATATCAAATTTAACTTAAAATTATTTATAGATTTATCTGCCGAAGCTTCAGCGTAGGCAGACTAAAATGGTACATCTTCAATGCGAACCTCATCTTCTTCGGCGTCAAGGTCAATAGTTGGGATTTCTTCAACGGCTGGTGCTTGATTTTGCGCGGAGCTGGTTGGAGCGACTGCTGGTTTTGTATAACTTCCAGTTCCTTGTCCACCACCTTGGCCAGCGCGTGAACCGAGTTGCATGTTCTCAGCAACAATTTCTGTTGTTCTTCTTTCCAGACCATCTTTTCCGGTATATTTTCGCGTAGTCAATCGGCCTTCAATGTAGGCTTCTTGGCCTTTAGTCAAATATTGCCCGGCAATTTCACCTAATTTTCCCCAAAGCACGACATTGTGAAATTCAGTTTGATCTTGCTTTTGACCGTTTTTGTCTTTCCAGAAACGATTAGTGGCGAGAGAAATGGAAGTCACAGTTTGTCCGGTAGTCGTTGTTCTTACTTCGGGATCTCTGGTTAGTCTTCCAACCAGGATGGCTTTGTTGATGTTCATAATGTTTATTTTTCCCCGCCCGCATCGCTACGCGAAGCGTTGCGGGCGGGCCCGCTGGCTAAGCAAGACGGTGTGTGTAGAGAATATTAAATTAATTAAAAACTAGATATTGAGGATTTCTTCTAATTTTTTGTCCAGTTCTTGGGCGGTTTCTTTCTTGATTTCCTCTTTCACCTCTTCCGTCTCTATTTTTTCCACTGGTGCTTTTTTGGCTTCGCCAGAGGATAGGATAGTTTCTTTTTGCAGGGCCTTTTCCTTGTCCAGCGCAGCTTGCTTTTCTCTTTGTAGGGCCTCGGTCAGATTTCTTTTTTCTTCTTGCTCCATTCTTTCTTCTTTAGTTTTCAGTTCTGGCAACTCCGCAGTGTCACTTAGGATAAAACGCAATACTCCCGGATGCAGATTGAGCTTGTTGATAATTTTTGGTACATTGGCGGGTTCTTCGATGGTAAACCGCTTAGCGATATAGATGCCATGAGTGTCCTTTTTAATCTTATAGGCCATCTTTCTTTTCTCCTGAGTCATTTTTTCCTCAAAAACGCCCGAGTAACTTTGGACAATTTCGTCCACTTCACCTTTAATTTTCTCCAGGTCGAGCTCCTTGGAAACGCCGACGAGATAGAACAGTTCGTAACGCATAATTTTTTCGTGCTAATGAATTAGTTAGTTAATAAAACAAAATCCGCCTCAGTTTGCCCCGATGCGGAATGTTTGTGCTCTTATCCTAGCTAGCAAAAGCAGACAGGCGAGAGAACTTCGGGGCTTTCTGGATTGTTTTTATACTATAGCGGATGATGGAGGATTAGTCAAATCTAGCGCCAAAAATATGCTAAAACAATAATTATCGCAAAAACTAGGCGATACCAGAAAAAAACTTTGTAGCTTACGCGCTCGATGAATTTCAGCGTCCAGGCGATGGCGAGTAGGCCAGAGAGGGCGGAGAAGAGGATAGCGACGGATTGAATGAAATTAAAATTATTGATGAGATCGGAAAATTTCAAAAGCGTGGCGCCAAAAATAATTGGTGCGGACATCAAGAATGAAAAACGTGCGGCGCTGACGCGATCAAAGCCCAAGGCGAGCGCGGTGGAGATGGTGGCGCCAGAACGAGAAACACCCGGGATGATAGCTATGGCCTGGGAAAGCCCGATTAGAAGCGCATTTTTGGGAGTAATTTTGTCGAAATTGATATTTTTTTTGCCAATCTGATCAACCCAATATAAAACTAATCCAGCCAGAATTAGTGCGCCGGCAACCAGTAGTGGTGCGCGGAAGATTGTTTCCGCTTGACTTTCCAAGAGATATCCAGCCAACGCTCCGGGAACAGTGGCAATCACCAAAAGCCAAAGGGTATTTTTCGGATAATTAAATTTAACTGTATTTTTTTTGATGCCAAAAGCTAATGTGATAATTTCAATCCAATCGCGCCAGAAAAAAAGCACCACGGCGATGAGTGTGCCGAAATGCAAGGCGACGTCAAAAGCTAATCCTGGATCAGGAAAATTGAATAGCCAAGGAAAAATGACAAGGTGAGCTGAAGAAGAGATGGGTAGAAATTCTCCCAAACCCTGGATGATGCCGAAAATTATGGCGTGGATGGTGGTCATACGTTTTTACGAATTATCAATTGAGTAATAATATGCGAACTGATCTAGAGAAATAATTTTTAATTTTTAATTTTTAATTTTTTGAAATAATTTAAAAATAACTTAATTTTTAAACATTCGGAAATTAAGACATTATTTAAAAATTATAAAATTACAAAATTAAAAATTTAGCTTGATTAAATCTTAAACTCAATTACATCTCCATCAGCAACAATATATTCTTTCCCTTCCAATCTTAGCGTCCCGAGTTCTTTAGCGCGAGACCAAGACCCGGCATCCAAGAGTTTTTGCCAATTGATTACTTCAGCGCGGATGAATTTGTCTTTGAAATCATTGTGAATGGCAGTGCCGGCCAGTGGTGCGGTCCAACCTCTTGAAATCGTCCAGGCGCGCGATTCGTCTTTGCCGGTGGTGAGAAAAGTGATGAGTCCCAAGAGTTCATAGGCGCGCACAATCAGCTCGTCCAGATTTGACTTGACACCAAGCTCCTGCGCTTCTTCCTTGGTCATTTCAATCAATTCCTCTTCTATCTTTATGTCTAGTTTGACATGCGGCAACTTTTCCAAATCTTCTGGCAGTTTTTCGGTCACATCAGCAACATTAAAAATATACAAAAACGGCTTCATAGTGAGCAGCGACAATTCTCGGACGATGATTTTTGTGTTTTCTTCCTCCTTGTCAATACTCGCCCAATTAGCAACATTGCCAGCTTCGAGTGTTTCTCGGATGGCATTTAGCACCGCTAGTTGTTCAGCGGCACCCTTTTTATTGCCGCGCATTTCTTTTTCCAGACGAATTTTCACTTTACCAATAGTTTCGAGATCAGCGAGGATTAGTTCGGTGTTGATTGTTTCAATATCATCTTTTGGATCAATTTTATTGTTAACATGAATAATATTTGAATTATCAAAGACTCGCACTACTTGGCAGATGGCATCAACTTCACGGATATTGGCGAGAAATTTATTGCCCAAGCCTTCACCAGTGGAGGCGCCTTTCACGATGCCGGCGATATCGACAAACTCAACAATGGCCGGAATGATTTTAACTGATTTTGACATATCGGCCAATTTCCCTAGACGCTCGTCGGGGACTTTCACGATTCCCACGTTGGGCTCAATCGTGCAAAAAGGGTAGTTGTTGATGTCGACTTGTGTTTTGGTGAGTGCTTTGAATAAGGTGGATTTTCCAACATTAGGTAGGCCAACGATGCCGATTTTGAGAGACATTGAGGTTATCATTAAGAGTAATAGTCTTAGTCTAGCCTAAGTTTCGATACTTGACAACCCACCGAGCAGGGCGTATAATAGTAACATATACTTCTTGTAAGAAGAACAAAGACTTGAATTTAGCTTTCTTTTTGGGCCACTAGTGCGGGGCACTTTTGGGCACCAGGCTTTTTTATTGTAATTCAAACTTTTTTAGTTTCGCCTGAAGAGTTCAGGCGAGAAGATATTCTAATTAATTAATCAATTTGTCAAAACAATTTGGCAAAATCTAACACTTTAATAGTGGTCGGGCTCTAAAAATAAAAATGAGCAAGGCCAGAGTATGAAAATGTATGTTTAACAGAACGAATGTGTCTGCCCATTTTGGCGGACAAAAACCTTTGATGCAAGACATCAAAAGAAGGGAGCCAGCTTCTGGCAGCTCTCGCGGAAAAACCAATAGAAATCCGCACAGAAATCCCATGAATAGAGCGCCTGTGGCAAAAACGCAAGTGGCGGAAAACCTTGCTAGCGCGAAAGGCGCCCTGCGGATTATTCCTTTGGGAGGCCAAGAAGAAGTTGGTCGCAATATGACTATTTTTGAATATGATGGCGACATCGTTATTTTGGACATGGGCATGCAATTTCCCGAAGAAGATATGCCGGGAATTGATTATATCATTCCTAACGTCAATTATCTCAAGGGCAAAGAGAAAAAAATTCGTGGAGTAATTTTGAGCCATGGTCATCTTGATCACATCGGTGCGGCGCCACTACTGCTCAAAACTTTGGGCTATCCACCAGTTATCGGTCGCGACATGACTCTTTCCATGGTGAAAAAGAAAATGGAGGATTATGAAAAAGGCTCAGCGCAACAGCTCAAAGTGATGCGTGTCAAATCAGTTTCTGACAAAATTCGCTTAGGAAAATTTGATATTGAGTTTTTCGATGTGGAACATTCTATTATGGATGCAGTCGGTGTGATTATCAAAACCCCGGCGGGCACAGTCATCCATCCCGGAGACTGGACAATGGAAAAGAGTGAGACCGGAAAAAGTCTTGTATCCTATGAGCATCTTTCGCGCCTGCCTAGTCCACGGATCCTCATGCTGGAAAGTTTGGGAGCGATTGTGACCAATCCTTCTCGTACAACAGAAAAGGAGATGTATCACAACATAGAAAAACTAATCAGCACGGCGACTGGAAAAATTATTATCGGCACATTCTCTTCGCAAATCAAGCGCATCGGACATATTTTGGAATATGCGGAAAAAGTGGGTAAAAAAGTGGCCCTGGATGGTTATAGCATGAAGATGAATGTGGAAATTGCCAAAGAACTTGGCTACATCAAAATGCATAAAGAAACCCTGATTCCCGTCAATGATATTCACAAATATCCTGATAATCGGGTAATTATTATTTGCACCGGAGCGCAAGGCGAAGGCAACGCGGTGCTTTCTCGCATCATCACGGACAATCATCGCTTCATTAAAATCAAGAAAAATGATACCATTATTTTCTCTTCTTCAGTCATTCCGGGCAATGAAAGAACGATTCAACGTTTGAAAGATAATCTCTATCGCAAATGCGACAATGTTATTCATGGAGATTTGATGGATGTACACACGAGCGGTCATTGCAGTGCAATGGATATTCAAGATATACTCAGACAAATCCGGCCAGACTATTTCGTGCCCGTCTATGCCAATCATTATATGCTCAAAGAAGCCGAGAAATTGGCGGTGCGGATTGGTTTTCGCAAGGAGAATATTTTTGTTTTGGACAACGGACATGTTTTGGAAATTCAACCAGAGCGCAGCGGCGATGTTAGTGGAAAAGACAGGGCAAAAATCTTGCCTAAAAAAGTTGACACCAGCTATGTCTTCGTGGACGGATTGGGCGTGGGAGACATCGGACAAGTTGTTCTTCGTGATCGCCAGGTCCTCAGTGAAGACGGGATGTTTATGGTGACGGTCATTCTTGATAGTAAAACTAAAGAAGTGGTGGGCAACATTCAGATTACCTCGCGTGGTTTCATCTATGTCAAAGATAACTTTGATTTGGTAAACGAAGCCAAGACCAAAGTCAAAAAGGTAATCAAAGAAACCACTTCCAAAAAAACTTCCGTGGAAAAGAAATTTATCGAAGATAATATCCGCGAAGCCATCGGTCAATATCTTTTTGTGAAAACTCAACGCCGCCCAATGGTTCTGCCGGTGATTGTGGAGGTCTAGATTCAAGAAGTAAGATGTAATATTTTGTAGGGACGCTCTCGCCTAGGCGAGGGCGTCTTTGCAATTTAGGCCAAAAATTGCTTGAAAGGGGAAAATGGTTTAAAATGGAGATACTAACTTTGTTTAAAAAACACTATGAAAAAACGCATTTTTTCTGGCATCAAGCCTTCGGGAGATCTTCATCTTGGAAACTATCTCGGCGCGATTCAAAATTGGGTCAAGTTGCAAGACGAGTATGATTCAATTTTTTGCGTCGTAGATATGCACGCTATCACTGTTCCACAAGACCCGGAAACTTTGCGTCGTCGCACAATTGAAATCGCCAAGATCTATTTAGCAGCCGGAATAGACCCGAAAAAATGCGCACTATTTATTCAATCGTACATCTCGGAGCATGCCGAGCTAGCTTGGATTCTAAATACGATTGCTAAAATTCCAGAGTTGGAAAAAATGACTCAGTTCAAGGATAAGAGCGCAAAAGAAGGCAAGGAAAGTGCAGGTGTCGGTTTGTTTGATTATCCGATACTTATGGCTGCCGACATTCTGCTCTACGACACGCAAGTCGTGCCAGTTGGCAAAGACCAAAAACAGCACATTGAACTGGCGCGGACTTTGGCGCAAAGGTTTAATCATAAATTTGGTGAAACATTTGTCATTCCCGAAGCCTACACAAAAAAAGAAAGCGAAAACATTATGGGCCTTGATGATTCGACCAAGAAGATGTCTAAATCGGCCAAATCGGAATATAACTATATTGCTCTCAATGATGATGCGGAAACGGCGAGGAGGAAAATCAAAAAAGCGGTGACAGACAGCGGCAGTGAAATAGTTTACAGTGACGACAAGCCAGCGCTCAAAAATCTGATCAATATATATTCCCTTTTGGATAATAAAAAACCCCAAGAAGTGGAAAAAATGTTTGTGGGCAAAAAGTATTCTGATTTCAAAACCGAGCTCGCAGAAGTTATCGTCAAATTCCTCGAGCCGTTTCAAAAGAAAATGGGGGAGTTGAGTGACGAAAAAGTTTTAGCCATCTTGGAAGATGGAGCAAAAAAAGTGCGACCGCTGGCGAAGAAGAAATTGGATGAGGTGAAAAAGAAAATCGGATTTGTGATTTGAAAATAACCAGAATGATGCTGGAAAAAATCAAAAAAATTAACCAACGCCTAGAGAGGTATTATCTATATCTGATTTTACTTTTGGCGATTTTTTTGCGTTTGCGTCATTTGGCTGTGCGTGATTTTTGGTATGATGAAGCTTTTACGGGAGTGGCAATCAAGGAAAATTTTCCTGATATGATTCGCATGATTATAAACGACGTCCATCCGCCACTCTATTACTTCACCCTCAAAGCATTTGCCACTTTTTTTGGTTATGGTGTCTTTGGAATTAGGCTCTATTCAGTTGTTTTTGGCGTTTTAGCCGTCTTTGCTACCTATCTGTTTGCCAAGGAGTTATTTGAAAGGAAGTCAGCTCTTTTCGCAGCTTTCCTCGCGGCAATTGCGCCATTTGCCATTCAATATTCCCAAGAAGCGCGGATGTATTCCATGTTGGTTTTCCTGCTTTTAATTTCCGCCTATTTTTTCCTGAAAGCCTTGAAAACCGATGAGATCAAAAACTATATCTGGTGGGGGATTTTTTTGGGCCTGGCATGTCTGACGCATTATATGGGCATAATTTTTTGTGCTACTTTCTATTTTGCTTACGTTGTGTGGAATATCTTTGATGAGCAGGGGCAAAGTAAAAAAATAAACGCAGTGGCGTGGAAAAGTTTTGTGCCAAATAGAGCGATGCTTTCTGGTCTTTTTGCGGCGCTGTTGATTTTTTCTTTTTGGCTGAAAAGATTTTATTATCATCTTATCGATTTGGGGGATAATCTGAGCTGGGTGAAGCCGGCTAGTTTTTCAGATATCTTTTCTAATGTGCAGATGTTTTTTCTGGGAACGCCAGTAGGGGAAATGTCTTCCGGAATGCCGTCGCCCAATGACGTGGAAGGAATTTCTCGTAGTTCCGTGTTGGTTTTTGTGACGATTTTTCTGGTGGCAATTGTTTTTAGTTTGATGTGCAAGGAGAAAAAGAAAACAGCCATTGCATTGGTTTTTTCTTTTGGGTTCATTGGTAGCGTATACATCATGTCCCTTTTGGGAAGGCAATATTTCGTCGCACGCTATCTTTTGCCGGGAGCCTATTTCATTTTTGTGCTCATTGGTGCGTGGCTCGCTCAAACTAAATTCTATCTCAAGTTCTCAGTATTGGCGCTCTATTTTGTGGCACTTTCTTTTGCCATTCACCTTGGTTTTTCTACCGGCTGGAATGTTTTGGCAAAAAATACTGATAAATATGCTAAAAATGATTATTATATTTTCACTGCATTTGATTATGTGATTGCTAAATATTATCTTGGTGAAGATCGTTTGCGTCTGTATAATATTGATTGGCCGAGCTATGACCCGAGCTATTGGGCGGCAATCAGTTCTGATCTTAGACGAGTCGAAAGTTTTAGCGCTGTAGCAAATGATCCTCGAGCGTTAATTCTATCTAATGTGCCATTAGACAAAAAAACCAGCATGGATCCGACTTTTGATAGTCGAAGACTTGTGCTGGTCGAGCGGTATAATAATATTTGGGCTTATCGTATTTTACAATAGCTTGGGAGCTTATGCCTAGCCCAAAAACAATCTTCCAAAGCGCGTGGCCTTTTCAAGCTCGCTTTTGTTTTTTTACACTTTTAAATTAGCAGTGATTTTCTTCGTTTAGCTTTGGCTAGGTGTAAGCTTGCTTTTGGGCTAGGCATAAGCTCTCTTTCTGATTACATTTAAAAGTTCAATCTTTTTTTCTTCCATTAATTCTTTCGTTTTTGCTTCCAAATTCAAACGTAGCTTCGGTTCAGTATTTGAAGCGCGAACGCTAAACCACCAATCAAGAAAATCAATGCGAATTCCGTCCAACTCATCGAGCCTACCATCTTTGTAGGTTTCTTTCAGTTTTTGCATCACCGCATCTTTGTCCGCTACATCAGAATTGATCTCGCCACTGTGAAAATATCTTTTCAAATCAGCAACCAGTTCAGACATTTTTAGTCCTGTCTCGTTCATGAGATTGAGCAGTGTGATGACAGCAAAAGTGGTCATTTCCGCCTTGGAATTTTCTTCGAAAAAATAGTGTCCGGAAAGTTCCCCGGCAAAAATGGCGCCTTCTTCCCGCATTTGTTTTTTGATCAGGGAATGTCCCACTCGGCAACGATTAACCTTGCCACCCACTTTTTCGATTATTTCTTTTACCGCATTAGAACTTCGCAGATCCATAAGCACCAGTCCGCCCGGATTTTTTTTGAGCACTTCTTTGGCTAAAAGGGCAATGAGATAATCCATGGGCACGATCTCTCCAATCTCTGTGACAAAGCCGACACGATCAGCGTCTCCGTCATAGGCGATACCCAAATCGGCCTTTTCAGCAATGACTTTTTCTTGAAGTGCTTTGAGTGTTTCGGTTTTCAAAGGATTAGCTTCATGATTGGGAAAATTTCCGTCCAGTGTGTCATAGAGATAGCTCGCTTCGATTTCAGCGGGAAATTTTTCAAAAACGGCCTTATCCAAAATGCCCATACCATTAGCAAAATCAATTATGATTTTTTTCTTAGCGCACCCAGTGACAAAAAACTTTGACATATAGGCTATGTATTTCTCGTGAAAATCAAGTTCTTCTGTTACCGTGCCTTTTTCGGCACTTTCTGAGAATTTTCCAGCCAGGGCTAATGCTTTAATTTCTTCCATGCCACTACCTTCGCCAATTGGCACAGCATTTTTGAGACAAAATTTCATACCGTTATATTCCGCTGGATTATGTGACGCCGTGATCATAACAGCCGCGTCCGCTTCAAGCTGCCATGAGGCAAAATAGAGCATTGGAGTGGTGGAAAGACCAATTTTCACGACATCAGCGCCTTGGTCGATAATGCCGGAAATGAGGCCAGCTTCCATCTCAACCGATGAGTCGCGCATATCAAATCCGACGATTATTTTTTTGGCGCCAGTATGAACAACTAATGCTCGACCGATGGCATAGGCTGCGTCTTTGTTAATTTCCTGAGGATAGAGCCCGCGAATGTCGTAGGCTTTGAAAATTTTTGGATCCATATATTTTTACATTTTTAAGAATTATTGCTAATTATAGCACAATCCCAAAAAGACAAAAAACTCAAAGTTTTTAGACTTTGAGTTTGAAAAGGATGGGTTTTTGCAGTTCGATGGTTAATTCGCATAAATAGTTATCTCATTAGCCACAAAATCCTGTTTGTCTCCAATAGCATCTGCGGAGGTTATCAGAAGTAATTGTCCTTCTTTTAGGTCAGTCATGGTAGCTACTTTTTTTTCTTCCAACTGTGGAGTGGCGAGGGTCTGTTTTAGGTTGGACTCATTAGTAGCAATCTTGTTTTTGAAATCTTCCATTTCTGCCTTAACTTGAGCGCAGTCTTTTTGAACGAGCTGGAAGAATTTCGTGTCAGCAGTTATTCTTACCGTTCGTGTTGTAACGGTGGAATTCGAGGACGAATCAAGGAAGGCTACATTGTTTAGGTTGATGGTATTTTCTGAAACTTTTTCAATCGTTCCAGATACTGTTTTATTTTGTAATTCGATTAAACTTTTCACGGCAATATTTTCCGTTAGTTGTTTATCAGTTGCGGTACAGTCAGGCTGGGCGCTTTGAGTTTTTGAAAGAGGGGCGACTGAGCTTAAATCTGTGCTTGCTAGCCGAGGCGATCCTAGTTTCACTCCTAGAAAAAGTCCTATCCCGAAAGATAGTAAGATAATTAGAGTGGTGATGACAATTCTTTTTAACATAGTTTTGTAGTGTTTAATTAAAAAATTAAATTTTTATTAAATGTTTTTCGTCGAATGGATGTCTGTCTAGCAACTGCATTGATAGGAATAGGAGCAAGTATCTGGATATCTAGTGGAACAAGCTCTTGCACAAGTGGAGTCCCTTCCACAGCCCATAACGCAAAATAGGTAGGAAATCGGAGTAGAGCAATATCGGCATCTTACTAGACTTTGGTCTGCTGGCGTTGTCGCTGAGCAAGCCCCGCTACAAAGAATTGTTCCATAATTAACGCTACCACAGTTATTGGGCGCAGAGGCACAGCTCTGTCCAATATTAGAAACACAACATGATCCACTGCTGACTCCGCCTGGCAGGTGGCTGGCAAAAGCGTTCCAATCAGATGTTGTTCTGGTGGGAACAAAAAGACTGGAACCGGAATTATTGGTAATTCTGTGACAAGCAGAGCTTGCGTCAGTCACGTCTAGCGTGGCGCCATTGTCGATGCGCCAGCCATCGCTTATATTGTTTATAGCAAACACAGTGCCAATGAAAATAAAGAGGGTAGCTAGGCCTGCAACGGAAAGCAGGATTGTGTATTTTTTTTGATTTGAAAGCATATGAGAGTTAGTTATTTTTTAGTTGGTTAATTTCTGCTTTTAATTCGTCAATTTGTTTTTGCTGTTCCTTGATTGATTCGATGAGTGGTGCGACTAAGTTGCCATATTCGACGGATTTTAGCCCGGTTTGCTCATCGGTGTTGACCAGTTCGGGATAGACCTCTTCCACATCTTGAGCAACTAGACCGACATTCAACTTTTGATCTTTTTGAGAGTCCTTCCAACGAAAATTGACGCCCTGGAGTTGAGAAATCTTATCCAAGGAATTTTCCAGTGGCGCTATATCTTTTTTTAGGTTTCTATCAGAAGCATATAGAAAGCTTGATGCCTGCATCCAACCATAGCTATAGAGATTATCAAAAATCCCATAATTCATTCTGGAAGTTGCTCGCGGAACCATGTAATATCCCGTGTTGCTATAGTCATAAAAAACATTCGCCCTTATATCATTATAAATTGAAACATTATTTGGATCAACATAATAAGCAGTATTATTCCAGTCATATTCTGTCCAGTTGAAGCCATAATTTCGACCCATGTAGTTAAATCTTGAGCCACTATTCAGGTCAATGTAATAGGCACTGTCATTCCAGTCATACATATATTGCGGTCGCACATCGACAATATAGGCTTGATCGACATAATTCAATGTATTCATGCGACTTGAACCGTTTGGATCAACATAATAACCAGTGTTGTTTTGATCATAAAAAATAGGGGAGCGGATATCGCCGTTAGCGGTGAGATTAAGCAGGTTCGTTCTGTTATCCAGGTCAATATAGTAACCTGTATTATTTCGGTCATAGCCATAGCTGAAGTCAACTCGCTCTAAATTGCTCATACCGTTGGGATTGAGATAATAGCCGGAATTATTTGTATCATAAAAAATCGTGGCATATTCCGCTCCGTCTGATCCGGAATAGTGGTTGCTTTGCCAAGTGTCGAGTTGTAGCCCGCCAGCTGCCCAACTACTGCGACAATCACTACCAATGCAAAGATTGGAATTGGCTCGAATATTGGTCGCCTGCATTTCACCCGGAGCATAGATATTACCCACGCCGGTTGCTCTGATCCAGGTGTTATCAACCATATTGAAACCACCATTGTGATCAGAAAAAGCCAAGCTAGTATTTCCTTGCACATTAATTCCGCCATTGGCAAAAATTGAACTGATTTGAGAAGCACCGAAAGGATTGAGGTAATAGAGTGTATTGTCTGTATCCCAAATCAGCGGAGTAACTACACCACCATTGACATAGAGTGCCCCGGTCTTAGTTTGCGTCGTCAATCCAGCATTGATTGGCGCAGCAAGATTGCCATTGGGTGCGGTTAATGTTGGTTCGGTCCAAGCGTGGGTGAGTTGTGGTGAAGTACCAATGGTTATGAAAATAACAATGATTAGGAGGAGAAGGCTCATTTTTTTTTCGAGCGATTTTCTAAAAATTTTACACATTGGCTTAGGTGCTTAAAATAAAAAAAATTAAAATTTTAATCAAGGTTGACTTGGAAGGACGGAGGCAATATTTATTTTTGGAGTTGTTCAATTGCTTGTTTTAAATCATTGATTTGTTTTTGCTGTTCCGTATTATTTAGTTCGTAATTCTGCCTAAGATCATCAATTTGTTTTTGCTGATTAAGATATTTGTCAAACAAATCATCGATTTTATGTGATAGTTCCTTTACGGCCTCAATCAGAGGAGAAACGAGGTTGCCGTATTCAACACTTTTCATTCCAGTTGAAGGGTTATTGCTTACAAGCTCCGGAAAGACTTTTTCTACGTCTTGGGCGATTAGTCCAATATTTTGTTTGTCGTTAACGGTTTTATCTTTCCAGCGAAAAGATACGCCATTAATTTGCATTAGCTTGGCAAGGGCGTTATTGAGAGGAGCTATGCTTTCTTTTAATCTCACGTCAGAGTTGTAATTGGCATAATTAAAATAGAGATTATTGACAGAAGTTGAGCTAGCCGGATCAACATAATAACCAGAGTTATTACTATCATAGAGAATGGAAGCGTATGATGCTCCGTAGCTATAGATAGCATCAAACACACCGTAATTTAGGCGGGAAGTGCTATTGGGATCAACATAGTAGCCCGTGTTGTTGTAATCATAAAAAATTGGGGAGCGAATGTCGGCAAAACCATACACTCGATCGGCTTGAACCTCGTTCATCCGAGAAGTTGCTCGCGGAACCATGTAATATCCCGTGTTGCTATAGTCATAAAAAACATTCGCCCTTATGTCGTTATAAATTGAAACATTATTCGGATCAACATAATAAGCAGTATTATTCCAGTCATATTCAGTCCAGTTGAAGCCATAATTTCGACCCATATAGTTAAATCTTGAACCACTATTCATGTCAATGTAATAGGCACTGTCATTCCAGTCATACATATATTGCGGTCGCACATCGACAATGTAGGCTTGATCGACATAATATAGTGTATTCATGCGAGAAGTGCTAGCAGGATCAACGTAGTAGCCAGCGTTGTTATAATCATAAAAAATTGGGGAACGAATGTCAGCAAAACCATAGACTCGATCAGCCTGGATTTCATTCATTCGACTTGTACCATTTGGGTCAAGATAATAAGCGCCGTTATTGCCATCATAGATATAGGTAGCTGATAACCAACTGTCAATGGTGGCAATGTGCATTTTCGTTGTCCCACTGGGGTCGGCATAGTAATTGGTATCATTTGTATCATACAAAATAGAAGTTCCCATTCCTCCAGTTAGTGTTGAATAGGTTGCGGTAGAAGCTCCTCGACTCGTAACCGTTGCGAGCGTATCAGTTTCAGTAGTTGAACCAGGCCATGAACTGCGACAATCTCCACGGATACAAAGAGTGGAAAGGTTTGATGAGCCATTTGGGTCAACGTAATAGGCAGTATTACCATAATCATAAAAAACATTTGCCCTTAGATCATTATAGATAGAAACATTATTCGGATCAACATAATAAGCAGTATTGTTCCAGTCATATTCTGTCCAGTTGAAGCCATAATTTCGACCCATATAGTTAAACCTTGAACCACCATTCATATCAATATAATAGGCACTGTCATTCCAGTCATACATATATTGCGGTCGCACATCAACAATGTAGGCTTGATCGACATAATTAAGAATATTCATGCGACTGGAACCGTTTGGATCGACATAATAGCCATTGTTATTTTGATCCTCGAAGATCGGAGATCGAATGTCGCCATTAGCAGTTAGGCTAAGCAAATTAGTTCTATTATCTAGGTCAATGTAGTAGGCCGTATTATTCCGGTCATAGCCGTAACTAAAGTCGACTCGCTCCAAATTGCTCATACTATTTGGATCAACATAATACCCAGCATTATTTGTATCATAAAAAATCGTAGCATATTCCGCCCCGCCTGAACTGCTGTAATGGTTACCTTGCCAAGTGTCGAGTTGTAGCCCGCCAGCTGCCCAGCTAC
>JBAQNU010000022.1:0-66430 GCA_049304095.1 Candidatus Moraniibacteriota bacterium | reverse complement strand
TCGTGATTTTTCTTTTTCTTCTGCGTTTGTCTGGTTTGTGGACTACGTGGAGGGGGAAAAATTCAAAATAGTCTTTTTCGTCAAACCAGGCGCATTTGAAATTGAAAACTTTTAATCCCGTCAGGCGAGATAATGCCAGGGCGTAAATTGTCAGTTGCTCAATTGGCCGTTCTTTGGCAGCATTCGGTTTGTAGTCGAGAATGTGAATTTGACCGTTTCTAACTTGGACGAAGTCGATGTGGCCAGTGATCAATTTTGGCAAATCCTCAGCCGGATATTTTTCAATGTCTTTGTTAGCTTTTTTTTCTTCTGTTGTTTGTTTTTTGTAGAGTTCGAAACCAAGTTGCGTCTGCATATGTTCCAAATCTTCTCTTCGTAGATAAATTGGCACTTCGGTGGCGATGGTCACGCTGTCATTGGCCAACATAAATCTCTGCAGGGCGTCGTGGCGAGCTTTCGGCTCTTCCACTGATTCCAAGACAAATTTGGCCATCTTGTTAGCAAAGTTGTGTTTTCCGCGCACAATCATTTCCGTTTTGGAAAACATCAGTGGTGTTTCCGAGGCGCGAGCACCTTCTTGGAAGTATTGGTGAGGACATTCAACGGGCACGAGATCCAAAAATTCTTTCAAGGGCCAAAACTTGCTATGTTTCCAGTCTTCTTGGATGATGAGAATTGTTTTTGAGCGGTGATGGCGGAAACGGTAGAGTTGGCGGTGTGCCAATGTGGCGCTGGAGATCGTTTGTTCAGGTGGAAATAGTTTTAGGGCGTGGGGGCGCATGCGGGCGAATGCGCAGAGAGGTTCGTACTCATTGATCCAATCCAACAACGTCGCCCTGTCAATAATATTTTCTTTATTCGCATCAATTATTCGACTAGCTCTTTTTACAGACTCCTCAAGACTATACCCAATATAGTACAAACTAATTGCATCGAGAATAACACTAATTGGATAGTGCTTGCCCTTGGTCGCTCCTGGAGTGAACGTTTTTTGGCAATCATTGCAAAGATAGAGTTGAACAATTTCGTTTTTCTTTTGACGTGTTCCGCGTTTGACAAAATTGGTGCCATGACAATTTGGGCACGTGATTTCCAGGAAATTCTTTTTGGGAACGTCTTTTTTTTCGACGCTCATGGGGAGTTTATCTAAGTTTGACATGGGATTAGCCTTACGCTAAAATTAAAATATGCTTAAGAAAAATAAAGTTAAAACTACATACGTTACCCATAAAGATCTTGCGGAACAGACTCAAATTATCTTGGGTGCTATTGATGGTCGCTTCAACAAGGTAGATGGTCGCTTCAACAAGGTAGATGATCGTTTTAATAAATTGGAAGTTGATTTGAGGGAAGAACTGCATATTGTCAGAAATGAACTGAAATCTGATATTAATGACGTGCGAGAGGAATTAAGCGCTGAACTTTATCGAGTGAGAGACGAACTTAAAACGGATATAAACGATGGTCAAATATCACTTGACGGCTATGTCAAAGCACAAGAAGATTCACCCCCACACCAATTATGTTTGCAAACTTGCTTCTAATCGTTTTTTTAATTGTGCCAATGCTCTGCTTCTTAGTTTAAGGTTATGTTCTCTTTTTCTGGCATCTCCTTCTGCTTTATATGCTTCATAATACAACAGTTCGAAAGGTCTGCGTAGTTTTGTTGAAAAAACTTTGCCACTATTGTGCTCAGCAAATCTCCTTGCTAAATCATTTGTCGAGCCAGTGTATAGGTTTTTGTCTTTTTTGCTTTTTAGGATGTATACGTAAAACATAATTGGTGTGGGGGTAAATAAAAGAAGAGATTCGGCAGATAAAACAAGTTTTCAAACAAAAGTTGGGGGTGGAGATTCGAGCGTTCTAGCTTTCTGGGCAGACACGAGGTCTGTCCCTACAATATTATTTTTTTCTCTCAAATCGACAATTTGTCGATTTTTTTGTTGTGTTTCTTTCATTTCAATAATGGACCCGTATCACGATTTCACAACGCCCATATCTCACGATTTCACAACATTTTGGCATTTTGGCGAGAAATCGTGATATGGCCACCCCCTAAATTTAGTCCGAAATTTTCTCCACAATCCACCAATTTATTTTAATCTTTTCGAGGATTGGCGTCAATGGTTTTAGCATAATTTTGAACCCGGAATTGTCACTTTTTTTCTCCACCCAAACGCTACCATTTGTATCATTTTCGGGGGTGACAAAAATTTTGGCGCTGGCTGAGACGGCTGAAGTTTGCACCAGGATTGATTTTCCATCGCTGGAAGCGTCTGACGTATCACAAGCATCTCCCGCGAAGCCTGCGGGGCAAATATATGCCTCACCGATTGTTTTAGGTTTATCCGCGCTAACTTTCACAGCAAAGGCGCCGGCGACCGCACTGTCCACATCTAGTTTTCCGCTGAGCGTCAGGTTGTTGGCAGAAATATCACCGATGACTTTCAGGTTATTACTATCCAGTGTGAGCACTGTTTCCAACAGTTTCAATCTGGCATCCAAAAGCGTTAAATTGCCGGTATTATCCTCTATTTGCCCCTTTATTCTTTTGATTTGTTGATCATATTGTTCCTGGTTTAACTCGTCCAGACTCGCCCCAATCAGGTTTATTTTAGTATCGATGGAAATTGTTTTGTCCGCAAGTTGATAGGAAAGTTGATTGGTCAGTTGCTCGACGATTTTGTTTTGATTGTCCGCAATGCCTGTGATTTGAGTTTGTTGCTGTTGAATCGCTTTAGTGAGAAGTGGGGTAAACATAGCATAGCTGATTCCCTTTATACCATCTGGTCCGGTGGAGACTAGTTCGGGAAAGAGTTTTTCCACTTCTTGGGCAACAAAACCGATATGGGGAGTTGTTCCGTTTCTTTCTGTTTTGAAATTATATAAAACTGGATTAAGAGCTAATACATTGTTTAGGACAGAAGAAACAGAAGAGATGTTTTTTTTCAAATTTAGATCAGAACTGGAACCCCAAGTTCCATCGGAATTAACATAGCCATTGGCGGTGCCGGTGTAGACTTGTAATTTGTAACCAGGAGCTGTCGTCCCGATGCCGACATTGCCGCCGTTTTGAATTGTCATATACCGATCGGTTCCTTGGCTACCACCAGCGAATGAAATAAAACCAAAGTGAGTCGCAAACTCAATCTGAGAACCAGAAGCCCCACTATACAAACTCCTCACACCCGGTCCAGATATTCTGAATCCATTTAAGTTTGAATAACCTGAAACATTTAGTGAGTAAGGCTCATTCGCTGTCCAACTAGCATTTTGTTTTACATATAAAACTGAACCTGTCCCACCAGTACCTGTAGTATTGCCCTGAATTTCAACAAGATTGGTTGGTCCCGTCGTCCCGATGCCGACGTTGCCGCTCTTATCTATTACCATTCGTTGGGTCAAACTACCAACGCCACCACCTCCAGGGTTAGTACTAAATCTTATTTCCCCCTCATTCCCGCTACCTGCAACGGGTCTATAAAAATCAATATTTGCTGCTACGCCATAAGTTGCAATATTTCCTCCATAGGCTGCTTCCAATTTTCCATAGGAACCAACATCAGGAGCTAATGCAAATAATTGATTACCTGCAACAGTCAATTTCTCCTGTGGTCCCGCTATCCCGATGCCGACGTTGCCGCTATTGAAATAACTGTCCCCAGCAGCAAATAGTTGATTTTTTATTATACCACCAGAATATTGGCGGAATATTCCATCATCTGTACCAGAATAACTAATTAGATTAGTATTGTTTCCTGCTCCAGCCTTCCATATTGTATTATTTCGAATAATAGAAGTCCCATTGACATCAAGAGTTGCCCCCGGACTCGTCGTCCCGATGCCGACGTTGCCTTGACCTTTGATCACAAACATAGACGCCCATGCGCTACCACTTCCATAAAGACTTCCTGCTTCAAATATTGTTGAAGTATTATCTTGCCATCTGTTACCAACTACTAATCCGCCTGAAGTCGAAGCGTCTGTTTGCATGAAAACCTTTGCTGCCCAATCTCCTGTCGGATAATTTAATGTTGCGTTAGTACCAGAACGAACATCTAACTTCGCCCCCGGACTCGTCGTCCCGATGCCGACGTTGCCGCTTGTGTTGTACGCATTTAACAATATCGTTGAACCATCAAGAGTAAGCGGTTTATATGCAGATGCAGTTCTATCATATGCAATTATATTTCCCGTATTCGCAGCCTGTGCTCCGTATAAAATTTCAACCCCCGTACCAGAAGTAGGAGTAGAATAAGCAGTAGCGCGAATTGTCCCTGCCACATCGAGTTTCGTTTGTGGTGTCGTCGTCCCGATGCCGACGTTGCCGCTATTCAAAACCGTCAATTGATTTGTGGCAGTTTCCCAATTATATATATTAAACGCTCCATCGTTACGGATAGACCATCCACGAGTCCCCGATTTATTTAGATACACTTCGGGGGTTCCACTTGTGTCTGATCTTATTGTTCCCGCTACTGTGAATAACGATCCTGGCGCCGTCGTACCAATGCCGACGTTGCCAAAACGATTAAGACGTATTCCTTCTGATCCTGCAGCAGAAAAACCAAGATACGAACCAACTCCGTCATCGCCAAAGAATAATCCAGCATTGTTTTCTCCACGTGATGAAATACTTGGTAAAGCAGCAGTTCCGTTTGCTCCAAATATTCTTCCATTTACGTCCAAGGTGGCTCCTGGTGTGGTGGTGCCTATGCCGACGTTGCCCGAAGTTATTCTCATTGCCTCTGTCCCACCTGTCGAAAATCCAATCGCGTTAGACCCGGATGCGGTCAGAAATAAACCAGTATCCACATCAGCACCGAAAGCATAGCTCGGCGCTGCTGCCGTACCAACAGCAGAATAAAAAGTTCCTCCACCAGCTATGCGAACAATATTATTCATCTTGTAATCACCAGTCGAAGGAATGTTTATTGAACCATTGACATCCAACGCAGAGCCCGGACTCGTCGTCCCGATGCCGAGGTTGCCGTTTTCATCAAAGATCACTTTATCGGAATTGTTATACATAAACCGCAGACCTTCATATCCTGCAGAAGCGGAGAAATTCAATGAATATCTATTAGCGCTGCTATTATCCAACTCGATACGAGCGTCAGCGCCAGAACTTTCTATGCGCAGCTGGCCGTTTGTCGGGTCATCAGCTCCATATATATGCAATTTAGATGTCGGCCCCGCCGTCCCGATGCCGACGTTGCCGCCGAGTGGATTTATCAATAAATCTGTGAGCGAACCTAAATCACCAGAGATGCCTTGAACGGTTGCATGAGTATACCTTGTTCCCAAAAAGACGCCTTCACTGCTGGCAGCGCTCCTAAACAAAGCCGTCCAACCATTTCCATTATCTTTCACGACTTCCAGCCCGATATTCGGCGTCGTCGTCCCGATGCCGACGTTGCCGCTATGGAAATAAAACTTTGAAGCGTGAAATTCCAATGGAATGTTTGTGGTGTAGCCATCATCAATTGCCACAATTGACATGGCCGTTGCTCCACTTTGAACATTTTGATTACCTAAAATTAGATTTAAGTTTGTTCCTTTTTTCAGGTGAAGAAGATTGAGTGGCCCCGTCGTGCCGATGCCGACGTTGCCACTTGCTTCTTTTATCGTCAACACATCAGCTAGTGCTCCAAGCGAATAGAAGCGCAAATCGCCATTCGCATCAGCGGTTTTATATATGTTCCATTTTTGCGTACTATTCTCATAAAGTTGAATTCCAGCTTGCCCAGTTGTGTCAGCTTTAATAACAAGACCAGCACTCACTCCGCCCCCAACACCTTCTATAGTTTGTACGGTAGCAGCCGTGGTACCATAAATATGCAGTTTTGTCCCTGGCCCCGTCGTCCCGATGCCGACGTTGCCTCCGCCTGTTTGTAGGGCCAGATTAGTCCATGCCGTTTCACCACTATTCAAAGCATTCAAAATTGCATACGTGTTACCACTTGCAGCTCCAAAACTTACTTTCAGTTCTGTACCTACAGACCCAATAACAAAATCATTATTTGCAAAACGTGTATTTTCAGTGCTCCCTGAAACGCTCTGGACATGTAACCTCGAACTCGGTCCCGTCGTCCCGATGCCGACGTTGCCGCCGGGTTGAATATACATCCTATTATTAACACCGTCTCCTTCGTTAAATTCAATGCCATTACCAACCAAAACACCACTCGCTACTTGATATAGAACCGTACCCGCACTATCTCGCCAATCAATTCCGCCATAAGTACTACCCACTTGATGTCTCGTAAAATAGATTCTATTGTTTGATGTATTAAAGGCACTACTTTTGAGTTCTAAGGCACCAGTCAAGATAGAAAGTTTTTCTCCCGGACTCGTCGTCCCGATGCCGACGTTGCCACTATTATCAAATGTCAATGGAACATTTGTCCCACCAGATACACTTTTTGTTTGGAATTGATAACCAACTTTTTGACTACCTACAACAAAAGGATTTATTCTTAAACTATATATATCTGGAGAACCAGAAAGTGCATCAAGCAGAATACCTCCAGTACCATCATTATCATAATTACCTACTACATGAAGTTTTGCCAACGGTGACGGTGTCCCGATGCCGACGTTGCCGTCGCCATTGATTCGCATCCTTTCCAATGGATTCGTGTTATTTGATGTATGAGTATTAAATGTTACGGCTGAATTTCCAACTCCCGAAATTAAGATTACACTGGCGGCTGCTTTATTCACATCTTCAAAAACGCCATCTATTGGACTTCGATTAGTAACGAACTGCTGTGCCCCCATAAAAAGTGTAGTGTAAGGGTTGGTTGTGTCTTTAAGTTTTATTGTGTTAGCAGAACCAGCACCTGCCACTTCCAGCTTCGCCCCTGGCCCCGTCGTCCCGATGCCGACGTTGCCACTGGATGTAATCCGCATTTTCTCAGTCAAAGTTGAACCAGAATTTGAAGTCGAGAACATCAAATATCCTGTGGCGTCACCGGAAGTAACATTTTCTTTCCGTCCGCCAATTCCACCGAATGTTGACGAACCGCCTCCTGCGTCCCAGCTTCCTCCAAAAGTAAGGTATCCACCTTTATTTATAGCCACTGCATCATTAGTGGAGACCATCAGATTGCCAAAGGAATCCACCACTCCGTTTGCAGAGTGAACATGAAGTGCGGTATTTGGCGATGTCGTCCCGATGCCGACGTTGCCATTTGAAAGAATCCGCATTGCTTCAGTTGTCCCATTTGTTTCAAAACGAAGATCAGATCCACCAAAACGAAGTGGTTGGTAAGAACCCGTAAGAGTAGTATCAACTCCGCGGATAATCATTGAGGTTGAATCTGCTTCTACGCGAAGTCCTTTTGTGGTGCCCGAAAGCCCTATTGCAAAGGAAACACCATCAGCAACAACACTATGGAGTTTAGCGATGGGACTCGTCGTCCCAATCCCCACATTCCCCAGATTAATCATCCCCAGTCCCCCAGCGTCATTGCCTGCTCCTAAGGTGGCAGAGAGAGTATCAACAAGATTTCCGGTGCCACTACCAGTTTGATCAGTGCCACAAATCATATTTCCATTGGCATCAGTGTAGAGTTTGCTGGTGGTAGAGTTAGAACAGATGAGACTGGTGCGCAGACCACTTGTTCCGTCTCCGGTGTAGATTTGAAATTTTGCTCCTGGTCCCGTCGTCCCGATGCCGACGTTGCCGCTTATTCTATCAATGGTCATTGCTGTTTGTGGACTTCCGTCAGATGATTTACGATAATCAAAATGCAAATTATCAGAAGCGTCTAATCTTAATCCATGAAATACTATACCATCAGAACTTCTGGCAAGATTGATTAAAGCGTTAGAAGTATTACCAGCAACTGCACCCAATAATGCAGTGTTACTCTCCCCACCAGCAATAACCACTTTACCCCCCGGACTCGTCGTCCCGATGCCGACGTTGCCGTTTATTGCTAGTTTCGCTGTTCCTGGATTCGAATATCCCATTCCAATATTACCGCTCGGATTTATAACCATTAAGGGACTGTTGGCATACCAGTTAGTCCAACTAAATAAGTTTCTATTAGACAACGCTCCTGTTTCCGCATAATTTCTGGCTTCAAATGCCATAGCCGCCCCCGCATAATAACCGCTTGAATAAGCAACGTCATTTACTGCCGCAACAAATGTAGAGCCAGAAGTCCCAGTGCCATCACCGCCTAGTCCTCCTGTATAACTCGCTGTATCTACTTTAGTTTTAAATGTGGGAATAAATAATCCAGCACCACCTGTAGCATTAGAAATTTGCCAATAATCATTAGCATTGTCAGAAACACGCAATTTAAAAGGAATTTCCGCTCCACCTGAATTGTCATTAATATCCAACTTCGCCCCCGGACTCGTCGTCCCGATGCCGACGTTGCCGGTATTGTCAATAACCAGCCTGTATGCATTAACATTCGTATCGCCAGAATTAGTTCTTTGATAAATAGCAAATAAATTTTGCATTGACGCTGTTGAATAAGCATCAGAATAATTAGCAATCATCCACTTCCAATTATTTGCTTCGTCGTAGAACCTGAGAGCTGAAAGATTGTCGACCGCATTATTTGTATATTTCAAAGCAATCTCAGGATAAAGGTCTCCTGAAACTCGAAGAACTGAAGCATTTCCTGAAGTACCAACAACATCCAGCTTATACCCCGGCCCCGTCGTCCCGATGCCGACGTTGCCTACGAATGAATTAACACCGCTACCTATCTGGGTAAATCCGCCTGTACTTGAGACTTTGGCTACAACAGATTCACTGCCAACATTTCCGTAACTAAAGACCAGTGACGCATTACTTGTCGCCGCAAACTCATGTCCAACGGCCCAGCTATTTCCAATATTCCCATCGTACATCTGGAAACCAGCATACCTTCCTGAACCAGACTCCATTCGCATACTGGCGTTGCTTGATGCTCCACCAAGAATGTGCAGGTTTGCCAATGGACTCGTCGTCCCGATGCCGACGTTGCCTCCGTTTTGAATTATCATCCTATCCGTCCCAGCTCCACTGCCAGTTTTAAATGAAATATCACCGATATTAGTTCCCAACGACAAATTATTGGTTCCACTATTATCTCCTCTCATATAAATACCACCCGTGTCATTCCCACCAAAAATACCAAGGCCGTTGCCATTGGCATTAACTGAATCTAAACCGGTAAAATATGCCATTCCTCCATAGACTTCCAACTTCGCCCCAGGCCCCGTCGTCCCGATGCCGACGTTGCTCGAGATTGCTAGTGACGTGCCAGCCGAAACGGTTGTACCGGATGCATATCCAATTTGCGCATTACCAATGACGGAGAGATTTGTACCAGGCGCAGCGTCCCCTATGCCGATATTGCCCGCGAAATAATTTTTTGCCACACCATTGGCATAGATTGTATAATTAGTTGCTCCTACTACGGCCGAATCAACCTGTAACGCATAGTTATTGGTTGCTCCGGTGGCGATCGTATAGAGTCCCACATTAGTGGTTGACGCTCCGGTTTTAGAAAAATATCCGGCATAACCCGTGCCAGTGATGATTCCAGTGTGAGAAATATTTAGAGTTTTCGAAAGATCAGTGGTGGAGGATGAAGTGGCGGTGAGAATGTTAGTGGCGTCGGCTGGAACTCCCAGTCCCAATCTGGCAAACTGCGGAGTGGAAGTGGTGAGGAGATTTTGATTGAGTTGAGTGTTGTTGGTGAGGGTGAGAGTATGCTCGTTTAATGTTAGTGTGCCGGTACCATTGGTGATAGTGTTGCCATTGTATGTTCCAGCGGTGATGTTACCAGTAGTGGCATTAGCTAGAAAATTGTTGTTGATGTTGAGATTGCCAGCCAGATTTAGTCCGCCACTAGCGGTGAAGTCTGTGTTTTGATTGCCAATGTTAAGCATTAGATTATCTTGCAGATCTAGGTTACCCGAGAGATTCATGTCTACAGCAATCAATGTTCCTTCGGTAATGAGATTGCCACGCACGGTGAGATTGTGATCAATTTTCAGTTCCTCGATGGTGAGCTCTCTTTTGAGATCAATTGACCTGATGGTGTGGTTTTTGATTGTTCGGGAAGTGATAGCATGATCGGCGATATCAATATTTTTGATTACATAATTTTTGATTTCACGAGAACTAATCGATTTTGGTAATAGAAAAATTTGACCCTGAGGATTGATGGTAATCATGCCTAGCTGTAGAGACGTAGCATTGCTACGTCTTTGTACACCAGCGTTGAGCAGCTGATAAAGATTAGGGTTAGATTCTGCTAGGAGGGAGAGGGTTTCTTGGGTGGTTTCGCCAAGAATTTCTGTAGGGGTAAGATTCATATTACCCTGGTAACCACCGTCTTGGCTTGTTTCGCCAGCATCAGAGTTGATTCCCTCGCTACGCTGTAGCCATGGCGAAAGCGAGGCCAATTGATATTTTTGGGGTAAACTATATGCCAAAAAAGCTAAAAATGATACAACGACAAATGCTTGGGCAAAAGAAATTGGTTGCACATTGGGCATGACAATTGGAGTAGCTTGCTTTTCTGCTCTTTGTTTGATTATTGTTTTTCCAAAAAATTGTTTGACATTTTTTTTGATTACCATCAAATCTAACGCATCAAATACAACCAGTATTTTCTCTGTCAACATTAAAAGCACCACTGCCAATAGCAGGCCCGCAATAACTGTTGCCGAAACGGCATAAGGAAAACCAGTTAAACTGTCTTTTACAACCGAAAAAACCAAAGCGCCAAAATCACTAATATTTTTTGCCAACGCCTCGACAAAAAGCTCTCCCGCTGTGATACTATTCGCCAGCGAAACCACAAGGCCGGCAAAAAGATCCGCAACATTGTTCTTAATCAGTTGGAAAACTAGGCTTATACTGGCTCCAAAATCAACTAGACTATTTTTAATTATTTCCCAAAAATTACCCAAACTATTGAATGCATCAACTGTTGTTTTTTGTATGACTGAAAAGACTGTCAAAACAAAACTTTTTGCTAGAACAAATGGCACGGCAAAAAAAGCCAACAAATCAGTGAAAAAATCCCCACCAAAAAACTCCCCTATCCCCGAGATAGCGGTCGATATGGTCGAGACTTTCTGTCCGACAAATGCTGAAATATTCTGAATGATTTCAACTATGAAACCCATTTTTGTTTTTTAATTTTTTACATTATTTCTGACATTGAAATTATAGCACATTGATAAAAGCTTGCAATAGATATTCATTCTTGGTTGGGGATAAGTTTTTTTTAGTTTATTTTAGCTTTAGTTTAGGGAAAAAAGACCCTCGCTTTTTGGGCGAGGGTGAGGTTTTTGTGAAAGAGTTTTTTTGATTCTATTTTTTTCCCGGCATCGGAAATTTTAGGCACATTTTTTTCACTTCTTTTTTAATCTTCGCCAAAACTTTTTTATTATCCTTATTTTCAAAAGCTTCATGAATCCAACTGGCAATTTGTTTCATCTCTTTCTCTTTCATTCCCCGCGTTGTCGCGGCCGGCGTCCCAATTCTCACGCCAGACGGATTCAGGGGGGATTTGGGATCATTGGGAATGGTGGAACGTGAAACGGAAATACCCACCGACTCCAAAATTGTTTCCGCATCATGCCCGCCAATACTTTTATTTTGCAAATCCAGAACAAACAAATGATTGTCTGTTCCGCCAGAAACAATATTGTAGCCTTTTTTCAAAAACTCTTGCGCCAAGCTTTTTGAATTTTTGATTACTTGCTTGGCATAGGTTTTGAAACTCTTGTCCAGCACTTCTCCAAAGGCCACCGCCTTCGCTGCTGTCACATGATTGTGCGGTCCACCTTGCATACCGGGGAAAACCGCTCGGTCAATAATTTTAGCAAATTTTTCTTGGCACATAATCACCGCTCCCCGCGGACCACGAAGAGTTTTGTGCGTTGTTGTCGAAACAACATCAAAATATGGCACGGGATTTTTGAGGCATTTTGCCGCGATAAGCCCAGCCGTGTGAGCAATGTCGGCAAAAGTGTAGGCGCCCACCTCATCGGCAATTTTTTTGAATTCTTTCCAATCAATCTCGCGCGAATAGGCACTATAACCAGCGACGATCATTTTTGGTTTTTCACGTTTGGCCAATTTTCGCACCGCATCCATGTCGATTCTTCCTGTCTTGGGATCAACTTCATATTGCACGAAATTATAGAGCATACCGGAAAAGTTGACCGGATGGCCATGAGAAAGATGCCCGCCGTGATCCAACTTTAGTCCTAAAATTTTGTCCCCCGGTTTGAGAAAGGCCATATACACCGCGGCATTGGCCGGCGAGCCAGATAAAGGCTGAACATTAGCGTGAGCCGCACCAAAGATTTTTTTGAGTCGCGTAACTGCTAAAACTTCCATTTCATCGATAACTTGATTGCCTCCATAGTAGCGGTGACTCGGCGTGCCTTCGCTATACTTATTCGTCAGCACTGTGCCCAACGCTTCGAGCACGGCAGGTGAAACATAGTTTTCCGAAGCGATCAGTTCCAGTTCCTCTTCCTGTCTTTTTTCTTCCCGTGCAATAATCTGAGAAACAACTCTGTCTTTTTTGGTCAGCGCAATGTGTTGCATATTGTTTTAGAAAATTTAAAATTTTAATGTTTTCAAATAATTTCTCAACTTGTCCCCAATCTCAGGATGCTTGAGCCCGAGATAAATACTCACTCGCAAAAGATTAAACGGATCACCTGTGTCAAGCCATGTGCCTTCTAGGGTTTTTCCATAGAGTGGCTTGCCTTTTTTCATCATTATTTCAAATGCGTCAATGAGACGAATCTCTCCAGAATTTCCATTTTCTATGGTTGATAATACCTCAAAAACTTCTGGGGTGATAATATATGCGCCAATTGCCACTGTCAGTGCTGGAGCCTCTTCATTTTTCGGTTTTTCGATCAGTTGTTTTATTTCCATCGTATCACTATCCAGAGAGACTCCGGTATAGACTCCGAATTTATGCACATCTTCGCGCGCCACCTCAGTCAATCCTACCACCGGATCATTATATTTTTCATAAGTATCAATTAGTTGTTTTACGATCGGAACCTTGCTGTCATACACCGTATCGCCAAATACCACTGCCACTGGCTCATCCCCGACTAAATGCGCCGCTTGTAAAATTGCATGCCCATCTCCCAACTGATTAGATTGTCTGACATAGGAAAATTTAGCTAACCCTTGAATTTTCTTCAATTCCTCCAAGAGATCCGTTTTATTTTTTTCCGCCAACTTATCTTCCAACTCATAGGCAATATCAAAGTGATCCTCAATTGCCCGCTTTCCGCGACCAGTCACAAAAATTATTTCTTCAATTCCAGCTGCCACGACACTTTCCACCACATATTGCACGGCAGGTTTGTTGAGCACGGGGAGCATTTCTTTTGGCTGAGCTTTGGTCGCAGGCAAAAATCTTGTTCCAAAACCAGCCACGGGCAAAATTGCTTTTTTTATACGCATATTTTTTTAAATTAAGTTTTATTAGTCCCTTTTCTTCTACTATCTTTATAGCAAAAATTAGCCAAAAAATCAAAGCAACCGCAAAAAAATCCCGATTAAATCGGGATTTTATGAGTAGTTTTTTCTAGGTTGCTTAGCAAAGATCGTGAAGTGGATATTTCGTGCCTCTTTTGACAAAGTTCGTTTCCACGTTCTCTAGTTCAAAGGCTTTTCTAAAATAGTTTTCCACAAATGCCGTGTCCATGCCATTTCGGCAGGTGTAAGCATCGATGCTCACAAAACGCCGAGCCGGAAAAGTATGAATGCTGATGTGGCTTTCCATAATCACCACAAAGCCACTCCAGCCACCTGGGTCCTTGATGTCATTCGAAGCAGCAAAATAGATTTCCGGTTCGCTCAAGCGATGCATTTCCAAAAGCTCAGGCAGTTCCATGAGGCACCTCAGTACTAGATCTTTGTCATTTAATTTCTCCGCACTACCGTTGTAACCATCGAGCATAAAATGTTCGCCGAAGTTACAAGTCTTTTTTTCTTCCATTGCTTAGTTTTCAAATTAAACCAATTACAAAATCCCCTATAACTTACAGCAAAAATAGAGGCTTGTCAAGGTTTTTTCAATTTCTTTAATTTTAAATTAATATTTTCCCCAAAAATTCCTCAATTGGAATGATTCGACTGTTAGCTTCATCACGTTTTCTAATACGCTTTGGCAAAAATTATTCGCTTTTTTGATGGCTTGCCGCAATAAATACACTGGCCATCATTTTCTAGCTGATCAAAAGGGATGCAGCGACTGCTGGCTTTCGTCTCTTCCTTAATCTTTGCTTCACAATTTGCATCACCACACCAATGCGCCAAGAGAAATCCGCCTTTTGCTTCAAGCACTTCCTGGAACTCTTCATAAGAGTTGACTTCATGTGTATTTTCTTTTTGGAATGCCAGCGCCTTATCAAAAAGATTGATTTGGATAGCATCCAAAAGATCCCTAACACTTTCAACCAAGAGATTTTCTGCAACAACTTTCTTTTCTCCCGTGTCTCGACGAGCCATCATCACTGATTGATTAGCAATATCTTTCGGCCCAACTTCGATTCTTACTGGCACGCCTTTTCTTTCCCACTCAAAATATCTTGCCCCGGGACGTCCATCGCGACTATCCACTTTCACTGAAAAACCAGCTGAGCGAAGAGTCGCCGCCAACTCATCTGATTTGGCTACAACTAGGCCATTATTTTCGCCGTTCATAATTGAAACGATCACTACTTGCGTCGGAGCAATTTTAGGTGGCAAAACAAGCCCCGTGTCATCACTATGCGCCATAATTAGTGCACCGATAATACGAGTGCTAAGTCCCCAGCTGGTTTGCCAAACGAATTGTTCTTGACTATTTTCATTAAGAAACTTAACATCAAATACTTTAGCGAAATTCTGACCCAAATGATGACTTGTTCCCGATTGAAGTGCTTTACCGTCTTGCATCATCGCTTCAATTGTCGTAGTATAATCGGCACCAGCAAATTTCTCCGATTCAGTTTTATAACCCGGAATGGTTGGGATGGCTAAATATTCTTCAACAAATTTCTGATAAATTCCCAACATTTGGAGTGTCTCTTTTTCCGCTTCGACTTTTGTCGCATGAGCCGTGTGCCCTTCTTGCCATAAGAATTCTGTTGTCCGCAAAAATGGACGAGTTCGCAGCTCCCAACGCACGACATTGCACCATTGATTAATTAGCAATGGTAAATCGCGATGAGATTTGATCCACTTCGCATACATGTGATACATAATCGTTTCTGAAGTTGGTCGCACAATCAGTGGCTCATCCAACTTTCCGTCAGGCACTAATTTTCCGCTTTTATCGTGCGTAAGACGATGATGCGTCACAACCGCACACTCTTTGGCAAAACCTTCCACATGCGCGGCCTCTGCCTCAAGAAAACTCTTTGGAATAAACAATGGGAAATAGGCATTCACCACACCAACCTCCTTAAACATTCTGTCAAGTGTTTTTTGAACATTTTCCCAAATGGCATAGCCATTAGGACGAATCACCATGCAACCACGCACTGGTGAATTATCGGCCAGTTCTGCCGCCGCAATAACATCCAGGTACCACTTCGAATAATCCACATTGCGTGGAGTAATTTTTTCATTATTAGCTGTTTCTTTATTGGTCTTAGAAAGAGATTCTGATTGTTTCATAATGTTTTGCAATAATTAGCTATTTCTTAAATCGGGCGCTTTTATCCAGCACGATTTTTTTCTTGAGCGACCTCGCTCCACGTCTTTTGAGATCCGTCATTTTGCTTTTATCTTTGACGATTTGCGTAGTCAACTCGGAGCAGGCAATGTCCGCCGAGCCTTCAATACTTTCGGAAATCTCTTGGGCGCGATAGAGCGCATAGGGCGTTTTAACCATCAGCTCGACGCGATATTGACCTTTTTTATCGAGATCGATTTCCA
The DNA here is from genome assembly GCA_049304095.1 of Candidatus Moraniibacteriota bacterium. GTDB lineage: Bacteria > Patescibacteriota > Minisyncoccia > Moranbacterales > UBA2206 > UBA9630. The sequence continues at coordinate 50,499 of JBAQNU010000022.1, read as the reverse complement.
CGTCAAACTCCAAAACATTTTTGATAATTCGATTGACTTTTTGCAATCTTTTCTCAATATATTTCTCGGCTTTTTTATCTGGGTCCATTCCTCGAAACATCACTCTCATACTTTGCGGTTTTTTTACTACCATATATTTTTGATCGAGATTATGAGAAAATTGGCATTTTCCCCGAGAACCTCGATATGTTAATTAGTCCTGTTTAGAATTAAAATCCGACATACATAACTTCCTCTTTGATTTGCACATCAAATTCTTTTCTCAATTTTTGCTTGATCATGCTGGAAAGAGTTATAACATCTTCTGCTGTCCCTGTTCCGTCGTTTATAAAAAAATTAGCGTGCTTTCCACTTACCACTATTCCACCGATCTTTTTTTCGCAAAAGCCTACTTCTTCAATCAGCCAACCAGCTGGAACTTTTCCGTCCTGCACTTTTGCTCCCGTATCTTTTTCGAACTTCCGCCTTAGTTCTAAATTTTCGACAGTGGGATTTTGAAAAAAACTTCCCGCGCTGAGGCCTTTGGGCACGACCACATTTCTTTTGGTAATGGTTTCTTGCATTTTTTCTGCAATGGCTTCTTTTCGGCCCCTTTCCAATCTCAGTTTAACAGACAAGACAATTATTTTTTTATTTTTTTTAAACAAACTGTCGCGATAACCAAACTCACAATCTTTTTTTTCATATTCCCTAATATTACTACGATCGGCAGAAATTTCTAGCGCACGCACGCTTTCCAGATTATCAGCCATCTGCCCACCATATGCTCCCGCATTGCCCCGCACCGCGCCACCGATTGTTCCAGGAATTCCCATGGCCCACTCTAGCCCGGTAAAAGAATTTTCTTTAAAAAAATTGACAAGGCCAGCTAAGCTATTCCCTGCCCAATATTTATCTTCTTTGCTTTCTTGCATTCTGATGACCAATCCATCAAAACCATTATCACTAAAAAGGACGTTACTTCCTCCGCCTAACATAAAAATTTCCAAACCCTTTTCCTTGGCATAATCCAGTGCCTCCAAAAGCTCCGTTTCATCTTTCACTTCCACAAAAAAGCTAGCCGGTCCGCCAATTTTAAAAGTGGTGAATGGTGCCAGAGGGATGTTTTTTTGGATGTTTAGGCTAGTCATAATTCATAATTCTTTATACTTCTAGTATAACGCAAAATCCATCCGGATTCAAGCTGATTTGCCCTCACCCACACTACTCATTTTTGAATAATTTGGACACCACCTCCCAGCCATTTCCCGCGCCAATGGCAATCACAACATCATCTGGACCGATTTTGTCTTTCAAAAATTCCACCACTTCGTCAATGGTCGCAATGTGCTCGGCCTTACCTCGGTCATATTTATTAATCAAATCGACCAAATCTTTTGAATGCACGCCACCTTGCGCTTCGCGAGCACTGCCATAGATATCCAGAAGAATCACTTTGTCCGCGTCAGAAAAACTTTGAGAAAATTCGGAAAGCAAGGTCTTGGTGCGCGTGAAAGTGTGTGGCTGAAAAATCGCCCAAATATTTTTATCCGGATACAGATCGCGCGCGGATTTTAGCGTCGCCCTGATTTCATCCGGATGATGGCCATAATCATCGATGAGGATTGCGCCATTTCGCTCGCCAATAAGCTCAAACCTCCTGGCTGTTCCTTGAAAAGTTTTGAGCGCAACTTGAATTTTTTCTGTGCTAAAATTGAGCTTGTGACAAGCTACAATCACCGCTGTGGCGTTGAGCACATTATGCTTTCCATAAAGACTGATTTCAAATCTCCCTAAACTATTTTCTCCTTGCATTACTTCAAATATCTGTGCAGGTTTCGCATTTTCTCTCTCAAGTTCTAAATTGGAAATTTTATAATCACAATCTCCTGAGAAACCATACGTCAAAATCGCGCAAGTCGCCTCCTCGGCGACTTCTAACGTAGCGGTGGCATCACCACAAACGACTAAAAAACCGGTTTTAGGAATTCTTGCTACAAAATCTTTGAAAGTTTGTTTATATGCCTCAAAATCCGGGAAAAAATCTGGGTGATCATAGTCACAGCTAGTGAGAATTACACCGTGCGGATTATACCGCGCTAATTTATTTTGATATTCATCGGCTTCCAACACAAAGATTTCGCCCGCACCTGTAAGTGCGCTCCCCTCCCAATTCGTCACCCGACTACCAATTGCCGCTTCGGGATCGGCGCCCAACTCTTTCAAGGTATTAGCCAGCCATGCCGAGGTGGTTGTTTTTCCATGCGTCCCACAAATCGCAATGCCATATTTAACATTAAAAAGTTCAGCGAGTATTTCTGGATAACTGATCATTGGCAGTTCTCTTTTTTTAACTTCCTGCATTTCCACATTATTATTTTCATTATACGCCGTAGAATAGATGACTAAATCAATCTCCGATGGAATATTTTCCACCGCAAAATTTTCAAAATACTGGATCTGATTTTTTTTGAGAATTGTTTCAGTGAAAAATTTTTCCGCCGTGTCAGATCCCATCACCTCGATACCTCTAGCTTTTAGCATTTCCACCACTCCGACCACGCCAGAGCCTTTAATGCCAACCACATAAACTTTTTTAATCTTTTCCAAGTCAATAGCCATATTTTTCAAAATTAGCCAGTTACTCCTTGATCATGCCTAAGATTCCATCGGCAATTTTTTCGGCCGCTTCCGGATGATAGAATGTCCCAATATTTATCGCCAATTTGTCTCGCAAAAGTTCATCATTCATAATTTGATCGATTTTCTCCATCAGCATATGCTCTCCCATATTGTTTTCCTCCATCACCACACACCCGCCAATCCGTGCCAACGAATAGGCATTCATTCGCTGGTGATCACTGGCTGATGTTTCCAGAGGAATTATGATGGCTGGCTTTTTGTTAGCCGCGATTTCCGCAATGGAGGTGGCCCCAGCGCGAGAAATAACTAAATCTGCAGCGGAAAGCACATCCAAAAGTTCTTCTTTCAAAAATGCCACAGCATGATAGCCTTCCCGCCCAACCTTGATGCCAGCCTCTCCCGCTCTGCGTTTCACTTCAGAGAAATTCGCCTCTCCGACCTGATGAATGATTTGATATTTATGCAACAACTCGGGCAAAATGTTGAGAATTTTATCATTAATGCTTGCCGCCCCTTGAGAACCGCCCAAGACAAGGATTAGCTTTTTCGATTCAGTAAGATTAAATAATCTCCTTGCTTTGGATGCATCGCCCTTGGCAATATCCTCACGCAAAGGATTGCCAGTGAGCACCACTTGCGCCGCGGGAAAATATTTTTCCGCTTCCGGATAGGTCACTGCGACTCGATTAGAAAATTTTCCAATCATCGAATTGGCTAGTCCTGGATTGGAATCTGATTCATGAGTGAGAATCGGAACGCGATAGAGCCAGCCGGCAATCACCACAGGGAAAGAAGCATAACCGCCTTTGGAAAAAATGGCATCGGGCATAAAAAACAAAAGTAGCCATAAGGACTTCGCAATTCCCAGCGGAATGCGAAAAAAATCCACAACATTTTTGAAAGAAAAATAGCGCCGTAATTTTCCGGTCATAATATTTCTAATCGGAATGTTTTCCCGACCAATGATGTCGGCCTCCAATTTTCCGTCTGGCCCGATAAACATAAACTCCACTTCCGGCACTTTTTCCCGAATTTTTTTGGCCACCGCCACCAGTGGTGTCAAATGCCCGCCCGATCCTCCTCCTGTTAGTACTATGCGCATAAATTTAGTATAAAAAGTTAAATTATTTTCCTAACAATTTCTTCTGCCCTGATAAAAATTTAAAGTTATTACCGCTAACCACTTTTTTGCTGGTTTTTTGCTCCAACTCCAGTCGAGCATTTTTGGCCACTCGCCCGCCACGCCTCGCTGGTATTTTATTTTCTTCGAGTCCTTTTGTCTCCATCGTCTCTGCAATCTGCCTGGTAGAAAGTTCTGCCAGAGCCGTAAAAACCAGCTCCGCGTCCGTCATATGATCACGCAAATTTTCTGTTTTGAGTTTTTTCAAACTCTTATGCTCTTTGACTGAAAGATCAGTCCACTCCTGGTGAATTATGTTTGTCAAAATCGCATACTCGTCTTGTTCTTTGACTTCATTATTTTTCCAATAATCCGTCAGTTTATTTCTAATTTCTTGCCCCATCATTCTTTGCTGAATCCATTTTTCGCTCCGTCCCATCCTTTGCCAATAATCCCGACTGCGATTCAAAGCTTTTTCCGGGTCAGAGATTTCTTGCACTCGCTCATAGCCAACTTTCGCTAGCCAAAGCTTGATCGGTTCCGCTTTTGGCGATGGAACTGATTGGACTAAACGCAAAATCGTTTCCACGTCAGCCGCGTCAGTTTCCCTCAGCTTCCCATCTTCTGCCTCCATTTTCAACCGTACGATTTTTTCGTACACTTCACTCCCCTCTCTTTTCAACTTACCCTTTAAGTCACTCCAGTATCTTTTCGGTATTGTCGAACCAGTCAGAACTTCGATTATATCAATAATCGAAAAATACCACGATTCTTTTTTTGCATCCCAAATCCGCCGGATTTGCTTCCCCTCAAAAATCGCTAAATTTTTTGCTTGTTTTTTCATAGAATTTTTGATTGAATGAAATTATGGATTTTGATTTTTTGCATAATATCTTTCAACTGATTCTTTCGCCAAATCATAAAAACGATTCGCCCCGACAAAGCCATGCTTGGATAGCTGTGAAACATTGCGTTCCGAAAAATCAGAAAGATTCTGTGGCTTCTTTTCTGTTCTTATTTTATGTTGAATTGAGTCCGCATCTCTTCCAGCTGGCATTATGCCATTTTTTGCCCTCCACTCATTAAGAGCTTTCGTTGGACTATTTCCTTCATAAAAAACAATCTTCGACGGTCTTATCTTTGGGTTATTTTCAAAATAATTATTCCAATATTCTTCTGACGAAATGGTTTTTTGCGGTTTACTATAAAGAAGCTCTTTTTTCATAAGCAAATCGTCAATCTCGTCTTTTCTTTCTGGCGTTATTTCTTGACTAAAATGTAGTTTACCGCCAGCGCCTCTGCAAATTTCATCCAAAATAATATCAATTATTCCGGTATTGGAAATGCCAAATTTTAGTTTTATCGTTTCCTTTAATGCCTCCGATAATCTTAAATTTACGCCAAACTCTTTTTCGAGGTTCTCTTTATTTTCAATAAATTCTCCAAATTCTTGATTTTTTATTAGGTTTTCCAATAATTTAACATTTTCCTCCAGAAGAACAACCTCACCATTGGAACCAATATTATATCGCGACCCGCTGGCAGGATCAACTTCGGCCGACTTGGGAATAAAGACAACGCCAGCGTTAATGTCAAACCCTTTCTCTTCCGCCCAAATCCACGCATCATTATGCTCCATGCCACCACCCCCAGCCTCATCCAGTGAAATCATACTACTATGATAGAAATTAGAAACAACAAAAGCAGCGGGATAAGCAACGAACATCTCATTTCCTCTTTCAGCTCCATAAAAAGTATCTGCCACCTCCTCAACTGCCACATGAATCGCTGAAGTATCACTGTATTTGCTTTTACCAAAACCGTTATCAAAGGCTGGACATTCTACATACCATTTCAAGTCCTCCAGTGCTTCTTTTTTATTTTTCATATCTAGCTTTAATAACTTAGCAATAGCAGCGTCCTTTTCTTGTTCTAGGAATCGAACAGCCAAGGGTGAACGCAATCGACCATCTCTTAGAATATCGACAAAACCATTACTGAACTTTTTCATATATGCCTTATGGAACATATGTCCCCAATGATCGCGAACTCCTTGCCTTGTCACATGAGTAACCATTTGACTGGGAAATCGCTTTAACAAAAAAACATATTCTTCCATCGACATAGAGACCAATTTTTCTTCTGAGAAATTTTCTTCAATTTCTTGCTTGGAATAGCCGGCCTGCTCCCATTCAGTTTCCTGTTGCTTGTAAAAATTTCTAATCATTTCTCCAGTCCTCCTCAACTCATCTCGTCGCTCATGCTTTCTGGTATCATCATTAAATTTCTTTATTTCCCTGACAGATCCTTCAATTCCAACATCAACCTGAGCAAGATCATCACTCATCATTTGTTGATTCAGCTCAAGCATCTTGTTTGAAAATAATATATCCTTCTTAATTTTTTTTGTCTTAAAATAATTCCTTGCCCTTCCAAGGATGGAACTATTTAGCTCTTCCAACTCTTCCTGCAATTTTTCCACTCTAGCTGAAAATTCACTGATACTCTCAGTGTGCGCTTCTTCAATTTTAGTTTTTCTTATTTCTGAAATTGCTTTTCTTTCCTTATCTTCATCAAGAGCGGGTTTTCTTTTTTTTCTAATTTCCCAAATTTCACTAGCAAGTTTTTTTCGTTCTTCCGGAAACTTTTCTTTTGAAAACTGTCGTAGCATTTTTTCCATATTTTTTAATTACTTATTAATTTTTTGATTGTTTTTTCATAAAACTTTTTGAAAAATTATACTATTCCCAATCTTTCACTGTCCAAGTAGGTTTCTGACGAAATTATGATAAATTCTGGCGGCTTTCATTCTGCGCTCATCATGCTCTCCCAGCATATATAAATATGGTACCATAATCATTGACGAATAAAAGATACAAAAAGATTCTCGTTTCTCGTTCATGACACCTAGATCTCGATACTTTTCATATCCTCCCTTGAAAGCCTCGAATGATTCCTGATTTCCAAGAGCCAAGATGTCTGTAGCTAGGCGATAAAAATTCAAATGTCCATCGGCCAACAGCCAATCTTTTTTAGGCGCGTAAGAATCCATGATATACAAACGCCCTTGATCAAAAAACATATTTTCGCTGTGACCATCAATGCTAGATCCTGCCATCTCTTCATCGGACACTTGATTCATATAAGCAGATTTTTTCCTATCAAGCGCTTCTAGGAATATTTTGGCCTCTTCTGGACTGATGTGTTTAGGAACACCCAAGACCCAATTGCTAACATCTTCCATGCGGAGTTGCATGACACCTTTTAGTTTTTTCTGAGTATATGCTTCAGGTAAGTCATCAAGGCGCTTATGCAACTGGAAGCCTATTGTTTCAAAATCAGTCAAAGAAAGATTTTTATCCAATAATTGCAATAAAAGCGCACTGTCTGTATTTATTTTTTTCATTTCAATCGCCAGCTCCGTTGCTTCTTCCTTATTGACAAATACTACTTGATCGTCCCTCATCGCACATCCCTTGATAGCGAAATAAATTTCTGGGGTCATTCTCTGATTCCAGTCAAAATCTTTTATGGTAAAATCGAAGCGTTTATTTTTTTGCGAAATATCATTAAAATTATCATTAAAGAAAGAATTGTCATTTTTGTATATTTTATAAACCTTATCAGGAAAAACAAAGACGTTGGAAATAGCTGTCTTAATATGCCCAACACATTTTTTTCCATCAATTTCAAATTTCTGGCTAAAAACAGCTAGCATTTTTTCTTGAGAATACACATCTGTCATATTGTTTCTATGAAAAAGTTATAAAATGATCCGCCTAGTTTTTCTATCAAAACTAGCTACTCTTTTTTCCCCTCTGAAATACATCCTGATTGAGATAAAATTATCATCCTCAGGCTCTAGAAATTCGATCCTTACATCTTCGACATGACCAAACAAATCATCCTCGCCAGCATCCAAGCCAAATACCTCGGCAACAATAGGATTAATGACTTCAAAGTGACTAGTAGCAAAAACATGCGGTGTTTTTTGCCCGGCGTATGAATCCAATTTACGGATCAGGTATTCCAAGGCTCGCATAGCCCTTTTTTTGACCTTGCTCCTGGGTTCTATAATTTCCGGCCTATATTCAAAACGTTCATCAGAATGATATTTTTTCCCAACTAGCTCCGGGTCTCGTCTTTCTCCTTGCAATTCTTGGAATATTTCCACAGCACCAGCCATATCGAAAACATCCATCGAGCGAATTGAACCTGAGAGATGCGTAGGCTTATCCTTATCGCCCATGGCTTCTTTAATAATATCCATCGTTCCTAAGGCACGCGCGTTAGGAGAGGACGTATAGAAACGATCCTCACCAGAAGAATCGCTTTCGCTCCTCTCCTTTATTTTCTGAGATTTTTCCCGAGCGATTAGATGCCCCTCTTCTGTTATGTCTGGATATTTTTCAGTATAGTTCGTTTTACTATGACGAGTCAGAGTCAGAATGCCAATGATTCTTTTTTCTTTTTTTTCAAATTTAGAATCGACCAAGACTTCTGGCGATATATTCAATGATTCTTTCATAATGCTATTTTAGCTGGGTTAATTTTTATTCTTAATTTATCATCTCTTCCTATCTATATTTTACTATATTTCGAAATATTAAGCATCACGCCGATTCCAGCCAGAAGAAAAATGATTGACGTTCCGCCATAACTGATGAATGGTAAAGGAATTCCTGTGAGCGGGATGAGTCCGGAGATAGCGGAAATATTAATGAACGCTTGAAAAGTAATCCAGGCGGTGATGCCCACAGCCACTAATTGGGAAAACTTGTCTGGTGCGTTTTTGGCAATTCTCAGGCCCGTCATGGCAAGAAAAAGAAAAAGTAGCACCAAAGCGACGCAACCAATCATCCCCAGCTCCTCTCCGATAATAGCAAAAATGGAGTCGCCGACCGGTTCTGGCAGATAGTTAAATTTTTGCATGCTATGTCCCAGGCCCACACCGAAAATTCCGCCTGAACCAATCGCGAGGAGCGCCTGATTGATTTGATAGCCGATTCCGCGTGGATCAAGCTCAGGATGCATGAAAACCAAAAAACGATCCATCCGATAGGATTCAAATTTGATAAGCAGTCCAAGCGCGGAAAATCCCGTTGCAGCGATAAGTAGCATATGCGCCAGCTTTGCACCAGAAATGAAAAAAATAGTCATTGCAATAAAGATGATCACTCCGAGCGTTCCCATATCCGGTTGCTTTTCCAAGAGAAAACTAATGCCCGCCACAATCGTGAGAAAAGGCAGGAGGCCTTCATAGAAATCCTTGACTCTCTCAGCGCGACTCTCTAGCCACGCTGCGAGATAAAAAATGATGGATAATTTTAGCATTTCCGATGGCTGAAAGGAAAACGGACCAAGCTGGAGCCAGCGACTCGCCCCATAGACTTTTGAACCGACGCCCGGAACAAAAACAAGAATGAGACAAAAGATGCTCAGCATAAACAGCGGCAAGGAAAATTTTTTCCAAACAGTATAGTTAATTTTTTGAGCTACATACATAACCACGATGCCTGGCAAAATTCCGTAGATTAATTGATGTTTGAAAAAATAATAGGAATCGCCAAAACGGCTGCGCGAATAGGCAATGCCGGCCGAAGCAATCATCGCCAAACCGAACACAACTAAAAGAGCGACGATGGATAATAATTTTTTATCAATACCTTTTTGGGCGCGCATTATTTTCAAAATTAAACTTTTTTAAAAAAATCATGAGACTTAGGCCTGCCCTAAAAGTAAGCTCACACCTAGCCAAAATTAGTTTAGAGGAACATCAATAACATCAATCTAAAAAAAACAAAAACAAATCTTTGAAGGCCACGCGCTTTGGGAGATTGCTTTTAGGGCAGGCCTGAGTCGCAAATTATTATTTATCTACTCTATTATAATTATTCTGCCTAGTTTATCTTTTCCCGCCATTTAGCTATCTCATTATGATTTCCACCCAGAAGCACTTCCGGCACCGACCAACCATTGAAACTAGCGGGCTTACTATATTGCGGATGTTCTTTATAGTTTTTCCGACTGTGCGATTCATATTTTGCGCTCTCAACATTTCCCAAAACTTCAGGAAGTAGCCGTGTTACCGAATCAATGAGAACCATCGCAGGCAATTCTCCACCCGTGAGCACATAATCACCGATGGAAATTTCTTCATCGCAAATATTCTGCACCACGCGTTCATCCACACCTTCATAGCGACCACAAATCAAAATTAAATTATCATATTTAGAAAGCCTTTCTGCTGTTCTCTCCGTATATTTCTTTCCTTTGGCGGAAAAAAGAATTATCCGTGTTTTCTTTTTATCAATAATTTTCTCTTTTATTTTTTCAACGCAAGCATGAATTGGCTGAACTTGGAGCACCATTCCCGCTCCACCACCATAGGGCGTATCATCAACTTTACCATGCTTGTCAGTCGTATAGTCGCGCAAATTGTGCGCGTGCACCTCAATCACCCCGTTTTTTCGGGCACGACCAATAATCGATTCCCCTAGATAGGAGTCTAAAATAGACGGAAAAATTGTAACAACATGAAATTGCATAATACTTCTATTATACCAAAACAAACCAAAAAAGGCCAGCTTGCGCTGGCCTTTTTGTTTTTTCATTTTAGAAGAAAAGTCTTAGACAATATCACCGACAACATCATCGATACTTTTTCTAACCTCTTCTCTGGGCTCTCTTGGTTCGCGGTCTTCTCGTGGTTTTCTGGCTGATCCTTCCGGTTCATTGATTTTAAGGTTAACTCTGGCATTGTTTCTGGCACCAATCACTCGCAGGAGTGTGCGCAAAGCTTTCGCTGTTGCTCCTTCGCGACCGATAATCATGCCCATATCCTCCAGATTAACATCAAGCGTGATAAGCACACCCATTTCATCAATTTTTCTTTCCACCTTGACATCATCGGGATGACTGACGATTTGCTTCACAACATATTCCACAAACTCCACATCGCTAACTTGAATTGTAGTCATTTTAGTAGTTCTAGATTAAAGCTTATTTGAATTAGAAGTAAAAGTGCTTCGGAAGATCGACCACCCCTATTGCAACGCTCTTACTTATCAATTTTATTATACGAATTTTCTGTTTTTTTGTCAAAACGAAATTTATTGCCATGGATTATCAATTCCAATACTTCCCAGTAGTTGCGCAAGCTCAGCACCCTCAATCGAACGAGATTCTCTCGGACCCAACTTTCCTAGTTCGATATTCATGATGCGACTGCGCCTGAGATCGAGCACTGTGCGCTCTAATCTTTCGCACATACGACGAATTTGTCTTTTCTTGCCTTCAGTGAGAATAATGGAAAAGGTTAACTCATCAATCTTTTTCACCTGCGCCGGTTTAGTTTTGTACCCATCATCCAAAACCACACCTTCGGCCATATTTTTCAAAAACCCCGGACTAATCGTCCGATCAACTTTGACCACATATTCTTTTTCGTGTTCGTGATCAGGATTAAGCAGCCGGTCTGTTATGCGACCATCGTTGGTGAGAATGATGAGGCCGTGCGAATCTTTGTCAAGGCGTCCTACAGGAAAAACTTTTTGCGGAAATTTGAAGATCTCTTCGATGCTTTTTTCGCCTTTTTGCGGACTGTGCGTCACAATGCCACGCGGTTTATTGAAAGCCAAATAGACCAACGGCTTATTGCGCTTACTATCTTTGTCAACAGTTACTTGATCCTGCGCCTGAACCTTGTCACCCAAAACCGCTAGACGCTCATTAATTTTCACCCGACCAGACGCAATCATTTCATCCGCCGCTCGGCGCGTGCAAAAATTGCTATAGGCCAGATATTTATTGATCCTGATGGGAAAAATGATTTCTTTTTGCATCGCAAATGATTATTATACTTAGACCCCAATCTAGCACAAACTGTTGATTTTGTCCACCACTTCGTCAATTAAAAATTGTGCCGTGGACGCACCAGCGGCAATGCCTACCTTTTGCACAGCGCAAAACCACTCTTCTTGCACTTCTGCCGCTGTCTCGATGTGTTTTGTGGGAGTCTTTTGCGCTTCGCTCAACTGCACTAATTTTCCGGTATTGCTAGAATTTTTTCCTCCCACCACAATCATAAGATCCACCTCCTTGGCCAGCGCGGAAACCTCCGCTTGCTTAGTCGAGCTATCAAGGCAAATCGTATTTTCAATGACTAAATCTTTAGTTTTTTTGGCTAATTCTTGAACGACACTATCGAACAATTCCTTTTTTTGCGTCGTCTGGCTCAAAACGCCCACGGTACTTTTAAATTCTAAATTTTTCACCTCAGATGCGTCATGAATTATTTTCGCACAATTTTTAGCCCAAGCATTAATGCCAATCACTTCGGCATGCGCCGGATCGCCACAAATGACCACCTCATAGTTTTCCTCATGAAATTTTTTTGCCACCAGTTGTGCTCTCCGCACAAAAGGGCAAGTCGCATCCAAAATTTCACCGCCACACGCGACAATGCTCTCCACAATGCCTGGATCAATTCCATGACTGCGCACCACAAATTTAGCGCCAGCCGGAATATCCACAACTTTTTTCACTGTTACTAGACCTTTTTGCGCCAACCTTTCAATCACCTGCTGATTGTGAATAAGTGACCCCAAACAATAGACCTTGCCACCTTCTTCCAAGGCTTTTTCCACCATATCCACCGCTCTTTTAACCCCAAAACAAAATCCAGCATTTTTGGCAATAATAATTTCCATAAAAAATATTTTTGAATAAAAATTAGGTCTACTTTGCTGCGCGCAAACTATTGAGCACCACTGAAATTGAGCTAAATGACATCGCTCCTGCCGCAATGGCTGGAGTGAGAAAACCCAGCATTGCCAGAGGAATAGCTACGATATTATAGAAAAAAGCCCAAAAGAGATTTTGCCTGATTGTGCGAAAAGTCTTGCGGGAAATGTGAATTGCCTCTAACACTTTATTTAAATTATTTTCGAGCATTACAATTTGCCCCGCTTCTTTGGCAATATCCATCGCGCTTCCCATCGCAATACCCAGATCGGCAGCGATGAGGCTGGGCGCATCATTGATTCCATCTCCCACGAAAATAACTTTCTCTCCCTGCGCTTGGAAATTCTTAATCGCCTCTAATTTTTCATGTGGCAAAACATCAGAGATGACTAAACTAATTCCCAATGTTTTTGCCACTGAACTGGTAACCACTTCTCTGTCTCCGGAAATCATCGCTACTTTCAATCTCATCCTTTTCAACTTGGAAATCACTTCAGTTGCTTCATCCCGAATTTCATCTGCCACCAAAAACGCACCAAGAATTGTCTTTTCTCGACCAATAAAAGATAGTGCCCCGACATTGTTTTCCGCTTTCGTCTCCAAACTTTCTGCCCAGGCATTTTCTATCTTCTCTTGCTCGATAATTTTTTTATTGCCCAAAAATACATTTCTATTTTTCTCGTCCATGCCAGAAATTCCCTTGCCTTTATGTTCTTTGATTTTTTCTATCTTCTGCATTTCCTTTTCTAACCCTTGTGATTTAACATAGTTAACAATTGACTTGGAATAGGGATGCTCAGAGCTAATCGTCAGACTATAGGCCAACTGCAAAAGCTCCGCTTCCGTTATTTTTTCCCCCGGATTTAGGAAAAATTTCAAAACGGCCGGCTTGCCTTTTGTGAGCGTTCCAGTTTTATCAAAAATCACCATGGAAATATTTCGAATCCGCTCAAAGCTTTCACCAGTTTTAAACAAAATTCCGCGTTTCGCCCCATAGCCCGCTCCAGCCATAATCGCCGTTGGCGTGGCCAGGCCCAACGCACAAGGACAAGCAATAACGAGCACAGACACAGCATAGATTACCGCTCGCGTTCCGCCCTGCGCCAAAAAAAACCAGCCCAAAAAGGTTATAGCTGCCAGAAATAATACTACCGGCACAAAAATGCGTGCAGTTTGATCGGCTAATTTTTGAATCGGCGCTTTAGAATTTTGCGCCTCTTCAACTGTCCGAATAATTTGCGCCAAAACCGTGCCCTCACCAACTTTCTCTACTCTCACCTTGATAATGCCATTTTGATTAAGCATTGATCCAAAAACATAATCACCCACCTTTTTTTCCGTGAGTAGTGATTCTCCAGTCAGCATTGACTCATCAATGGCTGATTCGCCTTCTATAATATAGCCATCCAGTGGAATTTTCTCACCTGGCCGAATCAGCATAACATCGCCCACTTTTAGTTTCTCAATCTCCACTTCCCGCTCTTCTCCTCGCACCAAGATGCGCGCTTTTTTTACTCCCAATTCCATGAGACTCCTCATCGCGTCTCCCGTTTTTTGCACACTCAAATCTTCCAAATATTTTCCCAAAAGAATTAGCGTAATAATCACAGCTCCAGTTTCCAAATAATCTTTTTGGTGATTGGCCAGTGACCAAAGACTGAAAAAATAGGCCACGAGTGTTCCCATGGAAACCAATGTATCCATGCTTAACTCGCCTTTTTTCATTTGTGCGTAGGCCATCCGGTGGAATGGCCAACCGAAAACGAACACGATGATTGAAGCCAAGACAATATGCAGCCACATCACCAAATCAATTCCCCAAAAATTCACACCGGCCTTGATTTGAAAAAACATTCCCAAGAGTAGCGGTAAGGAAAAAAGTGCTGAGAGCACAAGACGCACCTTGATGTTACCAAAAATTTCATTCTTGTATTGCGCATATTTGTTTATCAGTTGATATTTCCGACTCACCTCTCCCTTGATGCCATAGCCATTGGCTAGAATGGTTTTTTTAATTTCCACTTCATTTAAAACGGCATCGTCATATTCTACCAGCGCTTTTTTCGTAGCAAAATTAATGGAAGCTTTTTTGACCCCAATAGTCTTAGTCAGTGCTCTTTCATTACTAGCGCTGCAACTGGCACAAGTCATGCCCGTTATTTCAAAGATGGTTTTTCTTGTTGGCATATATTTTTTGAATTATTCTACTATAAACTTACCACGGACCATTCCCATGAAGCAACTAAAAGGAATTTCTCCCGCCTTATCGGGCGTAAAATTGACAATATTGTCCCCGGAGCTAATATTCTGCGAAATACCAAGACTCGGCACAATAATTTTATTTGTACAGCTTGTCACACTATCCCCCTTAATCACCCAACGCACCGGCACACCTTTTTTAATTTTGAGCGTGCTCGGCGAAAATCCAGCGCTTATGACATGCATTTCCACAATTTGTTCCGCCACATCAGTTTTTAAATTTTTTTGTTTTGAATTGGATTTTTCAAAAATATTATTTCTGACATCAATTAGCGCTAAACCAGAATTAAAAGCATAGAAAGCAAACAGCAAAATCAAAACTCCGGCCACTTTTTGAAAAACTAAAATATTTTTACTGCGAGTCCAGGCGGTCGTAATGCCCAGTGCCATAAGCGCTGGAACCGTTCCCAGTGCGAAAAGAAAAAGGATCATCCCTCCCTGCCAAAAACTACCAGAAGCTAGCGCAATCAATTGCATGCTTTGCGTGAACCCGCAAGGCAGAAAAAAACTAAAACTACCAAGAAAAAACGGCATCAGACTATTTTCCGATTTTCGCAAGTTATCCCATCTTTCCCTAAACACTTTGGGCATACACAGACCAAGCGCAGTAATCCTGGGGAAAAAACCTAAAATATTGAGTCCCAAAATTGCCATAACAAGGGCTATTATTAGCGTGTAAATTGCCACAAAACGGCCACTCAAATTAATCCCTCCACCAATTGCTCCAAGTAGTCCGCCTAAGATGAAAAAGCTACTAAGCCTTCCGGCGTGAAAAAGCATGTTCGGCTTGATGGCATTATCAAAAAAGGCTTCTTTTTTCGCCCTATATTTCTCGCTAAAGGCAATTACCACCGATCCGACAATGGCAAGACAGCTGGAAACGCTAGCAACAATTCCCACCAAAAACGCCGCGCCATAGCTAGCACCAGGATTGAGAGCGCCCAATTTTTCCACCATACCCAAGCTTTGAAAAATCCGATAGAAAAGCGTCAAAAAAAATAAAATGCCCAATGCGCCTAGCCATTGTTTTTTCAAACTTTGTGTTTTTTTTCCCGCACAGCAACAAGTTTTTTCTTCCATATTATTTGGCTAATTTATTCAGTTGCAAAATTTCCGAAATCATCTCTTGCTTACGTTTTTCGTTCGTGCCTTTCATGGCATTCATAAAACAACTACTGAGATGTCGCGCCAAGAGCTTGTCGTTGGCCGATTTCAAAAGTCCAACCACTGCCAGATTCTGCTGCATAATCGAAACACAATATTCCCCCGCCTCCACCATCGCAATCACTTTGGCCAAATGCGTCCTAGCTTTTTTGAGACCGATTAAGATTTGTTCATCTTCCTTTTGCATATTGTTATAAATTTAGGAAATTATTCGCCTTAATAATTTTTCATTTCCTGCCTGCCGCCTGCCTGTCCGGTAGGCAGGGTAGGCAAGGTGATTTTTACATTTTGCATTTGAAACACCTCCCCCCTAGGTATAATATACTCCCCTTGGAAATCTTGTCAAATAAAATCTACCTCACCCCAACAACTTCTGAATATCCTCCTGACTAAATTCTTTGCGGTAATCAATCAACTTCGGATGCTTGATTCGACGCAGTTCCTCGTCGTAAGTCGCCATAATATTTCTCGCTCTTTTTTGATAGGCCAGCCAATTCCTTTGAGCAGAAAATTCTTGGAAAATTTTCTCAAATTCTTTTTGGGTTAGCAGCCTTTTTAATTTCTTGGCAGCTTTTTCCACCTCGCCAGAAAGCCCTGTTTCAAAAGCGCCGATGGTAAAAATTATTTCCTCGTACATATAATTTCTAGTAAAATCTTTTTTGGCAAGATTTAGAAGTTTGCGATATTCCTTGGCTCTTTCCAGAAACAAAAAATTATAAAGCATATCCGTGTATGTTCCATAATTTTTCACTGCGACGAAATCTTTGATAGAGTCTGTGAAATCTCGACGAAATTCTTTCGTTTCCTCTCTGGTTTCAAAAAACTGGCTCGCCAATTGATTGATGAATTTCGGATCCATCTTAGCAACTCGCATCACCTTTTTGAAATCACTTTCCACTCGAATGAAATACTTTCTAACCATTTTCCCCCTTTCGTTGTTTTCAAGCATCGCCAGTTCTTTAGCCATATCAATTGAGATGACATACTCTCTAGCTAATATCTTACCAGTTTTGGGGTCAATAGCTTTTGCCTTATTAAAGCCTTCGAATCCATCGCCAAATTTGGCGAAGGCGAGAAAAAAATCGAGATCTTCCACGAAGTCATATTTCGTAATCCTATCTTTTATCCAATTGGAAAAGTCCCTGCCTACGCCAAGCCAATTATATAACTCTCTGGCATTCACAAATCTCTTTTTCTCACCATTAAAATCCTTTTGGATCACTTTTATATTTATTAGCTCGTTCATTTTTTTTGTTTTTAAATAATTATACTGATATCATATCATTATTAAAAATCTTGTCAAATAGAAAAACCATCCCCAAACTGGAGGATGGCCAAGAAATAATCTAAATCTTCTAAACCTCAATTTTCGAAAAAAGATAACTGCCGGCGGCGAGGGCTACGGTGGCAAAGAAGAAGAGCACGAGAAAATCAGTGTGATAGGCGAAATGAAGTTGGCCAGTGAGGATGCCTCGGATGCCGTCGACGCCGTAGGACAAAGGGTTGACACGGATTACGATTTGGATGACTTTGGGAAGTCCGGTAAGTGGAAAAAGAGCACCAGACAAAAAGAACAGAGGCATAATGAGAAAATTCATAACGAGTGGAAAGGCTTGCATATCTTCCATTGTTGAGGCAATCGCTGTACCGAGCGCTGTGAAAGAAATGGCGATGAGTGCCATATAAACTAGCGCGAGCGGGGCAAAGAACATATTTTCCGGCCGAAAGCCAACGACGAGAGCAATGAAAAAAACCACGAGTCCCTGCAATGTTGCCACAGTCGCTCCGCCGAGAGTGCGCCCAAGCATAATCGTCCAGCGAGGAACTGGAGCGACGAGCGTTTCTTTCAAAAAGCCAAATTGTCGATCGTAGATCACCTCCATTCCGCCAAACATGGCGGTGAAAATGATGCTCATGGCGATAATGCCAGGAGCGATAAATTGGATATAATTGCCACCGCCCGCTTTTTGATAGATCGGCCCAAAACCAAAACCCATTGCCACGAGAAAAAGAGTTGGTTGAGCAAGAGAACCAATGATTCTCGCGCGGGAACGCGAATAACGCTTCAGTTGACGAAGCCACAAAATGTAAATCACTTTAGAATATTTTCCTATCTTCTCCATACGCGTCGCATTGTTCTTAAATTATCCATAGCATTTGCCCCTTCTTCGCGGATTTGTTTTCCCGTTAGCTGCAGAAAGGCATCCTCCAGCGTTTTAGCGTTAGTTTTCGCCTTCAACTCCTCCGCCGTCCCTTCTGCCACAATCTTGCCATTATCAATAATAGCAATCCGATCTGACATCCGGTCAGCTTCTTCCATGTAGTGCGTACTGAAAAAAACCGTAATCCCCTCTTTTTCATTCATCTCTTTGATATATCCCCATAGATGATTTCTGGTTTGCGGGTCAAGCCCAAGCGTTGGCTCATCGAGAAAAATAATTTTCGGGTGGTGAAGTAGCCCGCGAGCAATTTCGAGGCGTCGCTTCATGCCACCAGAAAATTCTTTCACCAAATCATCGCGCCGTTTTTCCAGCTCAACTATTTTCAATAATTCTTCAATGCGATTGCGACGGATTTTTTTTGGCACGTCATAGAGCACACCGTGAAATTCCAAATTTTCAAACGCTGTCAGTTCATCGTCAAGACTTGGGTCTTGAAAAATGATGCCAAAAGAGCAACGCACATCATCGGAATTGGTGACTGGATCATAACCATTCACAAGAATTTTTCCGCTGGTTGGTTGAAGAAGCGTGGTAAACATTTTGATGGTCGTAGTTTTGCCCGCGCCATTTGGTCCAAGAAAAGCAAAAATTTTACCTTTTTCGACCGAAAAAGAGATGTCGTCCACTGCCGTGATGTCATCAAATTTTTTAACTAAATTTTTAACTTCGATAATATTCATAGTTTTTGCCTTTCCTTTTCAGTCAAGCCAGTTTAGCACTATTATGACTTACTATTTCCGAAAAAGATCCACCCACTTTTGCCAAAAGCTTTTGGATTCCGGTTTGATTTTTCGCCCTAAATATTTTTTGATCTGGGGAATTTTTAGCTTAGTGGCTTGATATCCCGACTGAATCAACTCATCTGCTTTTTTAAAGTCAGTGGAATGAAATTTTTCCAAATGCGGTTCAATAAGCACCTCCGCATCTTCCACGAGAATATTTTCTTGCGGTTTAATGAGAATGTTATAGGAATTCGTGATTACATCCAAAATATTATGTGTTTTTTTGAGCGTGCGAAAGTGCCCAAGATCAACACCGATGCGCACATCCGCTCCCATTTTTCGCAGAGGAGAAAGTGGCAAATTCTCTACCAATCCCCCATCAACCAACCGCTTGCCTTTGACTTTAGTCGGAATGAAAAATCCCGGCAAACACGTGCTGGCCCGCACAGCATCCGCCACGCTACCTTTGCGAAAAACAATCTTTTCTCCCGTATCAATGTCGGTAGCAATGATAGCCAGGGGAATTGGAGCGTCTTCGATTTTCTTATCCCCCACTAATTTAATCATAATCTCTCCCACTGGCCAATTGGAATTGAGCCCTAGTTTGGAATAGCCAAACTCAGAAATATTGGACCAGCTCAGGCGGCATGAAAGCTCAATCATTTTTTCCAATGGAACGCCAAAAGCCAAGGCTGTCGCCACAATCGCACCCGCGCTTGTGCCAGAAACGCAATGGAGCGGAATCTTGTTTTCACGCAAAGCCTTAATCGCGCCAATGTGAGCGATTCCGAGTGCTGAGCCACCACTGAGCGCAAGGCCGATTTTGGGACATTCCTGTTTTTTCTTTTTTAGCATAATTTCTTTTTTCACTATAACTTCTATTTTTTCATTATAGCATAAATTAGCTGAGGTTAACTAAAGTCTTTTCATACTACACGTCGAAACACTAAAATTGTCTAGTTGACGCGAGTTTTAGATGAGTTAAACTTTATCTTAGAGAGACGATTGTCGAAAGCCAAGACAATCATAGCTTCAACGCAAGCACATTAATAATTTAAAACTTCGTGAAATCCCAACGCTTGGGACACGGGGTAAAATAGAAAGGAAGGTGAAAATTATGGAATTCAATCAAGAGACAAATGATGAGAACGACCAAACTGTTAGCGAGGAAGAAAATGCCGAAACAGAAAACGGAACAAAGCAATGGTTTCAAGACAATCTGAGAGTGCTTGTTAGTATCTTTATCGTTATAATTATCGCCATCGGAATCTATTCCTATTCCAATCGATCGCAAGTAGACACAACTGCGGATCAAACGGAACAGAATGATTTACTTAAAGATGTGACCAGCGAAGATTCTAGCGCGAAAGACACGACTACTGCAGATGACTCTAGCGCCACAAAGACGCCAGTAGCGGAAAAACAACAAACTTCTTCAGTAACCACTAGTCAAGAAACTGACGGAGCTTTCGTTGAAACAGCCGGCACAGGAGATAGCGCTACCAAATTGGCCAGAAAAGCACTTGCGGATTATTTGGAGAAAAATGCTGACACGAGCCTTACTCCGGAACACAAGATCTATATTGAAGACTATCTGCGCAAAAATGTAGCCCACACAGGTGGAGTGCACATAGGAACATCGATCGAATTTTCCAAGAGTCTGATTGGGGACGCAATTTCAAAATCCAAGAACCTCAGCGCTGGACAACTCAATAATTTGCACAAATACGCGCTCCGAGTGCCCTCTTTGACTTAGAGTTTATGCGTTAAGCTAAACCTTGTACCTTTTTTACAGAAATTAGTTTGGTATAACATTACCCGACCAAACAAAAACACTCTCGTTTACCCGAGAGTGTTTTTGTTTTACAATCGTGACCTAGCGCGACTGAGCCAACTTTCTGTTAATCCCCCAAAAGACCAAGAGCATAATCAGTCCAAAAAGCGAAAGAGTGATGGTTTTGCCAATAGTTCGGGTGTTTAGCGCCACGACCGCAATGAGTAGTGTAATAGTATAATAGACCAGCGCAATCTTTTTTTGCGACCAGCCAATTTCCAAAAGCTTATGATGCAGATGATTTTTGTCGGCCAAAAAAATGGATTTGCCTTTTTTTATCCGCTCCCCAATCACCCAAACAAAATCAAGAATGGGAATAGCGAGCACTAACGCGGCGGTGGCAATCTTGGTACCGGAAAAAATTGCGAGAACGGAGAGCGAAAGTCCCATAAACATCGCCCCCGCTGTTCCGGCTAAAATTTTAGCCGGATTAAAATTGAAAACTAAAAAACTGGAAAGTGTGCCGATGAGAATGACAGCGATGATGGCAATCGGTGGTTGATTAACTTCCGGGCGAAAGCTCAAAAAGAAAATAGTAATGAGCGAGATGAGAGTCACTCCACCAGAAAGTCCATCCACGCCATCAAGCCAGTTGACGGCATTCATAACAAGCATAATCCAGAAAATCACCAGGGCCAAAGAAATGAGCACGGTGCCACCCAAATCAAGATTAATCACGCCAGCAGAAAAAGGATTGGTGATGTAGTAGATGCGTACGCCGACAATGAAGATGAAAACGGAAATGGCAAATTGAAAAAAAAGTTGGGTCTTCCAATATAGTTCGCGAAAGTCGTCCCAAGCGCCCACAAGCATCAAAATGAGTGAAGCGAGCATGAAGCCCACAAGCTCTGGCGTGAACACCAAATCACGATTGAGCATAAGTGAAAGATTAAACGCCAAAACCATAGCAATGCCACCGATGCGATAAATATTCTTGGGGTGGATATGCCGCCCCTCGCTACGCGCCGCCCAATGGATTCTTTGCGCCGCTAAATTAACCAGGAAAATAATCAGATTAGTGAGTAGGAATGCAATGAGGAATGGATTAAAGTATTTCAGCATATTTTTTACTTCTATGGCTTATGCGGCTGTGAGGTGAAATGTGTAACTCCTAACTTATTTTTTGCGCATTTTTTCCGTTACCCAAAATTCTCCAAAATATTTGCCCAAAAGAATTCTCGTTTGCGAATCAATCGCTGGCATTGAGCCGAGGAACGGCGCAATCACTGGAACGAGTGCCCATTGGAGTAGCATATAGATATTTCGCCAACGGGAATATTTTTCCGGGCGCGGTGGCAAAAGAATAAAGCTCAGTGACATCGAAACGGCGAGACCCATCATGGCCAGCATCATCAGGTAGCGGGTATAGAAAGGCAGATTGTGCGCTAGCACGCTTTCATTGAACGCGTCTCCGCCCAAAATGAGTGGTAGCCAGCCCAGCACTGCCAAAATCAAAGATGAAGTGGCCCAGGAATGATGACCTTCTAGCATCTCAAAGGCAGTTTTAAATTTCTGCCTAAAGCTAATTTTTTTGTTTGGCCCAATTGCGCGCATAATAATGGGGAAATTTTCAATACCATAAGCCCAGCGTCTTTTTTGTTTATATTGATTAACAATCGTCTTCCAATAGCTTTCCGCCAAAACCGCATCCAAGGAAATTGGCAAATAGATCGGCTTGACCTTATAATCCCCGTTATAATAAGTAAAGCACTTCCAATAGATTATTGAGTCCTCGCTAATCATGTTTTTGGGCCAAAAATCAACTCGATAGAGCGTATCAAACGGCTCACTATGCGAAGAAAAAGTTACCATCCCTTCCGGTCGCGTAGATTGAAAAATATGCCAAAAACTAGAACCAGTTACAATCACCCGCACGAAAGCATTAGTGTCCCAAAGATTATTGTGATACATCGGCAGTGGTTGATAACTTCTTTGCAAACGCTTAGGGTCAATAATATATTCATAAGTCAACGCGGCAAAATATTCTTTATGCGCCACACTATCACAATCAAAGTTAGAAAAAATTACTCGCTTGAAATCAATTTTTTTCGCTTCCAAATAAATCGCCAATTCGCGCGCAGCGAAAGTAGCGTTCGATCCCTTGGCTTTCATTTCATCGTCACGCACTTTGTGTACCGTCACAATGAAATCGCGGAAAACTCCTGCGAATTTTTGCCTCAAATATTCCACTTTTTTGGTGCGGTGCTCAGCGTTTTCCCGCTCTTCTGTCGCCAGAAGAATAATGATTTGTTCGTTGGGAAAATTAGAATCAGCCACTGCTTGCATGGCTGGCTCAATCACATCAGCTGGCTCTCCGGCCGTGGGAAGCATCACCACATGCACAATTTCGCGCCAATCCAAAACATCACTTGCAATTTCTTCAATCTTTTCCACTTCCTGCAAATATTTTTTCTGCGCTTTAATTTCTTTTTTTAACACACGTCGCTCGCTCCACCTTAACTCACCAACTGCTTTTAGACTAGCTTGCATTTTGACAATCCGCTCTTCTATCATCACACGATATTTTCCTGGGTTACTGATATTTTGGCAACGCTCCCACCAATTAATAGACTTTCCCGCTTTCAATTTTTGATAGCCTTCGACTGAATAGTAGGCAATGAAAATCGTGCGCATAATCCAATAGATGTCAAAAATAATAATGAAAAATGCCACATAGACGGGAAGAAAATAGGAAAGAACAAACATTCCAATGATCGTGGCCCAGGTCAAAGTGCCAGGAATGATTTCCAGCGTCCGTTGCAAACGGCGTTCTTTAGGATCTTTGGTTTTAGGGTCGGGGAAAATAAACATAATGGCTCTTTTTAATAATTGACTACAATAACACTGATTATGGAAATAAGCAAGCTGAGTTGCACGATAAGGGCGCTGATAAGCAAAACGTAGCTAGCGATGCGTTCTTTCTGTCGATAGAAATAGCCGGCCAGAAAAAAGTTGATACCCAGAATGCAAAGACCAATAAAAGGCACCGCGTAGGCACGCAAAACTTTGCCTGCGAGATCAACGCCGAAATAAACATTGTAGTGCAAGATTATAACCGTCCCTGCTGGCGGACGCAAAAAAATTATGAGCGCCAACCAATCGAGCAAATTGATGAGGGCGGAAACGGAAAGAAGCACCAACACAATCCTACTTTTCAAATACTGGGCGCCAAAAAAAAGCTTGATTAAATTATTCAAGCTTTTTCCCTCAAAAATTTTAGCTTTATTTTCAAGCATTTTATTTCTTTATTCATGACTTACGCATTTACCAAAAGCAACCTTCCAAAGCGCGTGGCCTTCTAGGGGTTGTTTTTGCTTTTTTTCACTTCCCAATCCCGCTACGTTTATCAGGCTATGTTTGGCAAGGTGTTAGCTTGCTTTTGGCAAACGCGTAAGTCTTGTATTATAACTTCCGCTTGGCGATAAACTGTTTGAGCCCCATAATCTTGTTCACCACTTCTTCATGCGGACCCTCCAAAAATTCCAAAATAAACTTATCGAGCATATTCAAACGATATTTGAATTCTTCCATGGTCATCAAAACAAAATTGATTTCTTTGCCGATTTCTGCCTCCAAACTATTCATTAAATTGTTTAATTTCGCTTTGCTAATGTTATCCCCGACCAAAATCATATCCGCTTTGCTTTTTTGATAGTTGATAAACACTCCGCTGACCACTGCCAGTTTCACACTGCCTAAATTAGAAATCTTGGCCAAACTCTTGCATTGTGGCGAGGTGTTAGACTTGGCAATCAAATTTTTCAGTTCCGGATAGAAATCAAAGTTTTGGTTCAAGCGATAGTTGGCTTTGCCTTTGTGCTGGCTTTTTATCACGAATTTTATGCGAGCGAGCAGATCCATATCGCGCCGAATTTTGGGCCATTTAAGCATATTACGGCGCGTTATTTCCGCCGAATCAAAGGCCACCTCTGGATTTTGCAGGAAAAATCGCAACAGGCGTGCACGTTCTTTGGACCCAAACAGTTCTTCTAAGATTTCAGACATTTTGGTGGGTAGAATTAAAGATTAAATTGAAAATTACAACTTAATTATAGGCGTTTGTCGCCGAAAAGGCAAATCTGATAATAGCCCGTTAGGCCTGCAAAATTTTTCCGCCCTGTCCCACCTGATCAATTCGCACAGAAAGCAATTTTGACATTCCGTCCTCGCCCATCGTCACACCATAGAGCAGAGCCGCTTGACGCATTGTTTCGCGGTTATGCGTGATGGTCACAAATTGCGTGCGGGCAGAAAGATCTTGAATGATGCGCCCAAATCTTTTGGAGTTAGCCTCGTCCAAAGCCGCCTCAACTTCATCTAGAATGGAAAAAGGTGGCGGGTTGTGAGCAATGATGGCAAAAAGGAGTGCGAGCGATGTAAGTGAACGTTCACCGCCAGAAAGCATCGAAAGATTACTAATTCTTTTTCCCGCAGGGCAAGCCGAGATATCAATGCCAATTTCGTTCTTTTCATCATCTGACAAATCGTCTTCCGGAGATTCTTCTTTTTCCTGCGTCGCATCAGGCGTTTCCAATTCCGTCAAAATTTCTTTCGTTTTTCGCGGACGGATGTTGACCTTGGTCAGGTGCGCATCCCCTCCGCCAAAAATAATGCGAAAATATTTGGAAAATTCCTTGTTGATTTCATCAAAAGTAGCATGAAACTTTTCATTCACTTTTTTCTCCATCTCTCGCACCACTTCGCGCAAAGAAACCAGTGCATTTTCCAAATCTTGCGATTCGGCTGTTAGAAATTGAAAGCGCTTTTCTGTTTCATCATATTCAGTGAGAACGAGTGGATCGATACCTCCGATTTGTTCCATTTGAAATTTCAATTTAGCAATTTCTCTTTCCAGCGCAAATTGATCAGCCACTTCCTGCGGTTCCTTGCTCAAAAGTTCAACATCCATTTTCAATTCTTCGGTAACGCGCGCCTTCAAATCTTCTTCGCGCACTTCAATTTTAGCCAGAGAAATCTTGGAATCATTAAAGCGATCGCGAAAAGTATTCGCTTCTTCTTGTTTTTGACGCAAATCGCGCTCAACCTGAAAAAACTGCTGACGCCTTTCTCGGTCCAACGCCACCTCTTTTTGAATCTCCTCGGCAATATCTTTGAGTTCCACCTCCAGCGCGCTAAAATTTTCCCGCGCCTTTTTGATTTGTGCGTTAAGTTCTAAAATTAGCGGGGTATCAATTTTGGGCACGATGGCTAATTTGGGTTTTGAATCAGGAATTTTTTCTTCTTTCTTGCTTGCCTGCCGGACTGCCTGCGTAGCAGGTAGGTAGGTATGGCCCTTTTCAATATCCCCTTTCAACTCAGTCAGCTTTTGGCCGATTTTTTGGGCCAAATCCTGCACGCTTTTCAGCTCCGCTAAATTCTGAGCTTCATTTAGTTTTTTTATGAGCATTTCTTGGTCACGTCGGATTTCATCCAAATTACTTTTAACATAACCCAAATCCACCAATTGACTTTTAATCTTAATCTCTTCGATAATTTGGATGCTTTTTTGTTTTTCTCTCTCAATTTCCACTCGCCCAGAAAGCAAGAGCGCCTCTCGCTCCAAATCGTTGAGTTGATTTCTTTTTTCTCTTTGCTTTTTTTCCAGCTCCGCCAACTTTTCATTGGCTTTTTCTTCTTTGGAATGGCTACTAATTTCATCGGCCAGCTTATCCGCTTCTCTTTGAATATTGTTCATACGTCGCCCCAACTCATCTTTTTCTTCGCTCAATCTCAATTTTTCGGCCGTAAATTTATTCCATAGATAAGTATAGAGCAAAGTTTGTTTTTCTTTCAGCTCCCTTGTCACAATCTCGCTCTGCGCTGCTTTTTCCGCTTGGCGTTTCAAGACTTTCAGGTGTGGTCGAATTTCTTCAATCAGCTCCCCCACTCTGAGCAAATTTTCCTTAGTTGTTTCCATTTTGCGGAGCGAACGTTCTTTTTTAATTTGATATTGCTTCACCCCAGCCGCTTCTTCAATTACAAAGCGCCGTTCCAGTGGAGTGGCGTTCAAAACTGCGTCGGCCATCCCTTGATTGATGATGGCATGACTTTCTTTTCCCACTCCGGCTTTGGCCAAAATATCCACCACGTCTTGCAACCTCACACGCGAACCGTTAATCAAATATTCACTCTCGCCACTGCGAAAAATTTTGCGCGATACAGCTACTTCCGAAAAATCCAGCGGAATCCGTTTTTCGCTGTTGTCAAAAAAAAGTGTCACTTGCGCACTGCCTAATTTGGCTTTTTTTCCTGAACCGGCAAAAATGATATCTTCAGCTTTTTTGCTGCGCAAATTTTTCATTGATTGCTCACCAATCACCCAACGCATCGCATCCGCAATATTGGATTTTCCACTGCCATTTGGTCCAACAATAGCTGTGATTCCCGGCGTACCATTCTCACTATTGGACACCGAAA
Organism: Candidatus Moraniibacteriota bacterium; assembly: GCA_049304095.1. Classification (GTDB taxonomy): domain Bacteria; phylum Patescibacteriota; class Minisyncoccia; order Moranbacterales; family UBA2206; genus UBA9630. The sequence continues at coordinate 23,394 of JBAQNU010000022.1, read as the reverse complement.
AATCCACCACCGTTTTGGTGGCAAAAGATTTAAAACCATTAATTTCTAGTTTTTTCAAAAACATAAAGTCATCATACAGCGTGCTACATGTATTTTTATCTTACTATACTTTTCCCAAAAAAACAAAATCCCGCTTTCACGAGATTCACTAAACACCTTTTTTTTAATTCTTGCTCGCCTGCCGAATCCGCCAGCTGGCGGAGTAGGCAGGCTACTCATTCCTACCACCCCTTCTCTTCTAACGCTTTTTCCGCTGCGCTTCTTTGCGCTTCTTGCTTGGAAAGTCCTTCACCTTTCGCTATCAGCTCTTCTGCCAAAAACGCGCCCACCACAAATTTCTTATCATGATCCGGTCCACTCTCACTCACAACGCGATAGCTGGGAGTAACCCCCGCCCGATCTTGCGCTTCTTCTTGAAAACGACTTTTGGGATCAAGATAAAGTTTTTTCTCGATGATGTTAGGCAGTTTCGTCACTACGTATTTCAAGATAAAATCGCGACAAACATCATATCCCTTCTTGCCTTGATCAAGATAGATTGCGCCAGTAATCGCTTCAAAAGCATTGGCCAGGAGATATTGACGTGCGCGCCCGGTGTCCTTGGCTTCGCCCCTGCTCATCAGGAGATATTCCTCCACGCCAAGTTCTTTGGAAATCTTAGAAAGCATCTCGCCACACACCAAAGCTGCTCGCCAATTAGTCATTTCGCCTTCGGGATTTTCCGGATAATTGTTATAGAGATATTCCGTCACGACCAGCTCCAAAACTGCGTCGCCCAAAAATTCCAAGCGTTCATTATGCTCCAATTTATATTCCCGATGCTCGTTTAAATAGGACCGATGTGTTACGGCCTGCTGCAAGAGATCTAATTTATTGAACTTCACTCCGATTTTTTTCGCCAACTCTTCAATCACAAAGTTTCGCTATTTGCAATTCACAATCTCGATAATTCGAAACTTTGAATTGGAAACAAGCCAGTTAGAAATTATTTCTTCTCCTCTTTAGTTTTTTTATTTTTCTTCGTCGTATCATCTTTCATTGGTTCGCCCAACTCGCGATAAATCGTACCAAGCACACCGTTGACAAACCGGCCAGAAGCCTCTCCGCCAAAAGATTTCGCCAGTTCAATTGCTTCATTGATTGCCACTTTTGGTGGCACTTCCTCATAGTTACCAAACAACAGTTCACAAATGCCTAGTCGCAAAATATTTCTGTCCACCAGCGTTACCTGATCAAGTGGCCATTCCGGCGCACATTTTTCAATTAGTGGATCAATCTTGTCTTGATTAGCCACTGTCGTTTCCACCAAAGTCTTCACAAAAGAAATATCATCCATTCCCGGCGCAAATTCTTGCAAGTTTTTTTGCATAATCTCCGCCATCATGGCATTTTTGCGTCCTTTAAAATCCCACTCATAGAGCGATTGCATTGCGACTGATCGTGAAAGATGCCGATTGGCCATAGTTTATTTCTGCTTGGCTTTTCTTGCCAATTTTTTAGTCGTATCAATAACTTCTTTGCCCTTATATTTCCCACAATTACTACAAGCAATGTGTGGTTCAATTTGCGTTTTACAGTTCGGGCATTCTACTAAATTTTTTGGCTTTAGTTTATAGAAAACTCGTGCTCTGTCTCTTCGGGCCTTAGTATGGCGTTTTCTTGCTACTGGCATAGGTTAAAAATATAATAGTTAATCTATTTCGTAATATATCACCAAACTCGCGTTTTGGCAAATTAGGGCTATTTTTCCAACGGTTCAATGCTTGTGATGGTCACATTTTCCACCGGCCGGTCAGACGAACCAGTTTTAACATTTTCAATTTTGAGGGCGATGTCTATCCCGCTAACGACTGTTCCAAAAACTGTGTAACTCGCAGGAAGTTGTGCCGCTGGACTGGCGGTTACGATGAAAAATTGACTGCCATTGGTGTTAGGACCAGAATTAGCCATCGCCAATGTCCCTTGTGGATAGTTTTCCGTTCCAGCTAGTTCATCTTTAAATTGATAGCCTGGGCCACCCGTGCCCCACCTAGCAATCATCGCATCATCTTTAGAAAGCGGATCTCCCGCTTGAATCATAAAGCCCTTAATCACTCGGTGGAATTTTATACTGTCATAAAACTTATTCTGTGCCAATTGCAAAAAATTCGTCACTGCGAGCGGCGCTGTTTCTCCACTAAACTTAACCTTAATTTCTCCCAAGCTAGTTTTAATTAGCGCAAAAGGATATTTTTTAATCAATTCCTGGCTGATCACTGGTGACGCCTGCGCATTTGAACTCATATTATTTTCATTTAATGTATTATTTAACCTAGTATTTTCCTGCTCCGTAGATTTGGCCACATTTTCTTTTGCTTGCCCAGGAGTATCAAGTAGTCCACTGCTAAGACCGGATGTTCCTCTGTCATTAGTGCAGCCGGAGAATAAAATGACGAGCAAGAATAATCCGCCTAAACTTAAGATTTTTTTTCTTTGCATAAATTTTTAAAAATTAATTTTTACCTTTCTCATTCTAGCTTTAATTTGAAAAATTGTCGAATAGGGGTGATTCGTGAATCACCCCTACTTGCACTAAATTTCTAAAAATTGTATAATCAAATTAGACATAAAAAATGAAATAAAAAGTCTAAAATAAAAAACATAATGGACGAACAAAATAACAACACGAGCGAAAAAAACGCGCAAAAAATTCAAGCGCTTCGCGATATGATTTCTAATGCGGAAATGACTTTGCAAGGCGCCAAATCAATGCTCTTGCAACTGGAGGGCAAGAAAAAGACTGGTCGCCGAAGAAAGCCTGAAGAGGAAGACGATGAGCATAACCGCGTCGTCGAAGGCACCTTTGATGGACAACTAATGATTGGCACGGATGGGAAACAATATCCCGTTCCAGCTAACTATGCTTCCAAATCGAAGCTAGTCAAAGGTGATATGTTGAAATTGACTGTCACTTCCGATGGATCTTTCATCTACAAACAAATCGGACCAGTCGTGCGCAAAATGGCCATCGGCACTGCCAACCAAGACACTGATGGCAATTTTTTTGTGACAGCAGACGGCAAGGCATATCGCGTGCTCCTGGCTTCCATCACTTACTTCAAAGTCGAACCAGGCGATGAAGTAACCTTGGTCACACCACGTGACATCGATTCGGAGTGGGGCGCGATTGAAAATGTACTGCAAAAAGTGACAGACAAGACGATGAGCGAAAAACTTTCCACGCCAAAAAACATTGATGATATTTTCAAAGAAAAAACCGACTATGGAAAATCCAGCTATTTTGAAAAAGCGACCCCGGCGGAAGAACCGCCAGTTGGAGATGAAAAAACTATTGTTGATGAGTGGACGCCAAACCTAGACGAGTTACGCAAAGAATTGGCTGGGACCCAAGAAAATAGTTCTGGCGAATAGACTATCTGCAAAAAGATTTACGCCTGAGTCAAAAACAAGCTCACACCTAGCCAAAATTAGTCAAAGAAAACTTTAATCGTCTTAAAAAATAAACAAGGCAAAAAACAAACTCCAGGAGGCCACGCGCTTTGGGAGATTGTTTTTGGCTCAGGCGTAAATCGTAAATCCTAACCAACACATTATGTTCAAAAAATTATTCCTCCGCTTTCCCATCCTAAAACAAATCGTCAAATTCGTGATTGTCGGTGGCATCAACACTGGCATTGATTTTTTGGTTTTAAACATTGAAATGGCTCTCACTGGCATCACATCTGGTCTAGGCATGCTTGTGCTCAATACTATTTCTTTTTCCGTCGCCACCACCAATAGTTTTTTCATGAACAAACGCTGGACGTTTGAAGACAAAGGTGCCTCGCAAGAAGGCGTCAAGTTTTCTCAATTTCTCCTAGTCAGTATTATTGGCATCATCATCAACACCGGCGTGGTTTACCTAATCACCTCCTTCACCACTCCCCTTTTTGGTCTCAGCCCGCAACTATGGGCCAATGTCGCGAAACTCCTTGCTACTGGAATCTCCCTCGTTTGGAATTTCATCGGCTACAAATTTTTTGTGTTCAAAAGATAGTTTTTTCGCTAGAAATCCTGCCAAATCGGCAGGATTTTTCTTTTTGGAAAAATAGTGTTAAGCTTGAAAATATAACCTAGAAAATCATATGTCTCAAACACTTTATCGCAAATATCGACCCAAAAACTTCTCTGAAATCATAGGACAAGCGCACATTGTGCGCACGCTTTCCAATGCCATAACCAATAATCGCACTTCGCATTCCTATCTCTTCACTGGTCCGCGTGGCACAGGGAAAACCACCTTTGCCCGTATTTTCGCTAAAACTATCAACTGTGAAAATCCCACTAAAGCACCCCAACTCGTCACTGCTTGTGAAACTTGCCCGGCCTGTCAAATAATCCAAAACGGGCAAACATTGGACGTGATTGAAATTGACGCCGCTTCCAATACCGGCGTGGACAATATCCGTGAACTGCGAGAAACGATTGGTCTACCGCCAACTTCGCTCAAGTATAAAATCTACATTATTGATGAAGTGCATATGCTTTCCTCTGGCGCTTTTAACGCGCTTCTCAAAACCCTAGAAGAACCGCCTGCTCATGTCATCTTCATTCTCGCCACCACCGAAATTCACAAAGTGCCAGAAACCATCATTTCGCGCTGTCAGCGTTTTGATTTTCCGCGATTGCCCTTGCCCGACCTCATTGAAAAATTGACTTTCATTGCTGAAAAAGAAAAAGTCACGATCGAAAAAGAAGCTCTGGAGATGATCGCGCTTAGCGCGGAAGGTGGTTTTCGTGACGCCGAATCACTGCTTGGACAAATTTTTTCTCTGGAAGATAAAAATATCACAGAAAAAGTGGTGGAAGAAATTTTAGGCACAGCCGACAAAAGTTTCGTGCTCGAAATTGCGGATAGCATCGTCAATAAAAAAACCACCGCGGCGATTGAGAAAGTGAACACACTAATTGCCGAAGGCTATGATTTGCAAATTTTCCTAAAGGCCCTCATTAATCATTTCAGGCAACTAATGCTCCTCAAAGTGGATAAGAATTTCCAAAACTCATTCAAGCGTGAACTGACCCAAGAAAAAATTGAAAAACTTTTGGCGCAGACAACTCAAATTGAACTAGTGCAAATTATCAATGCCATCAATCTTTTCTTGGAAGCGCAAAACAAGATTTATTCTTTTCTCCTTCCGCAACTCGCTCTGGAAATCGCCATCATCAAAGCAACGCAGACCTTTCCCGCACCAACGCCAGTGGCAAAACAAGAATTCGTACAAGAAAAAATTAGTAGAGACGCAAAATCTTGCATCTCTACATACCAGGCAAATATCACCAGCCCAACGCAAAGCATAGCCGAACCAGCCATTACCCAAAACGTAGTAGAAAAAATAGACGCACCTGTTTCAAGCCAGAAAGAAACTAAAATTGATTCCACTGTTCCCCTCGATAAAGATCTACTCAAAAGTCATTGGAATCGCCTGCTAATCGATATCCGCCCATTCAACCATTCGCTCTGCGCCCTGCTTTCCACTTGCCAAATTGTCACCACTGAGGGCAATCTCGTTACATTGGCCACACCATACGACTTCTACAAGGAAAAATTAGCTGATCCGCAAAATAGATTGACAATTGAGGAGGTTTTTAGTAAGATTCTGGAGTTACCCATTCGCATCCAAATCGTGGTCGACAAAAATCTAGCGCCCATTCAAGCCTCTTGCTCAGAAGAAGAAATCAGAGAGGAAGCCAAAAAAGAGGAACCACACGAGCAATCCTCCCTCCTCGATTCCGCCATGGAGATTATGGGTGGGAAGATTGTGGCTGATGAATAGCAATTTGACACATCCGAACCACAGTTATATAATATAGATATAACATCTGTGGTTTTATTATGATAGAGAAAAAAATAGAAAAAGAGAATGCTATTAAACTGAGAAAACAAGGATTTTCCTATAACGAAATCCTAAGGCAAATACCGGTTGCAAAATCCACTCTTTCGGTTTGGCTAAGAGAAGTAGGATTATCAAAAAAACAAAACCAAAGATTAACCCTAAAAAGGAAGTCTGCTCAAATCAAAGCTTGCAAGGCTTGCAGGCAAATAAGGTTAAAAAAACAAACTAGTATAATAGCATCAGCGGCAAGCGAAATAGGTAGTTTTTCATTAAGGGAATTTTGGATAGCAGGAATACTACTATACTGGGCGGAAGGGGCAAAACAAAAAGAAAGTAATGTTTCTCAGCGAGTATCTTTTTCCAATTCAGATCCGAAAATGATTTTGCTTTTTGATAAGTGGTTAAAAAAATTTTGCAACGTTAATCAGAAAGATATCGTTTACGGTATTTACATTCACAAAACGGCAGATAGTGAAAAATCAAAAAAATTCTGGGAAAAAATTCTAAACGAAAAAATTAATGGGCTATATTTTAAAAAACATAACCCAAGAACCCACAAAAAAAATTACGCGAATTATAATGGACTCATAAAAATGGATGTCAGAAGGAGCACGGACTTAAACAGAAAAATTAAGGGTTGGATTTTAGGAATAACAGACAACTTAAAAATTCATACTGGGGAGTAGCCAAGTGGTAAGGCAGGGGCCTTTGAAGCCCCCACGCGAAGGTCCGAATCCTTCCTCCCCAACAAGCAACAGCCTTTCAATCGGGCTGTTTTTATGTAATTATATAATCGACGATATAATAAAAGCCTATGCATTATAAAAATAAAATCTTCGAAGAAAAGGAAGTTCGTGGTGAGCATTTTTCTGATTGTCAATTTTCGGCTTGCTCCTTCCCGGGAATCAATCTCAAATTCACCACTTTTAGCGAATGCACATTTGATGCTTGTGATCTATCTTCCATCAACTGCGAAAGCACCGGTTTTTCCCGTTGCGCTTTTCCGGAAAGCAAACTAAGCAACCTGAATTTTTTGGCCGTTAAATTCACTGACTGTGATTTCTCCGGCGCGATCATGCAAAATTGTGTCTTTGAAAAACGCCAAGGAGCGAACAACTTGCCGGCAAAGAAATTCACACTCGCCTCTTGCAAATTTGAACAGGCTGATTTGTCTGGCAGTGTCTTTTTTCTTTGCGATTTGACTGGAGTTAGTTTTAGAAATGCTAAACTGGAACAGGCTGGATTTGAAAAATGCCTCCTCAAAAAAGCCGATTTCACTGGCGCAACAATCGGCGGCACGCATTTCACAGACTGCACGATAGAGAAAACTATTCTAGATTTCCAAGGCTTCATCCACTTTGGAAATTCACATGGGTTTGAATTGGATAGCTAAAAAATAATCATACTTACAATTATGTTCTACAAACTAATCCTCATCTCCATCATCCACCGCAAAAACAAAAGTGAGATTTTGTTGGTGAAGAGAAATCGTGAGCCAGGGCTTGGCAAATGGTCGCTTCCCGGCGGAACGGGAGCGCTTCGAGATGAGCCCAATCCAGAACTCGCCATTGGCAAAGAAATTTTTGGTGATTTTGCGGTCAATGCGATTGATCCGAAACTTTTTCGTCTAAAATATACCGCCGAACCAGACCCGACGCTTCACCTCTATTTTCAAACTGAGCTAGAAGAAGAGCCTAAAATAAAAAGCGTAAAAACGATTCAGGCATTGCGCTGGTTTCCACTGGAAGAGATTTCGCAAATTGATTTGGCTTTCAAGAAAATAGACACAGGAGTGGTTGAGCAGTTTCAAAAAGAACTCTCATAATTACAATTAGTCGAGGACCGTCCTCGACTTTTTTAATAATCTTTACAAAAAAAGACGGGGAAACTTTGTTAAGTTCCCCCGCTACTACTTATAAATCATAAAATCTGACTGGCCAGCTCGGACAATTCCGAACGTTCGCCTTTCTCCAGGTTGATGTGGGCATAGAGTTTTTGCCCACGCATTTTTTCTATCAAGTGGCTCAGTCCGTTGGACTGGGTATCGAGATAGGGATGATCAATCTGGAAAATATCCCCAGTGAAAACGACTTTTGTGTTCTCACCCGCTCGGGTGATGATGGTTTTGACTTCGTGAGGGGTCAGATTCTGAGCCTCATCGACAATGAAATAGATGTTCACCAGACTGCGCCCACGGATGTATGCCAGGGCGGAAATGAGCAGTTTGTTTTCGGTCAGCAGTTTGTTGATGTCCTCACGCGAGGATTCATTTTTGCCGAAATGGGATTTGATGACGCTCAGATTATCGAACAAGGGTTGCATGTAGGGATCCAGCTTGGATTGGATATCCCCCGGGAGAAAACCAATGTCCTTGTTGCTGAGCGGAACAATCGGTCTGGCCAGAAAAATCTGACGGTAATTTTTTTTGCGTTGCAAGGCCGCGGCCAGCGCCAAGAGGGTTTTTCCAGTGCCGGCTTTTCCACTCAGTGTGACCAACTTGATGTTATTGTTAGTCAGAGCGTCCAGGGCAAAGGTTTGCTCCGCATTGCGTGGCGTGATGCCGTAGGCTGGGTTTTTATCGACCCGCCGGACTTTCTGGTTAAAGGCATCATACGTAGCCAAAGCAGATCTGTTGCCATTTCTGAGAATAAAATATTCGTTCGCTATGAGTTCTTTTTCTAGGGGCAACTCAGAGGGGTCTAGTTCGAATGGCGCTTCATACAAAGCCGTTAGCACATCATCCGGAATATTCCCGAACAAACGCTTTCCCGTGTAAAGAGTTGAGATGTCCTTGATCTGGTCACTTTTATAGTCCTGAGCAACAAGGCCAATGGATTTTGCCTTTATCCGCAAGTTGACGTCTTTGGTAACCAGAATGACCTGAAAGACTGGATTTTCCTTGGCCATATGATAAGCGATATTAAGGACGTGATGGTCCAGCTTTGATTCCGAAAAGCTGAGTGCCAGATCATCGTGAAATTTCCTGTCCAGCTTGACTGTGATTTTTCCCAGACCCGGTCCAATCGGCACGCCACCGTTAAATAGGTGATCATCACACAGCGAATCCAATGTACGGACGAACTCACGGGCATGAACGTTTAATGTTTCATTGCCTTTTTTGAACTGATCGAGTTCTTCCAGAACCGTTACGGGAATTGCGACATCGCAATCCCCAAAGTTATAGATGCAATCGCTGTCATGCAGAATGACGTTGGTGTCAAGAATGACCGTAGTTTTCTTTTTTCGTGACATTCTTTATTTCCTCCCTATTTTATTGTTAAATAACGAAAAAATCCACCTCCATAAAAAATCGGATTTGGATTTTAATAAAACTTCTCCTGCCTCTAAACTAGCACGTTAGCAGGAAAAAGCAAGGAAGCGCATAAAATCATCCATTTTAGGATAATTAGTTATATTCTTTCAATTGCGCCTTAAATTCCAGCGCATAGATTTCCCAAAAAGCGACGAAAAGTGACATAATAACCGGTCCGACAATAAAACCAGAGATGCCAAAAATGGCAATTCCACCCAGCGTGGAAAAAAGAATCAAAAGCGGATGCATTTGCGTGTCACGCCCCACCAGTTTTGGCCGGATGAAATTATCGACCATGCTAATGACTAGCCCGCCGACCAAAAGAATCACCAACCCTTGGGTGAAATAACCAAACACGAGCATCAAAGCTCCTACGGGGAGCCAAACGAGACCAGAGCCAAAAGAAGGAATGACAGAAGCAACAGTCATCAGAATTCCCAAAAGCACTGGAGATGGAACGCCCGTGAAAGCAAATAGCATTCCACCCAGAAGACCTTGAATAATGGCGATGATGGTGGTGCCTTTGATGGTGGCTCTCGTTATGGAATTAAATTTAGCAATAAGTATTTTTTCATATTTATCCCGCAATGGACTAAGTTGCATTATTTTCCTTATCAATTTTTTTCCATCAATCAGCAGATAGAAGAGAGAGAAAAACATCACAAAAGTTACAAAAACAAAATGCGCCACTCCGTTATAGGTTCCCTGCAAAATGCCCAGCGTGTGCTGTGAGAGGCTTTTTATGCCTAATGTCACCGATTCTTGGTTGACATTTTTTGCCAAATCAAAATTTCTAAAAATTGGGATGTTGCTTAGGTTTTGTCCGAAAACGCCAATTGATTTTCTGATTTCATCTGGATTAAGACTAAAGTCATCCAGAATACCTTGAATTTCTTTCACTACCAGCGATAAAATAAAAATGAGTGGCACAACGATGATGAGCGCAATAAAAAGACAAGTTAAAAAAGAACTGACACCTCTATTTTTGATCCATTTCAAAATGAACTCATAGGTCGGAGCAAAAAGATGCGCGAGAATTGCCGCGATTAAAAAGGAAACCAAAAAAGGCTTAATGACAAAATAGGTCAAAACTGAAATGCCCGCCAAGGCCAGAAAGAAAAAATAGACGTTGTAGTTTTTGAATTGCATAGGTTTAATTTAATTATATCACTAATTCTAATTTCTTACAAAAATCAAAGGTATGAACCCCAGGGCAAGCCCCAGATCCTATTCGTGACAAGCCACGGAGAATTTACTCGAATTTAACTCGTCCGCCGAAGCTTTAGCGCAGGAGGATTGATTTTTATTTTCCTCGACCTATGCTAAACTAAAACCAATCGTAAGACTTTTTGAAAAATGAACTACCATTTGCATACAACTTCACGCACGGCTTGGGACGCGATGATCGGCGCCATTGAAAGCGCGCAAAAATCCATCTATCTGGAGATGTATATTTTTCTTGATGACACTAAAAAAAGCCATGATTTCATCGGAAAATTGAGAGCCAAAGCGCGCGCAGGCATCCGCGTCGTCATTGTCGCCGATGCCTATGGGAGCAAAGAACTGAAAGAGGAAATCGCCAGCACAATCATCAAATCCGGCATCGAATTTATTTTTTTCAGCCATTGGCTCCGGCACATCCATCGCAAAGTGCTCATTGTGGACGAAAAAATTGCTTTCATTGGCGGAGTGAACATTGGACGACGCTTCAAAAATTGGTCTGACCTTCAGCTGGAATTGCGAGGAAGGACAGTCAAGCGAATTTTGAAATCTTTCGCCTACACCTATGCCATGGCCGGCGGAAAAAATGAAAAAATCCTGAGCTATCGACAAAAAAAACTAGCCGGCAAGCTAAGATTTTGGCTCTTGGAACATTGGCCAACGAGAAATATTTACACTCTTAAGGAGCATTACGTCAAAAAAATTTCTAACGCCCAAAAAAATATCCAGATTGCCACGCCCTATTTCACTCCTCCCCGCTGGCTCATTTCACTTCTGGACGACGCAACGCGGCGCGGAGTTGCAATTGAAATATTAATTCCCAAAAGAGGCGATCATGCTTTCGTCAATCTTCTTAATTATCGCTACATGCACGATCTGAGCACCCTAGGGATAAACTTTTACCTTTCTCGAACAATGAATCACGCTAAATTACTCATAATCGACAAGGAGGAAGGTCTGATCGGTTCGCAAAATATGGATCTCTTTTCTTTCAGTCTCAATTCTGAAGTCGGCGTCTTTTTTCGTGAAAAAAAACTGCTCCAAGAATTGGAGCAGGTTTTTGAAAACTGGAAAAAAAATTCTACCAGATTTGAACCGAAAAAATACAAAATGCGAACTGGTGACTATCTTGCTTTGACTTTGCTTAAACTTTTTCGACCAATCCTCTAATTTTATTCATAACATGACTTACGCTTTTGACTCTGGCAATCTGCTTTTCGGAGGCGCGCGAGAATTTTTTTGCAAAAAAAAGAAAGTCTAATCTACTTCTCCCCCGCCAACTGTCCACAAGCGCCCTGGACTTCTTGTCCTAGGCTTTTTCTGATTGTTACACTCATGCCGCCTTTCTCCAGGCAATCTCTAAACAAATGCGTTTTATTCCCAGATGAAGTCTTGAATAAACTGCCAGTTTCGTTATAGGCAATTAAATTTACGTGCAATAGTTGGCGCTTACCAATCGATTTCAAATAAGTGGAAAGAGCATGAGCATCTTCCTCGCTATCATTAATTCCAGAAAGCATTATGTATTCAATAAAAACTTGCCGATTGGTTTTGGAAGAATAATCCTGCAAAGCTTTTTTGAGGCTCGCGAGATTATATTTTTTGTTAATCGGCATATACGCATTTCTTTTAACGTCACTGGCAAAGTGCAATGAAATGGCCAGGTTGACTTGAGGAAACGCTTCGGCAAATTTTTCAATTCCTTCAGAAATTCCGGCGGTGGAAACGGAGATACTACGCGAACCAAAGGCGAATAGTTTTTTATCCAAAAGATCACGCAAACTTTTTTTCACCTCTTCCCAGTTCAAAAACGGCTCCCCCATCCCCATATAGACAATACTAGAAATAGTGTTTCTTAAATTATCATTTTGCATTTTGAGATTTGCATTTTGATTTTTATTTAAGTATTGTCTCCAAAACAAAACTTGATCAGTGATTTCTTCAGCCGTTAAATTTCGCCTGAAGCCGCTTTTGCCTGTGGCACAAAATTGGCAATTTAGGGCGCAACCAACTTGCGAGGAAAGACAGACTGACCATTTGCCAGGGCCAGACGAAAGTAACACCGTTTCAATCTTCTCCCCATCGGCTAATTTCAAAAGTGCCTTAATAGAACAGTTATCTTTGGCAACCAAAACTTTTTCTACCGTGAAGGACAAAATGCTCAATTCTTTTGTTAGAAGCTCTCGCAGCTCTTTGGAAATAGTTGAAATTTCCAAAAAACCAGAAACACCATCTTGGTAGATGGCTTTTTGAATTTGCGCTGTGCGATAACTCGGTTGATTATTCTCAACTAGAATTTTGGTTAAGTTTTCATTATTCATACTATTTTTCATAACTTACACATTTATCCGAGTCAGCCGTATTGGCTAAAAAAATCCTGTTTGACCTGCCTGCCCTGCCTACCGGCAGGCAGGCGGTAGGCAGGGAATGCCTTTTTTCTTCAAAACTTTCCACTGGATGCCGCCGAGGGAGGGAAAGTTTTGAAAAGAAAAAAGAGCGTTCGAGTTATTTTTTTAGTCAATATGGCTGTGAGGGGAAATGTGCAACTTCTATCTTAACGAAAATACAGCCAGAGCGAAATGATACTAAGTAGCGCCATGAACACAATCGCTAGCCAGCCAAAAAATTTCACCCAAGCGGGATGAGTTTCGCGACCCATAATTTTTTTATCATTACCTACAACCATAATAATAATGAGTAGCGGAAGCGCAATAAGGCCGTTGAGAAAAGCAGAATAATAGAGTGCGGCGATGGGATTGATGTGGAAAAAATTAAGCGAAAGTCCCACGAGAATTGAAATGGCGATTACCAAATAGAAACCCTTGGCCTGACTAAATTTCAACTCCAATCCTTCATGCCATTTTAAAAGTTCCGCAATCGCATAGGCGCCAGAACCAGCCAAAACTGGAACAGCCAACAGCCCTGTGCCGATAATGCCAAAAGCAAAAAGGGCATAGGCCCAATCACCCGCCAGTGGGCGCAAGGCCAATGCCGCCTCCTGGGCTGATTGAATATTAGTCATACCGCTGGCAAAAAAAGTTTGCGCCGCTGTGAGCACGATAAAGAAAAAAACGATGTTCGCCAAAATCATGCCGGTGCCCACATCTGTGCGCATCCGTGCAATTTTAGTGTGCACTCCGCAGTCTTTTTTTCCACAAAGCAGTTTGTGTGCCAACTTATTTTCCTCTACCTCTTCTGATGCTTGCCAGAAAAAAAGATAGGGTGTGATGGTGGTGCCAAAGACTGCCACCATGGCAAAAATATAGGCTTCACTAAATTCAATTTTAGGCATAAAAGTAAATTGAATTACCTTGAGCCAATCCGGATGAATGATTATGCCCGTTATCACATAGGCCAAAACAGAGATAGCCAGCCATTTTAGAAATTTAACATAATAATGATAGCCGATAAAAACCTCCATCAGAATGGAGACGGCCGCAAAAAACAACGCGCCGAGATAGAAATTTAGATTTGTGAGCATGGAAAGCGCGGCGGCCATTGCGCCCAAGTCCGCACCGATGTTGGCAATGTTGGCAATGATAAGCAAAATAACAGCCACCGCCACAATCCGTTTGCGATAGTGCCGAGCCAAAACTCCGGTAAGACCTTGATTAGTCACAATCCCAATGCGCGCGCAAGCTTCTTGCACGGCAAGCATCACCGGAAGAAGCCAAGCCGCCATCCAAAGAATGGAAAGGCCAAATTGCGCGCCCACGGAAGAATAGGTGCCAATGCCGGATGGATCATCATCGGACGCCCCGGTGATTAGCCCAGGCCCCAACGCCCGAAAAAAATAGCGCGCTTTTCGCCAAGGACTAGACATCATTTTTTTAGCCAAAAGCATCTCGGCATGCGTGATACGCAAAGTGCCATCCACTGCTTTTATCGCTTCCACCTCGCCCCAGACCACCAATTTTTTCGCCAAAATCAAAGGGATACCAATTTCATGACGAAATTCCGAAAGCGTAAAAAGCTGGTTTTTTTCCACTGGACTCAATTCATTTTTAACTTGCTCCATAAAAAAATTTAACGCATTTTATTTCTCAATTTAAGCATAGCGAGAAATGCGATAAAAAACAAGGTGCCTTTCTCTTATCATTCCCGCGCAGGCGAGAATCCAGTGAAAAAACTTAATTAAAAACTATCAGCTAAATGTTTCGATAAACAACCAAAGAAAGAATTAAAAAAAAATACACCCAAGGCAATTCTAAACATCAAGATTTGCTTCTGAACATAGCCTCGAGACTAGATTCCCGCCTTCGCGGGAATGACACGATTTTTAGGCTCAACCAAGCCCCGCCAACAAATTTTGTTTGACAAAAACCCAAAATAGTGCTAAACTATAAAATCAGTGTTCGGATAGTTTTTTTATAAACAACAAGGAAAAGGAGAGAGAGAATGGTATACTGGATAGGTTTTGCAATATGGCAAATCGGTTTGATTGGGTTGCTTTTTATCGCAAAAGAGGATAAACAATTTTGGAAGTGGCTCCTCTGGTTAGTTGTTCTTATCGGCACATTCTGCTACTGCGCCGGCGCTGAAATTAATAGCCGAGAAAGAGCCCATTTACTTCTCTCACAGGAAGTAAATCTAGGGCAAGTCCCAGTGGTAGGTCAGAAGGATTTCAGCGCACAAATCAAGCTGACCTACAAAAACGGTAAGCTTGAATCTGTTATTCTTATCCCAAAGACCACCGAGGTATTACCTGCAACCCAGGAGGTGGAACCAAAAAAATAACATCCTTTTCTTACAAACCAAAAACAAAAGAAGCCAAAAGCGAATCATCGCCTAGGCTTCTTTTTAATTTGTCTGAGTTTGAAAGACTATTTCAAAGTCACAGTTGCACCGGCTTCTTCCAGTTTCTTTTTCATGTTCTCAGCGTCAGCTTTTGAGACTTTTTCTTTGATTACCTTTGGAGCGGCGTCTACCAAATCCTTAGCATCTTTGAGGCCAAGACCAGTCAGTTCGCGCACGGCTTTGATCACATTGATCTTTGAAGCGCCACAAGCGGTCACTTCTACATCAAATTCTGATTTTTCCTCGGGAGCTGCAGCAGCTTCTCCAGCTGGAGCAGCGGCCATCATTACACCAGCGGAAGCAGAAACACCAAATTTCTCTTCCAACACTTTCACGAGCTCAGAAAGTTCCAAAACACTCATGGTTTCAATTTCAGCCACAAGCTTTTTGAATTTTTCTGGAACCTCAACTTCCTTCTTGTCCGCCGTAGCTTCAGCGGAGGTGGATTTTTCGTCTGTCATATGCTTATTAAAAAAATTAACTAATTAACAAATTATTTCTTATCCGCCACTGCTTGCAAAACTCGCACCAAGCCACTGAGATTTCCCGAGAGCACTCGAACAAAATTCGTTACTGGAGCATTGATGGTTCCCACAAATTTGGCCAACAGTTCCTTTTTGGATGGCAACTTGGAAAGAGCCAACACCTGATCAGCACTGAGCAATGCGCCTTCCAAAACTCCTCCAGTCACTTTCAGATTTTTGTTAGTCTTGGCAAAATTGCTAATCACTTTCGCTGCAGCCACCTCATCCACGCCCGAAACGGCAATAGCGATTTGTCCTTCCATGTCTTTGACACTAATATTCATGCCCGCATTTTTGAGCGCAATATCAATCAGTGTCTTTTTCACCACTTTGAGACTGATATTTTCTGCGCGAAGATCTTTGCGCAAAGCTACCAAGTCTTTCATGGTGAGGCCTTTAAAATCAGAAAAAACCACTCCTTTGGCCTCTTTCAATTTTTCCGCCAATTCTTTGGTGATCACTTCTTTTTGCTGTTTCGTTTGCATAAAAGTATTCTTTAGATAAATTAAAAATCCTGCGACATCTCCGCAGGATAAAACAAAAAAATATATATTTTGTTCTCCTCAATAGGTCTTATTTTTTGAGCCTATCGTCTACGGAAAAATCTTATTCTATTTTAACTCTATTATTCGGCCTTTGCCACTTCCTCCACTTTCTCTGGAACAACTTCTTCTTTTACCTCTTCAGCCTTCACTTCAGCAGGAGCTTTGGTGGCGGCTTCAGCAGGAGTTTCAGTTACAGGGGCTACTTCTACTTTTTTCTCTGGCAATTTTACCTTTCTCTTTTCTCCTGTGATAACAGAGTTTTTTACCAGAAGGTTGTAGGCTGTATCAGAAACATGTGCGCCTTTTTCAATCCAATATTTGATGCGATCTGTCTGCAAAGTGGCCTTTTTCAAATGCGGATTATAGCTACCCAAAATTTCCACATGTCGTCCTCCAGGAGCAATTGTGCGTTCTTGCAACATCACTTTGAATTGCGCATTATTCTTTTTTCCGCCTCTAACCAGTCTTATTGTCAGCATAATTGTTTTATTTAGTGAAAACTGAGACGCAAAAGCGCCTTTCTCAGGGCAATTTAGATTACTAGAACAGTTTAGGTCGTTTTCGCATTTATGTCAAGGTTTTCGGGTTTTGCCCGCCCCACTTCCCAGCGCTTATTTTATTTTCCCCACATTTGTGTTAAAATTTAGATATTCTAGTTTCATCCCTATGGCCAAAAGAAAATTGGACAAAAAAATTGTCTCTTTGAAACCAAATTTTCAAAATATTTTGATTTGCAAGAAAAAAGAAAATCGCCCCTTTTTGGAAATTTTAATTGAAGAGCCAGAAAACATTTCTCGCAAAAATCTGGGGATTCTCGTGGGTATTTTTCAGATTAACGATTATTCCGAAGACTCTTCCTACATCGTCAACTATCTCATTTCCGTCATCAAAAAAGAATATTTTGCCAAGACCAATCGTGGTCCGGTGGAAAACTTTGAAGCAGCCCTACACAAAGCTAACTTGGCTCTCGCTGGTCTTGCTACTCATGAAAACATCAATTGGATTGGCCACATCAACGCCGTTTGCGCCGTGATTGAAAAAAATAATCTGCTCCTCTCCGTAACGGGCACCGCCTCCGCATTTCTCCTACGCAAAAACGCTCTTGTTGAAATAACCGAAAACCCACTGGAGGAAATGGAAATCAGTCCGCTCAAAACTTTTCAAGATGTCATCTCAGGAAAAATAGAAAACGGCGACAAGCTTTTTTTCACCACTCAAGAACTTTTTGAGTTGTTCTCGCTAGAAGAAATTAAAAAAAGCGCCCTCAAGTTTTCCCGCGAAAATTTCATCCAGTTTCTCAATACCGCACTGGTGAACGAACTAGATCAAGTCGCTACACTGGTAGTTGACGTCGCGGAGGTTGAGGAGCTAGAAGCTTCCAGTTCCACTCCCGCCAAAACGCCCGCATTTAATGCTTTCAGTCAAGCGGCGTTTCGCGCGTCCAAAAAGCCTAAACCTAAAGACGGTAGAGACACAACAGTGCCTAATGAGGACACCCCGACGCATGGTAGAGACACATTGCAATGTGTCTCTACGGAACCAACCGAAGATACCACAGCCCCCGCTAACGAAGAAGCACGAGCTGATTTTGTTGATAAAAAAACTGGACACATCTATCTGAAAGAAAACCCTACCCCCTTGGAAGATCCAACTTCCCGCTTTAGCTTACCGGCTTTTGATTTTTCACATGCAAAAGAAAAACTTGCTTTTTTGGCGGTGGCCTTTGGAAAAACAGCTCAAAGCACCACACAAGCTTTCACACGCTATCTCAAAGAAACTACCCCTAAATTTAAAACTAAAAAAGAAAAAACTTCCGATGAGCTAGAAGCGCTGATTCGCAGTAATTTGCAAAAGGAAGTGGGCGCCGAAGAAGTGCCATCTGCGTCGAAAGAAAGACGTGGCAGTGCCACATCTCTACGACTGATATATCAAAATTATGCGCCGAAGATAAAGGCGGGTTCCATCTGGCTCTGGGAAAAATTTGTTGATCTTTCTATTTTAATCTTGCGCTGGCCTGCTAAATTTTTTCTGCGCACCAGCACTTTTGCCAAAGCTTATTATGCTAAAAAACAAAAAGAACGCAACGCGCAAAAAAGTCTCATTACACCTAAAAAAGCTCCCGCCGAAGAAAACGTCGAAACTTTTTTTGCCAAAAGTCGACGTGGTATTTTTGCTGGCAAAAAAACTGAGGCAACTTCTTGGACTGCTCAAATTGGTCATCTTTGGCCAGATTTTTCCAAGCTGAAAACACTAATCGGAAAATTCAATGCTCAACAAAAAATTTCTGTTGTTGCGATTCTTTTTCTTCTTCTGGTCGTCCCCTATTGGATTTCTCGCTGGGAGAGACAACTAACTGAAAAAACGCCCGCACCAGTCGTGGAAACGCCAGTCGTCACCCTACCTCTAGAAGAAGACAAAAACGTTACACGCCTAGCTGATCTTACTGAAATATTTGTCAGTACAGGCCTAACAAAAATTCAGAATCTCAATGGAAAGTTATTTGCTCTAAGGGGTACGGCAGTAGTTGATATGGAAAGCCAAAAAGAAATCGCGATTCCTACTGATTTCCAAAATCCCCAAATGTTTTTTGGCATGGATGATTTAAATTTAATTTTTCTGGTTAAAAATAATCGCGTCGCATCTCTCGCGCCAGCCACGGGGAAATTCACTCCCAACAATCTCACCTTTCCAGAAAATTCCGAGATTGTCTCCGCCGAGACTTATTTGACCTATGCCTATCTCTTTGACGGAAAAAACAATCAGATCTATCGCTATCCTCGCGCGGAGGGCGGTTTTGGAGAAAAAACCGCCTGGCTCAAAGATGAGTTGGTTTTGGCTGATGCAAAAAATATGGCCATCAATGAAAATGTTTTTTTGGCTAGCGAAAACGAGATTCAAAAATTATTCCGCGGCAAAAAAGTGGAGTTCTCAATTGAAGAGACCGCGACATCAATCAAGTTCACAAAACTCTACACCAAAAGAGATTCCGCTAATCTCTATGTGCTAGATAAAGCCAATGCCCGAGTGGTGAAATTGGACAATGACGGGAAAATTCTGGCTCAATACTATAACGCAAAAATCGCCGAGGCCGACGATTTTAGTGTGAATGAAGAAAATAGCTTAGTCTATCTTTTGAGTGCTGATGGAGTGGAAAGTTTTGAGATGAATCGCTAGCGCCATTTTAATTTCTATTTCCCCTCCAATTTCGCCACTTCAATATATTTCCGCCAATTTTAAATCATAGCCCGATCTGCGTCACGTCATCCCAGCCGTAAAATCTTTTCAACACGTCTTTTTGAGTAAGGAATGAAAATTCAATATCAGGATACTCTGTTTTGAATATCGCGTATTTCCCCTCCTTCAATTTTGCCGAATCGTATTTAACCTCGTACGCCCTATTTCTCACCACGAAATCCACTTCTTTTTGATCTTGCGTCCGCCAAAATTTAATCTTTCCGGCATCTTTGATTTCTTTCAACAGTCCACAAAAAATAATATTTTCCAAATAAGCTCCTTTGTCTTTGCGTTTTTCTGGCGCGGAATAATCATCTAAGAAAAAATTGCGCAAGCCCAGGTCATAGAAATAGACTTTGGGCATTTTGACTAGTTCTTTGCGTAAATTTTTGTAGAACGGAACGATAAAAGCGACTTGATAGGACTTTTTCATCACATAGAGATATTCTTCCACAGTTTTATGCACGATACCCAGTGTGCTGGCCAATTCTTGCGAATTAACTAATTGGCCGGTTTGTTCGGCTAGTAGGCGCAAGAGGAAAAAATATTTTTCACTGTTGCGAATTCCGGCATCAGCAATGTCTTTTTTGATATAGGACGCACCAATTTCTTCCAGCAAAATTTTTTTCATTTCTGGCTTTTCCGCCAAGACGACTTTAGGATATCCGCCATAGACGACATATTCCTGCCACAGCTCGCTAACTTTTTTTTGCAGATAGAGTGATAACTTCTTTCCTTTTTCTAGCAGTAACTTTTCCTCACCTTTGAAAAGCAGGAATTCATCAAAATTCAAGGGATAAATTTCAAATAAAAATTTTCGACCAGCTAGGCTGTCGTGAAATTTTTTGTCGAGATAGAAAGAAGATGAGCCGGAAACGATAATTTTCACTTGAGTGCGTTTTTCGTCATAAAGCAGTTTTAGAAAATTACTGGGATCATTCAAGTATTGAATTTCATCAATAAAAACATACTGCTTGGTTTTTTGCGTGGGAATCGCCTCTAATAAATTAAATGGGTGTTCATTGAAAAATTTAAGATGCTCCGGATTTTCCAGGTTGAAATAATGGCAAATATGCCCTTTTTCTTCCAGGCCACCTTTGAGCATAAGCAGGAGCGATGTTTTGCCGGTCTGGCGCGCGCCAGTGAGGATAATAAATTCCTCTCGAGAAATCACCCGCTCAATTTTTTTTAGAATATCCCTTGAATAAAGCATATTATTTATATTTTCTGATTATTTTATACTTATCATATCTAATATTATCAGATTATTATATACTTGTCAAATACAAAACTATTTCCCCTACTCTCCCCCATGGCAGTCCCTTTTTGACCATTGTTTACAACTTCTGAAGAACTTTGGAAATGGGACGTTTTATTCTCATTAATAATTTGACTAACTCTTCTTGCTGATTCTTCAAGGCTATACCCGATATAATACAAACTAATCGCATCTAGTATAACGCCAATAGAATGATGTTTGCCTTTGGTCGCGCCCGGGGTAAATGTTTTCTGGCAATCATTGCAAAGATAGAGTTGAACAATTTCGTTTTTCTTTTGACGTGTTCTGCGTTTGACAAAATTGGTGCCATGACAATTTGGGCAACTGATTTCCAAAAAATTCTTTTTTGGGATATTTTTTTTCTCAATACTCATAGGGATTTTTTCTTCCGCGCCTGGTGTTGAATTTTCTACTACATTTTGATTTGACATACAATTAGCCTTGCGCTAAAATTAGAATATGCTTAAGAAAAATAAAGCTACAAATAAATACGTTACTGAAAAACACCTGGACAAGCGCTTTGAGGAACAGACTCAAATTATTCTGAGTGCTATTGATGGTCGCTTTAATGGAGTGGATAATCGGTTTGATAAAATGGACACTCGGTTTGATACATTAGAAGCTCGGGTTAATGTCCGCTTTAATAATGTAGATGCGCGATTTGATGAACTGGAAACTGAATTGAAATCTGACATAAACAATAGTCAAATATCACTTGACGGCTATGTCAAAGCACAAGAAGACTTTAAGCAAGAGTTTGTGATTATAAAAGAAGAGATTAGGCAAATAAAACGAGTTTTTAAGCAAAAGCTGGGGGTGGAGATTCGGGCGTTTTAGTCGGACTATTTTGTTTTTGTTTTTTTAATCGACAATTTGTCGATTTTTTTGTTGTGTTTCTTTCATTTCAATAATGGGTCCATATCACGATTTCACAACGCCCATATCTCACGATTTCACAACATTTTGGCATTTTGGCGAGAAATCGTGATATGGAAACTAAAAATTTTTGATTGATTTTCGGAAAATTATTTCACGATTAACCAGTTAAATTTGATATCTTTTTCCAAGGCCGGCGCGTCTATTTTCACCTTGAAACTTTGTCCGTCCACGATTTCATCAAAGTATAGATTTTTGCCAAAAGTCGTGCCTTGTGAGGTGATGTAGATTTTGGACGCGCTGTCGACGTAGATTGTGTTGATGATGATTTCTGTCTTCCCTGCTTCGATCACGCCTCTGCCGGAGGTTTTTGCATCCGTAAGCGAAATACTATCGGCGGAAATAGTTTTGGCTTTAATGGTGCTCAACGCTTCAATATCACTAGCGGTAATCTTCCCCTCAAACACATTCTCCAAGGCATTTTTGAGTGGCACTTTTGCCAGTTCAAAGTTTTCATAGAAACTCCATAGTTCATCATATCTTTCGAGGTACATGTTGGTTTGGATATCAGCCATTTGGGTTTTCAGGTCGGAAATATCCTTTGTTTGAGAGGCTATTTGGTCTTTTAATTTTTCGATTTGTTTGGTCGTAAGTTCATCAAGACTCGCTCCGATGAGTTGTAATTTGTTATCCACACTGAGAGTTTGATCAGCTAATTGTCCGGTCAACTGGTTGACAATTTTGTTTTGATTATTGGTGAGTCCGCTGATTTGCAACTGTTGCTCTTGAATCGCTTTGATTGCCACCGGCACTAGTCCAATGGTATTGAGTTGTTTTAGGCCATCAGAATTGGTTGTGACGAGCTTGGGGATGATTTGCTCCACTTCTTGAGCAATGAAACCAAGACTCTTGGTGACAGAATTATTTTCTGATTTCCAGTTATACTCCACGGGTCGCAGGCTTAAAAGAGTGGTGAGGCCATACTCAATGCCAGAGATATTTTTCTTGAGATTTTCGTCGGAACTGCAAGCAATTACTCCGCCTACGGAGATAGCGCAACCAGTAGAGTTGTCACTTTGAAAACGAGCGATATCCGTGCCGGTGGATTTTACATCTAATTTATAGAGGGGGCTCGTCGTCCCGATGCCGACGTTGCCGTTTCCTTTGAATACAACCCTAGAAGTTGCACTTCCACCTTCAGCATTATCAAACAAGAGATCGCCGGTACCTGATATCAGATTATCTCGATGAATGTCCCAATAATATGTGGCCAATTGTGAATATGTCAATCGTAAACCAGAACCCGCAAGATCAGCACCCCCTTTAATATCCAACTTCGCCCCCGGCACCGTCGTCCCGATGCCGACGTTGCCACTATTTAATATTGTCAACCTTTCCGTAAGAGTTGCCGCATTACCAGCGGTTCCGCTTGGCGCAGTGTAAAACGCCATCCTTCCATCTGTTTCATTATTTATAGCCGCCCCATAATTAGTTCCTATGTATTTCACGTCAGAGCCAATATTCCACGTTAATGCAGATCCTGTGACACCCAGTCTCCAACCATTTACATATTCATTGCCGACAACATGCAATGGATACCCCGGCCCCGTCGTCCCGATGCCGACGTTGCCGTCTATTATTCTCATCATTTCACTTAATCCCGTGTTGTAACCTGAAAATGCTAGACCAACATGATTATTGGACGTATAAGCAGCTTGTATTTTTGCCG
>JBAQNU010000021.1:0-6505 GCA_049304095.1 Candidatus Moraniibacteriota bacterium | reverse complement strand
GTGAAAAATTAGATGTATTGCACACAACCTCACCAATGAGTCGAATTCCTAGCACCTATTCGGGAAAAACTATTGTGACAATCTATGACTTGGCCGTTATGAAAGTGCCGGAAGTTTTTCCGCAACTCGCGCGAGCAAAAACTAAAACACTACTCAACTTTGCGATTAGTCGCGCGGACAAGTTGATTGCTGTTTCTGCTTCAACTAAAAAAGATATTTGTGAAAATTTCAAATGCCCCGAGGAGAAAGTCAGCGTGATCTATAGTGGTTATGACAAGCGTTTAGCAGAAAAATCAGTCATGTCGCGCGCGGAGGTGCTTTCTCGCTATGGTATGGAAGCTGGGGACAAATATATGCTCTTTTTGGGAACGATTGAGCCACTGAAAAATATCACGCGCCTCATGGAGGCTTTCGCAGAATTCAAAAAACGTTTCACGACGACTGGGAAAAATTTCAACTATAAACTAGTTATGGCTGGAAAACGGGGATGGCTCGCGGCGGAGTATAAACGTCTAGCAAAAGATTTGGGAATTGACAAAGAAGTCATTTTTACCGGTTATGTAGTGGGAGATGATTTGGCGCCGCTCTTTGCGCAAGCCGATTTTTTCGTGATGCCGTCGCTCTATGAAGGTTTTGGCACAACCGTGCTCGAAGCTTTTGCCACTGGTGTGCCAGCCATTCTTTCTAATGTTTCTTCCATTCCAGAAATTGCCGGAGACGCGGCAAAGCTGGTGAATCCTTTGGACACAAAAGAAATTGCCGACGCGATGTTTGATTTTTCCCAAGATGAAAATTTGAAAAATAGTTACCGCGAAAAAGGTCGCGTGCAAGTGGAGAAATTCAATTGGGAAAAAACAGCCAGGGAGACACTGGAGTTATATAAATCTTTGCAGTAGAATTGAATGGAAAAATTTTGGAAATCAATAGATGCCTCTGAGGCGAAAGAAATCATCAAACAAAAATCCCAGGCTGGGGATTTTTGTATTTTGGACGTGCGAACGGAAGAGGAATTTTCTCGTGGTGCAATTCCTGGCGCAATTAATTTGGATTTTTATGCGGCGAATTTTGCGAAAGAATTAGACAAGTTGGATAAAAATAAAACTTACTTAATTTATTGTCGCTCTGGCAACAGGAGCAAATCCGCACTAGCAATCATGAAACAGCTGGGCTTTGGGCATATCTATGAATTAGATAGGGGAATAATCAGCTTATAGCGCTGGTATTGCCAAATTGAAAATATTGCGGTATTATTGACTATCCTATTTGCAGGCGTTCTGCAAATAGGTAGTTTTTCTTTTTACAATCAAAAGAGGAGGAAACAGAATGAAGACAAAAGCGTTTTTGGCGGTATTGGTTATTATCCTGCTGTTTTATGTTCCTGTTATAGCAGGGAGTAACGAAAGAAATGCTGACCCCTGCGGTTTGTTAGCCAAATGGGGACTTACTCTGGATGAGTTGAGAGATGGCAGTGCAGAGCATGATCGGACACCTGCCGAGATATCTGTTCTCGCTGCGCGAGAAAACAACAGGAATGTTGTCTCCGGCTTGGTGGAAATGGAAATTGCACAAAAGTTGATCACAGTTGGCCAGAGATGGAATGGGGACTTAGAATTTAGGCTGTTGCAACCAATGAGCTATGGCGCTAATCAGCAAGACCAATGCAGGTGGTACGGGTATGCAGCAAATAGCGTAGGAAAATCGTACCAAGATGTCCTGGATGAAAGTCGTGGATTAACGTTCGAGCAGACATTCTTAAAGTCCACTGACAACCAAGGGAATTGGCGAGAATTTCAACGGATATACGAAAAATACGCCAAGATAATGAATTTCTATCTGAGGCCACAAATTTGGTACTCTCCAAGACCTGATTCATTCGGCTATTACCATGATTTTGAGGTGACGCCTGATAATCAGGGAGTCTTTGTCGAAGCAGTTCAGAAATTCTTCGAGCTAATGGGTTCACCGTTGGCGGACAAGGAATTATTTTCAAAGTCCGGCACTCCCAGTATCATAAACTATGATGCGCCGGAGAAATTCTGCCAGTGCCAATAAGGCGCGGGCAGAAACAGTCGGGATAAGGAAGGGTCATGGTTAAAAACCGTGGCCCTTTTATAATGTAGTTGCTAAAAAGCCGAAATTAGGCTAGAATCAAATTACAATTAAAAAGACGTTTGAGGAACTATCAATTCCGAAGTCTCGAAGAAAGAAACGTGCGACGAAACTTTGAGGGCAATCCGCCTTCTCCGCCGGCTGGCGGATTCGTCGGACGAGTTAGACTCTTCCGGGTAAGCCCGTCAGCGCTGTGATTGAGCCCCGACGTGACGTCGGGGGAATTAAGGTGGTACCACGATTTATTCGTCCTTATGCATTTTGTTTGCATAGGGATTTTTAATTTTTATATTTAAATTTATGTTTAAAAAAGTTGATTCAAGAAAAAAGTATTCTGAGATGGAGCGTGAGATTATCCAGTTTTGGAAAGAGGATGGGACTTTTCAAAAATCTGTCGAGCAGCGCAGCAAAGATAAATATTATAGTTTCTATGATGGACCACCGTTCATTACCGGCGTGCCACATTATGGTACTTTGCTTTCCTCGATTGTGAAAGATGCAGTTCCTCGTTATTGGACAATGAAGGGATTTCGCGTCGAACGGCGTTGGGGCTGGGATTGTCATGGGCTGCCGGCGGAGAATATGGTGGAGAAAAAGTTGGGACTGAAAAGTAAAAAAGACATTGAAAAAATTGGAGTGGATGTGTTCAATGAAGCATGTCTGCGCGAAACTTCGCAAATTGCCAGTGAGTGGGAAGATGTGATTGATCGCGTCGGTCGCTGGGTGGAATTCAAAGGCGCCTACAAGACAATGGATAAGGGCTATATGGAATCAGTTTGGTGGGCGTTTTCGGAGCTTCACAAAAAAGGTCTCATCTATGAAGATGTGCGCGTCTCGCTCTATTGTCCACGCTGTTCCACGCCTCTCTCAAATTTTGAAATCGCGATGGATAATTCCTATGAGATGGATAGCGATCCTTCTGTATATGTGAGGTTTCACTTGAAGCCTAATCAAAAATGGGCTGGGGGAAAGTATCAAACGAAAGATAAAGTGTATATGATTGTGTGGACTACAACACCTTGGACGCTTTTGGCGAATGTGGCGCTAGCGGTGGGGAGGGATATTAAATATACAGCGCTGAGAGTAGATGGCGTAAAAGAGCTTTTGATTATAGCTAGCGATCGAGTAGGCGATGTTTTTAAAGATCGAGAAATTGAAATCGTTCACGATGATGTAACTGGTGCGGATTTGGTTGGTATGGAGTATGAACCAATTTTTGATTATAATAAGAAGAATGTTGAGGATGGCCTATTTGTGCCGTCACTAAAAAGTTCTGATTTGAAGGAAAATGACGAGTCCGTATTCGCTATTAAGGATGACAAAAGATTAGAAAAAAGGAGTAAAAATGTTGTCAAAAATATTGAAGTGCATGATAATTTTAAAGAAAATAGCTATCGCGTGATAGCTGGAGATTTCGTGACAACGGAAGATGGATCGGGAATTGTGCACATTGCTCCGGCTTTTGGTGAGGATGACTTTAATGTGAGAAAGCCGAATAATCTTCCGATCATAATGAATGTCGATGAAGAAGGGCAGTTCATGGAAGGGGAATGGCAGGGGCAAAAAGTTTGGGATGCGAATAATGATATTGTGAAATGGCTCAAAGTTAATAATTTTCTTTTCAAGCGCGAACAAATCACGCATAGTTATCCACATTGCCACCGCTGTCACACAAAGTTAATCTATAAAGCTCAGCCGGCCTGGTATGTGAACGTGGACAAGATTCGTAAAAATTTGCTCGATGAGAATGAAAAGATAAATTGGTATCCGGAATTTTTGAAACATGGCCGTTTTCAAAATGGAATTGAAAGTGCGCCGGATTGGAACATCTCGCGCGACCGTTATTTTGGCACAGCCATTCCAGTTTGGAAATGCGAGCATGAAGGTTGTGGAGAGCTGAAAGTTTTTGGTTCATATGAAGAGTTGAAAGAATTGTCCGGAGTAGAGCTGCCTGATTATCACAGGCCAGGAGTGGATAACATCACGTTCAAATGTGAAAAGTGCGGAGGAGAAATGAAAAGAATTCCGCAAGTGTTTGATTCTTGGATCGAAGCTGGTTCGATGCCTTTTGCTCAGTTTCATTATCCCTTTGAGAACAAAGAGGTGTTTGAAAAAAGTTTTCCAACGGATTTCATTTCCGAATATATCGCACAAACCAGAGCTTGGTTCTATGTCCTACATGTCTTGTCAGTGGGAATTTTTGGCAAAATTAGTTTCAAAAATGTTGTCACAACTGGAACAATTGCTGGGTCAGATGGCAAGAAAATGTCGAAATCTCTTGGAAACTACCCCGATTCAAATATTATCTTAGAAAAACATAGCGCTGATGCACTGCGCTTCTATCTTTTGTCTTCACCACTGCTCAACGCGCAAAATATCAGTTTTTCGGAAAAAGCCATTCAGGATATCCAGCGAAAAGTACTTTCTACACTTTGGAACAGCTATGCATTTTTTACACTTTATGCCGGAGTGGATCAGTGGGAGCCGAAAAATAAATTAGGCGCGGTGTCCGATTCGAAAAATTTGCTCGACCGCTGGATTGTTTCTGAATTGCACAAGCTGATCGGTGAAGTTGATGCGAATATGCAGGGCTATGATCTCGTGAAAGCGACCAGGCCGTTTGAGCTATTTGTGGATAATCTTTCCAATTGGTACATTCGACGAAGTCGCAAACGCTTTTGGAAAAGTGAAAATGACGGCGACAAAAACAGTGCCTATGAAACTTTGCACTATGTCTTGGTAGAGCTAGCTAAAACGATGGCACCGTTCACGCCGTTTATTGCCGAGGAGATGTATAAAAATTTAACAGGCGAAGAATCGGTGCATTTGGTGGATTTTCCGGTTGCGAATGAGAAACTAATTGATGCTGAGTTAAACGCTGAAATGAAAAAAGTTCGCGACGTGATTTCTGAGGGATTGCAACAGCGAGCGTTGAATAAAATTAAAGTGCGTCAGCCATTGGCCGGAGCTACAATCAAACATAAAATCGTAAACGCAGAGTTGGTTGAAATTATGCAAGAAGAGTTGAATGTCAAAAGCGTTGTGGTTTTGGAGGCGCAAGAAGAAAATATTTTGCTCGATATCACAATCACCCCAGAACTAAAACTGGAAGGCACAGCGCGTGAGTTGGTGCGGGCGATTCAGGAGATGCGAAAAGAGGCGGGTTATGAAGTGGATAATCATATCCAGATTGGTTATGTTGGCGTTGAGGAAGTGTTTGCGAAATTTGGTGAGCTCATTGCCAAAGAAACTTTGGCGAATAACATTTCCGCCGGCGAACTGGCCGAGGCAGACTTGCAAAAAGAGGTTTTGATTGATGAGGTGAAATATATTATCTTTATTAAGAAAGACTAGGAAGTATTTTTTGTGGTGATAAATTGTGTCTTAAAAAAGAAGAGACCCATGAAAAGTGCGAGGACTCCATGGGTCAAGATATTTTTTACGATATGGCGGAATTTTTTACACAAAGTTTTGTGCAAGATTTTTCCGAGATATCGAAATTTTTTAGGCTCCTGCCAGCGGAACTTTTTGGGCGAAAGCTTCACTGGCAGGATATATACTTAGGAGGAAGAGGAACCTAAGTAGTAACAATCTAGCACCTTGGGCCATTTTGTCAAGCCTTTTTCTTTGACAAACAGCCTCAAACCTGCTATAATGGTAGTATAGTGAATAGAGAGAGGTGCAAAACAACGGGTGAAAGCCCGTTTTTATGTTTTTTAGGACTAATCAAAAAAGGGGGATTAAAATGCCAAGATGAAGAAAACAACACAAAAAATCAATAGTATTGCTCTCGTCATAGTCAGTTTGATGTTGACTTTAGGTTTTGTTCCAATGACATGGGCTAGTGAAATTAATGCTGAGAATGTGATTCGCTATGTGAATGAGGCGCGTTCCAAAGAAGGACTCCTGGAACTGGCGACTAGTGAAAAGCTGACCGAGGTGGCAAAGGCGAAAGTGAACGATATGGTGACGAATCACTATTTTGCTCATACCTCACCAGCTGGACTCACTCCTTGGCATTGGTTTGAAACAGTCGGGTATGACTATAGATATGCGGGAGAAAATTTGGCTATCAATTTTATCACAGCCGAAAGCGAACAAGCGGCTTGGATGAATAGTCCGACGCATCGGAAAAATATAATGAATGTGAACTATCAGGAAATTGGAGTGGCGGTGGCAGCGGGAGAGGTGAATGGCACGCTTGGGATTATTGCCGTGCAAGAATTTGGAACACTCACTCACCCTGGTGCGGGCAGTGACAAAAAAGACTTTGCACCAGTCAAAGACAAAGCCTTGCCTGACACAACTAAATTTGTGCCAACCGTGCTTTCGACCGGAGATCAAAAGGCCGGTGAGAGTTTGGACAAACTGGGCGAAAAAATTACTGCACCTTCAG
>JBAQNU010000020.1:0-2055 GCA_049304095.1 Candidatus Moraniibacteriota bacterium | reverse complement strand
CCTTGACGACGGCTTTTACAGAAAGAATTTCTGGCAGAGCGCCGGAATCGAGAGGGAACGGCTTGAAATTCGTAAGAGAAAATGTTAAAAATAAAAAAATGCATCTGACTTTTATTTCCGGAAAAGCCAAGGCGGAATTGAATGACGGAATGATAATAGAAGAATTTGGTGAAAATGTTATTGGAAGTCTGGCAATCATAAAATTATAATCCTATTAATATGAAGATTGAGCTGAAAAATTATGGGGAAGTTTTGATTTCTCGTCCAGCTGGGCGAGAAGCCTATTTGGCAATGTCGGCGTATAACTTAAAAGATGTGGCCGAGAATGAGGAAATAGAAATTGATTTTTTGGGCATAAAAGTTCTCACGCCCTCCTGGGCGGATGAGGTGGTGACGAAAATCGCCGAGCGCTTTAGAAATGTGAAATTGCTCAATACGGAGAATAGTACGGTTGAGGCGACTCTCAAAACCTTGCGAGAATATTCGGATTTGAAGATTTAGGCGTATGTGTCTTGCAATCCCTGGGAAAATCACAGCAATCAAAAATCAACTGGCGACAGTTGATTTTAATGGCATCGAAAAAGAGATTAATATTTCCTTGGTTTCGGTTAAAATTGGCGAATACGTGATGGTGCACGCTGGTTTTGCGATTGAGAAGATGGACGGCGAATATGCGAAAGAAATGCAAGGGTATCTTGGTCATAAGGAACATAGGGTTTAGGCAGTAGGGTAAGTTTTAGGTAAAAGGTTTTTGGATTTCCAACATCCTGACATATGACCCAGGACTTATGACTTAACTTACCGCCTATGCCCTATGTTCCCCGCAAGTTATTTTACTAAAATGGACAAACTTGTTAAAAATATACACATTAAGGCAAAAAAAATCGGACGCCCTATTCGCCTGATGGAGCTTTGCGGTACGCATTCGCAGACGATTGCGGAACATGGAATCAAAAAACTGATGCCGAAAAATATTACGCTTGTTTCTGGACCAGGTTGTCCGGTGTGTGTGACGGATCAGTCGGATATTGATGTTATGGTGGGTCTTGCACTCGCGAGAATTCCAGTGGCTGTTTATGGCGATACTATGGGCGTGCCGGGAAATGTGATGAGCTTGGAAGAAGCAAGAAGAAACGGCGCGGATGTGCAAATCGTTTATTCTATTTCCGAAGCAGTTGAGTTGCAAAAAGAAAAGCCCAGTTTAGTTTTTTTTGGCTTGGGATTTGAAACAACAACAGGGATGACCGCTTGGGCGATAAAAAATGGACTCACCGTATATAGCGCTCACAAGCTTTTTCCGCCAGCGATGGAAGTGCTTTTGGCTAATCAGAAGATAAAGGTTGATGGGTTTATTGATCCAGGCCACGTTAGTGCCATGATTGGCACAGAAGTCTATCAAAAATTTAATATCCCGCAGGTTGTGGCTGGTTTTTCTGGTGTAGATGTTTTGGTCGCGATTGATAAGTTGCTTGAGCAGATTTTGGAAAATAAAGTGCGCGTGGAAAATGCTTACGGTCGACTAGTGAAAAAAGAAGGGAATAAAAAAGCGTTAAAATTAATTTCAGAAGTTTTTGAAGTTTGTGACGCGCGCTGGAGAGGGTTGGGAGAGATCAAAAACTCGGGACTAAAAATTCGCAAAAAATATCAATTGCAAGATGCAAGTTTTGTTTACAGAAAATTAATTACTAAAATAAAAAAAGAAATAATAATTAAACCAAGCAATTGCAAGTGTGGGTTGGTTTTACAGGGTCTTATTGAGCCAAAAGGTTGTTCATTGTTTAGGCGAGCTTGTACGCCGGAAAGCCCGCAGGGGGCTTGTATGGTTTCGGTGGAAGGGAGTTGTAATGTAGAATATCGATATAATAATTGAAAATGCAAATCTCAAAATGGAAAATGACAATTTAAAATTTAAAAATAAATTCGTAGAATTAGAAGATGGAGGAGGTGGAAACAAATCCAATGAATTAATTTCTAAAATCAGAAAATTTTTTCCTGTGGCAAAAAAATGGAAAAATACCAAAGATGACGGAGCTGTGTTTAGTTTGGGAAAAGAAA